>CAMDQN010000125.1 GCA_945905925.1 Singulisphaera sp. GP187
CTGACGCGGTCGCCGGGTCTTCCGCTTGGCGTCGGCTTGCTGGTATCGGGGTTCGAGTTCGGCCAGCAGTTGGTCGAACGCCGCGGGTGTGATCCCCGTCAGTTGCCGGAACGTGTCCGGCATCCGCTTCAAACGGCTCGTGTGGCTCATACACACAACCTATGCCCACCGGGCCTATTGTGCAGCGACTCTAATCTCGACGTGGACATCCCGCGGTGTCGGGTCGGGAACGCGGAACAGACTATCTGCGTGCGGCGCAGTTTTTGTAGTTTCCCTGCGTCGTTCTGGTTACGATGCTGGCGATGAAGCCTTTACTTCCCCCAAACCACGGTTGCGTTTGTCGTTAACCGTCCTCGTCACCCACTCGTAGGTACACCACCCGGTACCCGAGCCAAATTGGAGGATGTTCATGTCTGACATCGGTCTTTCGGTTGTCGGTGATGTCTTCAAACATCTGCTCATTGATAAAGAATGGTCCGTCAAACTCAAACGCGGGTTCCGATGGTGGCCGAGCCTCTTTTGCCAAAGAATCTGGGCGGATGAACCGTTCGACGACGACGGCTTCACACTTTGCCGGATTCACATTCGGTCGGATGTCGTGGCTGATTTCCAAGACAGTGATCGGAGGTTGGGCATCTTGGGGATGATGATGGCGACGGCCACGATGAGCGGCTTCGTCCGCAGTCGGCAGGATCCGTCGTTGTTGCGTCTGGAATCGACGGTCAATGTCCACAAGGGAACCGCTCAGTGGTTCGGGCGGGTAATCGCGTTGACGGCGGCTCTGTAAGCGACCGAAGCCGTGATTCTTGGCGAGTACCTCGCCCCATTGATCGGCCGGCCCGCGGTCAGTGAACACCCCCGAAGTGGTCGCAGAACAGTGTACGACGACATGGCAAATGTCATTGAGGGCGTCATCGCGCCCGCGGGTCTGCGCGCTTCTGATGCGGCGGGGGAACCGATGTTGGTGACTGCGACGGAACTCCGACGAGCCGGGCTCGCGGTGAGCGGCGACCGCACGCGTCTGACCGCCGAATTCCCCGTGGGTTCGCAAACCAGTCTATTGCAGATGCTCACGCAGGAACCGAACCCGCGACTCGGAAACGGTCTGCTGAGTCTGTTGACGCTTCCGCTGATCGCAGGCGCCGGGAAGGCGGGCGACCCGGAGTTGGTCCGTTCGGCTCTGGAACTGAATGCGCGAGAAGTGGCACAGTTGAATTACTGCCACTTCCTCGGGTCCTGGTGCGTGGATCCCAAGGGCTTTCTCACATTTTGCCACTTCGCTCCGAACACCCTCCTGGGCATCCGTTCCGGTTGGGTTCACGACGTGGGCACGCGGGCCTTCGCCCGCACGAGGTGGGCAGGCGAACAGTTCGGCTTGGGTGTCGACGCTGAGTAGGCAACAGCGCACCCTCCAGCGTCGCATCCGCGAGTGGCGTCACGTGATGGCTCGGACGCTGGTGGATGCTTATGGGGACGGAACGGAGAGCCCCACGCTGGCTGGTCGTTGTTGGTGCAAAGAACAAGACCTAATAGCGAATCAGACGCTAGATAAGGCGGTCGAAAACGCGGTCGCCGCTCGGTAACATCTTCTGCTGAGGCAACACGAGGGGAAAACTAACTGTCTACAAATCAGACGATCGCGCAAGCGCCTTGGCGCCAGATCAGGAGTTGTCACCACGCCTGTGCGAATTCTACCGCTGTGCGCCCGGTGGTAAGCCCACCAAACCGAACAAGCCGCCGCCGACTTTCCACGAAAACAATCGCACGCAGACGTTTCGCGGCCCGATACACGACTTCGGCCCGCAACGAACTCGGCGGCGCTCGCAGCAATGACGTCATCGCGCGGGACACGCGGCACACAGATCACACACTTTTTTCAAGGATTCTCGTTCTCCGAAGCCGTCCTCCGCGGCTAGACTAAACAATACTGCCGGATCACCACACCATCTTTCTCAACCTTGCGCATCGTCGAATCGGCGATACAACCTGTCCGCGGTAACTCACACTTCGAGACATTGTTTCCACGATACGTCGGGTGGGTGTTCGGTGTCGGGTTGAACGCCGCGGCACATCGAAGACGCCGGAAGGCCGTCAGGAGAGCCGGAGAATGGCAAAAAGGCGACCCTCGCCGAGTCGGAACGATCGACACACTTCAACTCGCCTGGCCTCCGGCCGGCGGTCACGGGTGGGGGTACTTGTCGCGGTACTCATTTTCTGCGGTCTCGGAATGCTCGGACAGACGGCACGCACCGCTGATCCAGTCCCCAAGGCGCTGGGCGAACCGGCCGGGCCGTTCCTGACGCAACACTGTCAGACCTGTCACACAGGGGCGAAGCCCAAAGGCAACTTCAGCCTGGATAGTCTCACGCGGGACTTCAACGACAAGGCCAACCGGGAACGGTGGCTCGCGGTGTCGGAGCAGCTCAAGAACGGCACCATGCCGCCGACCGGGAAACCGCGCCCGAAAGAGAAAGATGTTCTGACTCTCGCGGACTGGATCAGCGGGCGCGTGGTGACCGCTGAAGCCGCCCGGAATGCCGCCCACGGGCGGGTCGCGATGCGCCGACTCAACCGGGCCGAGTACCAGAACACCGTGCGCGACCTGCTTGGTGTGGAGATCGACCTGAAGGACTTGCTACCACCGGACACGTCGGCGAACGGCTTCGACAACAATGCCGAAGCGCTGCACGTGTCCTCCTTCCTGATGGAACAGTACCTGGAAGCGGCCGACAAGGTGCTGGACGCGGCCATCGTCAACGGGCCGAAACCGTGGATGATCAAGAAACGCTTCGACATCAAGGACGAGAAGTCCGTCAAGGCGACCGGCAGCGTGTACCGTCACCTGGAGGATTCCGTCGCGATCTTCAGTTCGTGGGTCTCCGCGAACATCCAGGTAACGCTTTGGAACTTCCGCACGCACTTTCGCGGTAACTACCGGTTCCGCATTTCCGGGTACGCGTTCCAGACCGAGAAGCCGGTCACGTTCCACATGACGGCCGGAACGATGACCGCCGTGACCGAGGAACGCATCGTTGGTTATCACGATGTTCTTCCCGGCAAGCCCACCGTGATCGAGTTCGTCGAGAAGTTGGAAGCGAAGAACACGGTGCGCTTCGTCGTGGACAATTTGGGCGTGACTCCGCCCGTGATCGAGAAGGCCGGAGCGGACAAGTACAAGGGCCCAGGCTTGGCTATTCAGTGGGTGGAAATCGAAGGGCCGATTCACGAGACGTGGCCGCCAGCAAGTCACCGCCGCGTCTTTGGCGATCTCGCACAGGGACCGGCACCGAGCGCCGAAGACAGCAAGCGAGTGGAAGTTGTTTCCAAGCAACCGCTGGTCGATGCCGAGCGACTTCTGCGCGACTTCATGCGGCGGGCCTACCGGCGGGCCGTGACCGCGGAGGACGTGAACCCCGTACTCGCTCGCGTAAAGGCCAAACTCGACGCGAAGGCGTCGTTCGAGCAAGCGATGCGCGTCGGCCTCAAATCCGTGCTGCTGTCCCCGCACTTCCTGTTCCTTCAGGAGAAACCGGGGAAACTCGACGACTCCGCGCTCGCATCGCGGTTGTCGTACTTCCTGTGGAGTTCGATGCCCGACGAGGAACTTCTCGCACTCGCGGAGAAGGGCAAGTTAAGCCAGCCCGACGCGCTCCGGGCGCAAGTCGATCGCATGTTGAAAGTCCCCAAAGCGGCGGCGTTCGCGGACAACTTCGCGGGCCAGTGGCTCGGCCTTCGCGCCATCGACGACACCGCGCCGGACCCGTCGCTTTACCCCGAATACGACGACGTTCTCAAAGTGGCGATGGTCAAGGAAACGCTGCTGTTCTTCGGCGAAGTGTTGAAGAACGACCTGAGCCTGACGAACTTCGTTCACTCGGACTTCACGATGCTCAACGGGCGGTTGGCCCGGCACTACGGCATCCAGGGCGTGACCGGTCAGGAGTTCCAGAAGGTCATGCTGCCGCCCGGCAGTCACCGCGGCGGCGTCCTCACTATGGCAAGCGTGATGAAGGTGACCGCCAACGGCACCACGACCTCACCGATTCTGCGAGGAGCGTGGGTGCTGGACCGCATTCTCGGCACACCACCACCCAAGCCCACGGTGGATGTCGAAGCGGTCGAGCCTGACATTCGCGGCACCACCACCATCCGCGAACAACTCGTGAAGCACCGGCAGGTGGCTGAGTGCGCGAGTTGTCACGTTAAGATCGACCCGCCGGGGTTCGCGCTGGAAAACTTCGACGTGATCGGCGGCTGGCGCGACTATTATCGAAGCGTGGGCAAAGGCGGACCGGCGGTCGTCGATGGTCGCACGATGCGGTACAAGAAAGGCCCAGATGTGGACGCGTCCGACGTGCTGCCGAACGGATCGAAGTTCAAGAACATCGACGAGTTCAAGCAACTGCTGTTGAAGGACAAGGATCAGTTGGCCCGCTCGCTGACCGAAAAACTGTTGTGCTACGCCACCGGCGGGACGCCCGTGAAAGCCGACCAGCCTGAGATTGAGGCGATGATCGCCAAGATTCGCGCGAAGGATTACGGCTTCCGCACGCTCGTGCATGAGATGGTCCAGAGCAAGGTGTTTCAACACAAGTGAAGACTGATTTGTGGGGCAGGCCGCTGGCCTGCCTTCGCTTCGGCAAGCCAGCGGCCTGCCCCACGAAAGAAGCCGACATGAAACTCAATCGTCGCTCCATTCTCCGCGCCACCGGCGTGTCGCTCGCCTTGCCGTGTCTCGATGCGTTCGCGCCAAAGCGCGCTCACGCCGCTGCCGACGCGAAGCCGCGGCGCCGCACGGTGTGTATCTGCACGCCGCTCGGCTTGCATCCCGCGTACTTCTTCCCGGAGAAAGCCGGCAAGGACTACGAACTCACGCCCTACCTCGAAGTCCTCAAGGAGTTCCGCAACGACTTCACGGTCGTGTCCGGGCTGTCGCACGCGGGGATGAGTCCGGGGTTCGCGCATCAAGCGTCCGCGAGCTTCCTGACCGGCGCGCAGAACGCGGGCCGCCCCGGGTTCCGCAACGCGATCTCGCTCGATCAGTTCGCGGCCGAACACATCGGCGGTCGAACCCGATTCCCCAGTCTGGCGCTGTCGGGCGAAGGCGCGGGCCTCTCGTGGACGCGAACCGGCGCGCTGGTTCCTGCGGCAACTTCCCCGTCGAAGGTGTTCGCCAAACTGTTCCTCGACGGCAAGCCCGATGAGGTTCAGGGTCAGGTGAACCGGCTCGCAGACGGTCGCAGCATCCTCGATGATGTTCGCGACCAAGCCGGAACGCTCCGCACGAAACTCGGCACCGACGACCGCGAAAAGCTCGACGAGTACCTCACCAGCGTTCGCGAACTGGAGAAGCGCCTCGCACGCGACGAAGCCTGGGCCAAGACGCCCAAGCCGAAGGTCAACGTCGCGCCGCCCACGGACATTCCCAGTGCATCCGACCTCCTTGGCCGGACGCGGTTGCTGTTCGACCTCACGCATCTGGCGCTTCAGACGGATTCGACGCAACTGGTTACGATCATGCTGAGCGGCACGACCGCGGCGCCGCCGATCGCGGGCGTGACACTTGGGCACCACGATCTTTCGCACCACGGCAAGGAGCCGAGCAAACTCGCGCAGTTGAAGATCGTCGAAGAGGAGACGATGAAGACCGTTCGCGAACTGCTCACCAAACTGAAGCAGACGAAGGAGGACGGTGCCACTCTGCTCGACCGCACGATGGTGTTCCTGGGCAGCAACCTGGGCGACGGCAGTAGCCACGCGGTCAAGAATCTCCCGGTCTTCCTGGCCGGTGGCGGCTTCAAACACGGGCAGCACCTCGCATTCGATCCGCAGAACCCGCCGCCGCTGTGCAACCTCTACCTCAGTATGCTCCAGCGTCTCGGTGTCGAAGTGGACAAATTCAGTTCGAGCACGGGCACGCTCACGGGTCTCGATCCGGTCGGCTAAAGGTCCGGCGGGCGGCGACCTGTCTTTGCTCTCTCCCGCAAGGGGGGAGGGGCAAAGACAAAACCTACCGTTGCGATCGGTTGAAGGTAACGAGCGTTCCCACTCCGAAGGAGTCCGCCATGCGCCGAGCCGCGTTGAAAACGCGAACGGTCGGTGTCCTGTTAGTGGGACTCGTGGCGACGAGTGTTTCGGCCGAAGTCATTTGGCGCGGCGACTTCGAGACCGGTGATCTGAAGCAGTGGCCCGGGGCGCCGAAGTCCGACGCGGTCACAGTCGTGAAAGATCCCGTGCGGGAAGGGAAGTACGCGCTGCGCATCGACGGGACCAACGCCGCGAAAAAGGGCAAACTCGACCGCATCGAACTTCAGCACCAACCCAAGGCGCCCGGCACGGCCGAAGGCACCGATCGCTACTTCGGCTGGAGCGTCTATCTGCCCAAGAAACTCTCCGACGCGAACCACTCGCTCGGCTACTTCGAGACGCGAAATAGCTGGAGCCAATTGATGGCGTTCGAGGTGAAGGGCGAAGACATCCTGTTCACCACGCGCGTGCCCTACGCCCGGCAGTGGGCCGGGAAGGGGAAGATGACGGCCGGCGTGTGGCACGACTTCGCCCTTCACGTCTTCTGGTCGCGCGATCCCAAGAAGGGGTTCGTCGAAGTGTGGTTCGAAGGGGAAAAGGTGGTGCCGCTCACGAACACGGCCACGCTCAAAGACGAGAACGTTGCGTTCTTTCAGATCGGTTTGCTTCGCGAAACGAGCGAAGTGCCCGAGACGATTCTGATCGACCACGTGATTGAGGGAACCACGCTCGCGGATGTGACCCCGCCAGCTCTCAAGAAAGCACCGTGATCGGAACGGGCTTCGGGACCCGTGTTTCAAGTAGTAGGCACACTCCGTGTGCGTGGCTGTGCGAGTCAGAATCGCGATGCGGTTTTGAGTTGCGAAGCGACGGCACATGGGAGTGTGCCTACTACTCTGAAACACCCGGTTCGGTATCCTCAGCTCTCCGCGACGACTGGGTTCCGCAGCGTGCCGATGCCCTCGATTTCCACTTCGGCCACGTCACCGGCCTTTAGCAGAATCGGCGGCTTCCGCGCGATGCCCACGCCCGGCGGCGTTCCCGTGAAGATCAAGTCGCCTGGCTCCAGCGTGATGACTTGCGACAGGAACCACAGCAGATGCGGCACGCCGAAGATGAACTCCTTCGTGTTCGAGTTCTGGAGCGTCGTGCCGTTCAGCCGGAGCTGAATTTGGAGCTTGTGCGGGTTCGTGAGTTCGTCGGCCGTGACGAGTACCGGGCCGGTCGGCGCGAACGTGTCGAACGTCTTCCCGATGATCCACTGCTTCTCCTCGCCGCGGAACTGCCAGTCGCGGGCGCTCACGTCGTGCCCCACGGTGTACCCGCCGACGTACTCGAACGCCGCGTCCGTGTTCGGGATGTGCTTCCCGGTCTTGCCGATCACGATCACCAACTCCGCCTCGTAATCGACCTTCTCCGCGACCTTCGGGAGAATGATCGGGTCGCCGTGTGCGATGAGCGTGTTCGGGAACTTGCCGAACACAACCGGTTCGTTCGGAATGGCCTTGCCACCTTCGATGGCGTGGTCGCGGTAGTTCAGTCCGATGCACAGAATCTTGCCCGGCTTCGGGATCGGCGGCAGCACCTTCACCGCATTCGCCGCGTACTTCACCGCGCTTTTGGATGAAGCGACGTCACTCGCCGCTTTGCGGATCGCGGGCGACGCCGCGAGGAGCGACTTCACGCACGACGGTAAGCCGGGGTCGGTCGCGTGCAGGTCGATGTAGCCGTCGGCGACGGCGAGCGCGGCTCGCGTGCCGTATGGGGTCTGGATCGTGGCGAGTTTCATTCGGAATCTCCGGTTGAGGGTACCGGAGTATTGAATGGAGCGGCGCGGTTGTAGGACAGGCTTCCAGCCTGTCCTACTTCACCCCCTGCGGTTTGCCGAGCTTCTTGCGGAGGTAGTCGAGCGCCGTGAGCCGGTACGGGTCGAGCGCGGGGTCGTCGAAGTCCAGCCCTTCGGTGCTGTCGAACGGGCGCAGCGCGTGCAGGTCGGCCCAGCGCCGCAGTTCCGCGGACTTGTCCTTCGTCACCGGCACTTCCAAGCCTTCGTCGGGCTTCAGCCCCCATTCGTCATTAGGGCCGCTGTCGGGCTTGCGCTGACGCGACTTCCCGTTCGGGCGGAATGATTCGCCGGTCGTCACCTTGAACTGCAACCCTCCGAACCCGCCGTCGATGATGTTCTGGATCGACGCGCGCCCGACCGTTCGCTGACCCATCAAGACGCAGCGTTCGTTGTCGCGTAGCGCCGCCGCGATCAACTCGCCGCCGCCGGTCGTCTCGCTTCCGACCAACACCACGAGCGGGTACGTAGTGTAACGTGTTAAGTTCGGGAACGTGTTGCGAATCTCGGGTTGGCTCCCGGCCAACTGCGGGTTCCGGTACTTCATCTGCGCGAGCATCACGTCGCTCTTCAGGAACATGCCGGCGATCCGCACGCCGGGATCGACGTAACCACCCGGGCACCACCGCAGATCGAGGACGAGCGCGCGACACCCTTTCCGGTCCAGGTCCGCGAGCATATCACCGACTTTCGTGTCGAGTCCGGTTTCGACCGCACCGAGCCGGAGATAGCCGATCTTGTAAGTGCGGTCGAGCATGCAGTCCCACTTGTCCTCGTTGGTACGTGCCACTCCGAACGCGCTCGCGGGTGTGTACGCCCCGCCCTTGATCTTCACCGTAAACGGCTTCGCGCCGTCGCGCTTGAATGCGAGCGTGCGCTCGGGCACGATGGGCAACCCGGTTTGCGGGTCGAACATCTGCGGCGGGAATGCGAACTGCCCGAACAGTTTGTTCGCGTTGTCTGCCGTGATCTCGGTGCCGTTGAGGTGTGAGATAACGTCGTCGGGCCTGATGCCAGCTTTTTGTGCGTGGCTCTCGGGGATCACTCGCCTGACTCGCCACAGCGACCCAGCGGGCGTGGGCACCGCTTCCGGGCGTGGCACCGGTTCGAACCAACCGGACGGCGCATAGTGGCCGAGCGCAGTCTTATACTCCACCTGATAGATGATCCACGGGTTCCCGGTCACGCCCTCCAGTTCGATCCCGATCCCGAAGTCCATGTCGATGGACGCGAACGTGTTCGCCCGCGGACTGACCAACTGACACGCCGGCTCGGTCGCGTGCTTGTAACCATTGATGGCAGCGAACAACGCGCGCGGGCCGCGAAGCGCCGGTTGGTCCGCGAGCAACAGGCGCACATCGACGAGGACGTTGAGGAGTTCAGTGCCGCCGTTGGCGGTGCGGACCGCCTGCGTCACGCGGTCGGGGACCGCAAGCCCGCACTCGTCGTAAAGCCCCTTGATCGCGGCTTCGATCAGTCCCTTCATCTCGACGGGACGGACGTATCGCAGTGCGAGTTGGTCGCCGATGTTGTACACGATGCGCGCGAACTCCTGCGCCTTGAACCGGTCGGCCTTGGGTGCCGCGACCGGCGGCTGTGCGGGCACCGGCGCCGAAGGCGCGAGCAGCAGCAACCCCAGCGCGGCGCTTGTGAACATCGTTATCCTCTAGGTAGGTGGTTGGTCTTTGGGTGTGTTTGGTTAGCCATAACCCCGCAGGGGTGCGAGACGCACACGCTCCCCTTCGGGTCGCGGCTAACCGAACACCTCAACGCCTGCTCTTCGAGTTTCGCCTCTTTCCCAATCCGCCACAAGGCGCCATTCGTAACAAGAGACGACCCAACCCCACAGGACGCATCATGAACTCGCAACTTCCCGAAGTCGTGTGGCTCGTGCGGCACGCGGAAACTGCCGCGCCCACGATGTTCCACGGGGCCGAGTCGGACATCGAACTCGGCGTCCATGGGCACCGACAAGCGGCTGTGGTGGTCGAGTGGTTCGCGGCACTCAAGCCCACGGCCGTGGTATCGTCGATCATGCGGCGCGCGGCGCAGACGGCGGCACCGATCGCGGCGGCGCTCGGTGTTCCGCACACATTCGAGAAGTCGTTGCACGAGAGGTTCGTCGGACCGCTGACGCGCAAGCCGCGCGCGGAAGCCGATCACATCTGGGACGAAACAACGCGCCACTGGGTCGCGGGGAACACGGCTTACTCCTACCCCGGCATGGAATCGTTCGACGAACTGCGCGACCGCACGCTTCCGGCATTCAACCGCGTGGTCGCGGCGCATCCCGGCGGTCGCGTCGTGATCGTGTGCCACGGGGTCGTGTGCAAGGTGCTGCTCCTCTCACTTCTCCGCGGGTACAGTTCGGCAAACTGGGCAACCATCGGCCGCGTCGTGAACCTCGCCGTGAGCGAGATCGTACCCGACGCCGACCTTTGGGCCGCACGGCAATTGCTCGTCGTTCCGCCGCAAGTTGCCGCGGTCAACGCGACCTTTGAGGAATTGGGCGTTAAGAAGACCGAAGCGTGAACCAATGCAAAATTCAAAATGAAACAAGAAAGTGGAAGACCAAGAGGCGCAGAGCCGATGCGTCGGCGCCGGTGTTGGTGGTCTTCATTTTTCCTTTTTCATTTTGAAATGTGCTTTGCCCCAGAGGTGCGATTGTGCGGTTCGTATGAAGTGCCCACTGCGGCGTGGACGATACCTGTTGCGGGGTAAAGGGTCCGGTCGAGGGAGCTGAAAAGATGACGAGCGAAGACGTGCTGACCCCAGTCAGCGAGACCGAGGCGCTCCGGCAACAGTTACTCCAGGCTCAACGGCTCAGTAGTGTCGGCGAACTCGCGTCAAGCATCGCTCACGAGTTCAACAACATCCTCACGACCATCATCAACTCCGCGAAACTCGGTGGCCGTAACCAGGATCCCGCGGAGAAGCAACTCGCGTTCGAACGCATCATGAAGGCCGGGCAACGGGCCGCCGCCATCGCCGGCGGGATGCTTGGGTTCGCCCGCAAGAGTGCCACGCACCGCCTGCACTGCGACATCTCGCGACTGGTCGAAGAGGTGCTGATTCTGACCGAGAAAGACCTGTCGAAGAATCGTGTTCACGTGGAGACGAAGTTCCACGCGCGCCCTGTCGCGTGGGTGCTGCCTGGGCAGATCGAGCAAATCATGGTGAACCTCGTTCTCAACGCGCGCCAGGCGATGCCCAACGGCGGGCGGTTGAAGATCGAGGTGCGCGACAACGTCGAGTCCGAGACGGCCGAGATCAAGGTTTCCGACACCGGGCTGGGCATCGCACCGGACCAGTTGCGTCAGATCTTCGAGCCGTTCTTCACCACGAAAAAGCCGGATGAGTACGGTCGTGGCGGCACAGGACTGGGCCTGAGTGTGTGCCGTCAGATCATCGAACAGCACCACGGGCGCATCCGCGTCGAGAGCGTGGTCGGCAAGGGATCGACGTTTACCGTGAAGCTCCCGAAGCGATTGAGCGATGACCCGGAATGACGTTTGCAGGGTGGATCGATCCGGCTTTGCGGATCGATCCACCCTGCAAATCACTGTCCACCAATCTTCACGACGTGAACGATCGCTCTCTCGGCAGGCACGTTCTCGGGCCAGTGGTAGACGACGCGGGCGCTCGGGTGCGAGGCGAACAGTTTTGCTTCCGGCAGAGTTGGTAAGCGCGAGTGCGGGGTCGTGGACTTGTTCTCCAACACGATGTACGTCGCACGCGACGAGGGCGGATTGTAGTCGCTCGGGCGGTACAGCGTTCGGCCCGAGAACCACGCGGCCCAGCAGAATGGATCGGCGAGCGCCTCGTTCTCCTTCATGTTGGCCGCGAGCCATTTCCCGGCGTGCTTGTGGCCCTCGCGGTTCGGGTGCATCGTCTTTAGCGTGAACGGTAGCGACGCCGTGACTAGCACGACGAGCAGGCTCGCGGCTGTGACTCGCACACCAAGGCGCTCGATCCGCGGAAACACCTGCCCGATGGCGACCGCGAGCAACGGAAGCCCGGCCGCGGCGAACGGGCACGCCAGCAGCGTGAGCAACACCGTGTGCCGCTCGGATACGTATCCAACACGCGCCGCGAGGTACAGCAGCAGCGAGAAGTTGCATAACGCGACAACCACCAACACCCACGGCCCGGGATCGGTCCCGAACCGCCGGCGCAGCGCCAGGATCGCGAACAGAGCGAGCGGCCACACGACGTAGTTCGCGCCCTTGCTCACCTCCTTGAGCACCGCCTGCACGCCCCACATTGTTTGCGACTGGCCGGCGTCACGGGTATCGTTCCACCACTCCGCGAACAGCGGTCCGGTCGTCGCGAGTCCGGTGTTCGGGCTACCGCGGTAGATCTGGGGTGGAGCGTCGCCCGGTTTCAGCAGGATGTCGGCCGTTGTCTTGTTCGAGAGCTTGCCGATCAGCGCCACGTACGGCACCGCGACCAACCCGACGCCAACCACGATCGCCGCGAGGCGCCCGAACGCGAGCTCGCGCGGCCACCGGCGAGTCAGCCCCAACCAGAGTGCCACGACGCCCGGGCCGCCGGCGACCAGCAAGCCTTCGGGGCGCACGAGGTAGGCAAAGCCGCTGGCGAGACCGCACAGCAGGAAACTGCTGATGCGCGGAACCGTCACGGCACGTACCGCCAGCGCGACCGCAACGGCCGTCGCCAGGAGATACACGCCTTCCGTGAGGCCGTCACTGGTGATTCGTGCTGGAACCGGTAACACTTGGAAGAGCAGGGCGGCGGCGAACCCGACGTTCTGGCTGAACAGCATCCGCCCAATCAAGTACGTTGGGATGACGAGCAGGACCGCGGCGAGTGCGTTGGCGATCTGCGCCGCGAGCAGCGCGCGGTCCGCGACCGGCGCATCCGATACGGTACTCAACGCCTTGTAAACGCCCCAGATTGCGAGTGGGTAGCCCGGCGGGTGTTCCGACGCGCGGATGTGATCGATGGTGTTCTTGGGGCGCCCGCCAGCGTGCGGCGGCGCCGCTGATGGCGTCTCGAAGCATAGTGCCTGGCGCGCGAACCCGAGGCTGTCGCGGGCGGTCACAGCAGTGTGCGAAACGAGCCACGCGTGGACCGCGATCGCGACGAGTACGAGGGCAGCGAGGCGGAGGTAGTCCGGGCCGAACAGCGACCGGGTCGGTTCGATTTCTTCGAGGCGCCCGCCGACAGAGGCACTCATACCGTTTCGCTCCGTGGTGAAAGGGCGCGACCAGCGCTGGCGGACGATAGGCAAACTGCGCCGGCCCGTCAAGCCAGAGCGGAACCATCAGGTGTACCCCGATGCTCCAGATTACCGATACCATCGCCATTGCGGACGACGAACTGGAGTGGAGCTTCGCGCGCTCCGGCGGCCCGGGCGGTCAGAACGTGAACAAGGTAGCGTCCAAAGCGGTGTTGAGGTGGAAGGCTGCCGCGACGACGTCCTCGATCCCAGAAACCGCGCGCGCCCGGATGCCGGTGTTGTTCCCGAGTCGGTTCACGACCGACGGCGACGCGGTGATTACGTCTCAGAAGTACCGCGACCAGGAGCGGAACAAGGAAGATTGTCTGTTGAAGTTGGCGGAGATGGTGCGGGTGTCGCTGGTCGAACCGGTAGTGCGGAAGAAGCCGAAGGTAACGAAGGGCGCGAAGAAGCGTCGCGTGGCCGACAAGCGCCGCAACTCGGACAAGAAGCAGTCACGCCGCGTCGGCGGCGATGATTGAGAAGTCTGCTAAGAACCCCATCCCCAACCCCTCACCTAAAAAGAGAGGGGGCTTCAAACACAAGACGAAACCGCGAACGCGCAGGGTTTGCGTCTGAAGCCCATCCCTTTTAGGGGAGGGGTTGGGGGCTCATCACTGATCCTTGAGTTCCATGTCGAGTTGGGTGGCGAGCGCGCGGACGAGCGGGGCGCTCGGCTTGCGCGGCTGCTGGTAGCCCCACATCGTTTGGAGCAACTCGAATCCCATCAGCGCGCCACCGAGCGTGAGCAGTAGCGCGGGCGCCAGGAACAGCAGCGGAACGATGCCCCACGGTTTGGTCGCCGCGAAGTCCGCGTCGTCTTGTTCCGAAGCGCCGCGCGGCGTGGCTTTCGCACCTTTTAGTGCCTTGGCCACCGGGCTTTCATCCTCGTCGGCCGCCGAGTCGTCGGCCAGATCGACATCCACGTCGTCTTCGGTCGGTTGCGGTTGCTTCTTGCCCTTCGGCGGTTTGCGCTTGCCCTTCGGTGGCTTCGCGTCGTTTTCTTCGTCATCGAGTAGTACGACCTCGCTACCGGACTCCTCGTCGGGCACGACGTCGCTGTCGTCCATCGTGATTTCAAAGTCGTCTTTCTCCAGGTCCGTGTCCGATTCCAGCGCGACCGCCTCGGACGCGGACTCGTCCGGCATCGCCGGGATCTCGAAGTCGGTCTCGAAGATGTCGCCCTTGTCTTCGGAGTCCCCCAGTACGTCCTCTTCGAGCGCGGCCTGTTCGAGCGTGCCGCTGGAATCGTCGAGGGTCAACTCGAACTCGCTGTCCGAGTCGAGAACCAGTTTGCCAGACTTCGGGGGGCCCAGTTTCGGATTTGACGCGACCGCGGACGAATCGAGCGATAACTCGAAGTCCAGGCCCGACGCTTCGCTGTCGACTTCCTCTTTTTTGTTGTCTTTCTTGTTGTTGGTCTTGTTCTTTTCGAGCGAGATGCCGCTGTCGGCCGGGTCGCTGAGGTTGATACCATCTTGGCTGTCGCGCTTGCTGCTCTTTCCGGCTTTGTCCTTCGTCGGTAGGCTGCCGAGGTCGACCTCGTCGCCTTCGGGGATCATTTGAAGGTCGAAGTCGTCGCTGTCCGCGTCGAGGCTCAACTCGAACTCGCTGCTGCTGTCAGCCGGGTCCGGCTTCGCCGGGCTGTTCCCCTTGCCCTTGTTCTTGTCTAGTTTCCCGGACGAACCGCCGCTTTTAGGCGCGGAGAGTTTGCCCGAACTACCGCCCTTGAGCACCGCGCTGCCGGGACCGCTAAAGTCCAGCGCGATCTCCTCCGTCGGGACTGCGGACTCGTCAGATGGAGCTTTTTTCTTCGTCTTCCCACCGTCGAGTCGCACGTCGCTGTCCGACGAGCCTTCGCTTTCAAAGGAGCTATCGGAGTCACCCGTGGCGGGTGCCTTCGACGCCTTGTTCGGCGTGAGCCGGCCCGAGGATTTCGGCGTCGGCGGTTTCGTCGCTTTTGGCTCGTCCGCGGCGAGTGAGAACACGTCGTCCTCGGAACTGCCGAAGTCGAGCGGCTCCTCTTCGGGCACTGGTTTTTCTGGCTTCTTCGGGGCCTTCTTGAACTTGTCGTCGATTGCCTTGACTTTGAAGTCGTCCGAGTCGGGTTCGTCGCCCTCGATCGGAGCGAGTGGCGATCCGTCTTCGCTCGCCATGCCGAGTTGCCGCGCGAGTTCGTCGATGGCGGAAACCTTGAACCGGACGTTGGAGCCGTCGCGGATCTGGCTGAGTTTCTTGAAATCGGAGTCCGTCTTGAGCCGCTTCTTCATCTCCTCCGGGGAGATGCCGAGTCGGGTCGCGGCTTCCTCAAGCGTGATCATCTGCTGCGCCATGGGAAACTCGTGGCGACGGAAAGGTGGTGGGGGACCGCGGACGTGCGGTGCGTTAATGATTGTAAACCGCGTGCGAGCAGACACAAGTGCTGATCTAACTTCGTGATGGCATCTCGCGCGGCGTCCATTGCGCAGGCGGTACAATCGCGCCGCGCCAGGCTGCAAAACTAGGCCAACTGCTTCCACGCGCGTGTGGGCCGGGTGCATAGAGCTGAAAAATCGCGCGAAAAGCGAGAATGCGATTCAAGTCGGAGCGGGGTGGTCAACATCACTCATCCGGGCCCAACGTCGCGAGCCGGTTCAGGTGCTCCCAGTCCGGGACGCGGATCGTGCCGAGCGGGTTCTCGATCTTGTGAACGACGTACCGCCCCGAGCGGAACACCACCGGTTGGTTCCACGGGAACTTCTGGCGCTCAGCTTCTGGCAACCACACCGGGAGCGGGTCGCCGTTGCGCCACGAACTCGCTTGGTACGGCGCGGCCGAAACCCAGCTGGTCCGAAGAAGGTCGCTAACGACGTACTTTTGATCACTCTGGCGAACCGCGTCAGCGATCTGTTGGCGCTTGGACCTCTCCCCCGGCGCGAGTGTGGCTGGCTCCTTGATGCCGAACGCGGTGCCGTAGTGCATGTACCGCGTCGCCGGATCCAGATCGAGCATCAGGTACAGCGGGTGCGTGCTGTCGTGCCAGCAGTTCAGTTCGCGCGGCCCGATGCGCGGCTCGACGGTGCGGAGGAACTTCGCCACCTCGTTGAGCTCGCGCCATTGCGTGCCGCAGTGGATGTTGGTGCACTGCCCGAGTCGGTCGCGGAGTTCGGGCGTTCCGCCTTCGGACCACGCGCGCGGCCAGAGTTTCATGACCTCCGCGTTCGCGAGTGGGTGCTTGTCGAACTTCACGCGTGAGTTGT
This sequence comes from Singulisphaera sp. GP187, assembly GCA_945905925.1. Taxonomy (GTDB): domain Bacteria; phylum Planctomycetota; class Planctomycetia; order Gemmatales; family Gemmataceae; genus Gemmata. The sequence goes on from CAMDQN010000125.1 coordinate 16,352, forward strand.
TTGGGTCGATCGCGTGGATCGTCGGAGCGGTCGCGGGGTACTGCTCCGCAACGGTCAACAGAATCCCGACTGCGACGAACCACACGAGGTACGCGAACCCGAACGCCCACCGGTGCGACGCGACCACAGCGAACCCGAGCACCAGCAGCGGAACGTGAACGTAGTCGAACGCTTTCTGGATCAGCACTGCTTGCGCCATCCACCCCAAGTAGAACGCGGCCAGCAGCGCGCGCGCGGACGCTACCCGTTCACTTTCGGCGGGGAGATACCAGCGCCGCGGGCGGGGAACCGTTGCGGGTGCGCCGGGCGTGCGCGACCACACGCGGGCTTCCCACAGGCTGAGGATTGCGAGTGCGAGTGCGGGGTACTGAAGAAGGCTCCACGGGCGGAAACAGTCGAACACGGTTGCGAAGCGTCCGCTCACCGAACCGGAATCGGAGAGGTACGCGGGGTTCCAGTTCAGGAAGATATCGAGGAAGTGCGTCCACGCGCCGGTGGTGACGAGCCACACAACGCCAGGCGCGGCGGCGAGCAGTCCACCCGCAATCAACCCCGCGAGGTCGGCGAGAACGCGTCGTCGCGGTTCGCGGCGCGCGAGGAACACGGCCGACACCGCCCACACCGCGAACGCCGGGAATACCACATGTGGCTTCAGCCACACCGCGACGCCCCAGAGGAAGCCTTCGAGGAGGGAAGCCGGCCCCCCAACCCCCTCCCCTAAGAAGGGAGGGGGAGCCGGAGTTTGAAGCCCCTCCCTTCTTAGGGGAGGGGTTGGGGAGGGGTTGCCTTCCCGCCACACACGCCCCACGCGCAACCGGGCCGCGATCGCTGCGGGCAACAGCATCCACGGGTCGCGCTGGATGTGGTTGAACTCGGACGTGAACGGATAGAACATCGCGACCGACGCCACCAACCACGCGACCGTGGACGTGGTCCCGCCACACCGCCACACCCACCCGCACAACACCGCCACCGACCCGCCGATCACACACAGATCTACGGCACGCAGCGCCTCGTAGTTCCAGCCGAACGCGAGCTTGCACACGGCCATTAGCCACACGAAGCCGGGCAGGTTCGTGTCGAAGATGTCGCGGTAGTGGGTCCCGCCGTTGAGAACGTTGCGCGCCGCCATCTGGTAGAGCGTGACATCGCACCACGGCGGCATCGCGAGGAACAGCGGCAGGCCCGCGAGCAGCACGAGGCAAGTCGCGACCCACGCGGCGGCACTGGAACGCCACGGGCGCCACGGGAGCCGGGTTTCGCCTTCGGTCATCTCGTTCCGGTGGGTGTTGCCTTCTCGGACAGAGGCGCCGCGATCGGGACGTGCGTCGCTGCACCGGCGGAAGTCTACGCCTGGAGGGGAGTTCGTTCAAGTGTCGGGAAACGGTGGAAAAACTCGAAAAGTCGTTGCAACCGGTTCCGCCGGCGTGTAGCATCCATGGTTAGAAAAGGAGTTTGGTTCGACCTGTACCCGGAAGGACTCACAAACTCATTTCACCAATTCGACTCAATCTCAGA
>CAMDQN010000126.1 GCA_945905925.1 Singulisphaera sp. GP187
GAGGCGACATACAAGTCGGCTAACCGATCCGGCTGGAGCCGTCCTGTCCGCAAGTCGTCCTTGAGTTGCTCGGCGAAATCCATGGCGAATCAATAACCGATCCGGCCGAGCGAGAGAATATCGGCTTCAGAGATTAGACAGCTACGAAAGGTTATAGCGGCCCGCGAAATGTGCCGGGCGGGTTTCGGTTTCGTTAGGGTGGGTCGAGCCGGCTTTGCGGCGAAGGCCCACCACAACCGTAAACGTGATATCTGCTCAACCGAATGGACGCCCCGAGCATCGCCGCCGCCACACGCGAGATCGCCGTTCTGCCCGAGAAGGCGATACCATGGCTCAACCACCCAAACCCAACTTCCGAATAGCCCTGGAACCGGATGAGCCAGGTGTGAAGTTCAGATAAGAACGTGTCTATCTTCACGGCCAACTGCTCCCGAGTCGCGACACGCTGCTTGCCCGCGCGGTTCGCGAGCGGGTACACTTACACACATCCCACCGCGACCTCTGTCTCCCGCGATCAGGCGCACCATGTTTGAAGTCGGTAGTTTTCGCGCGTCGCTGCACGGCGGCATTTCACGCCGCGCGTTCCTGACCGGCGCAGCGTCGGCACCGCTCGCGTTCGGGTTGCCCACCGCGAGCGCGAAGGAACACGCGAAGGCGAAGTCTGTCATCGTGCTGTGGCTGTGGGGCGCGCCGAGTCACCTCGACACGTTCGACCCGAAGCCGAACGCGCCGGCCGACATTCGCGGGCCGTTCGGCACCATTCAGACGAAGACTACCGGACTGCGCTTCACCGAACTGTTCCCGAAGATCGCGGCGCGCTCGGACCAGTTCGCGCTCGTCCGCTCAAACGTCAACTTCGACGGCGACCACTTAAAAGCTGGTTCTATCGGCCTCACCGGGATGCTTGAAGGGAAGGACGCGGCGGCGCCGAACTTCGGGTCGGTGTTGGCGCGGCACCGCGGCGCAAAGGAACTGCCGCCGTTCGTGTCGATCGGGCGAGGCAACCCGCGCGACGTGGTCGGCCCGATGCGCGGCTACGGCGGCGGCAACTGGGGACGCAACTACGACCCGTTCCTCGTCGGCTGCACCGACACCGGCGAGACGGACATTCCCGCACTCAAACTCCTCGACGGCCTTTCGCCCGCGGCGATCGACGACCGCAAGAAACTGCTCGGCGCACTCGATTCGCTGAACAAGAAAGCCGACGCACGCGACTTCGAGAAGTGGACCGCGACCGAGAAGCGAGCCTACGCGTTGCTCACCACGCCCGAAGCGCGCAAGGCTCTCGACCTCACGCAAGAGAAGCAAAGCGTTCGCGAGGCTTACGGGCAAACGTCATTCGGGCAGTCGTGCCTACTCGCGCGACGATTGGCGCAGGCCGGGGTGCCGTACATCCAGGTGAACTGGAGCCAATACGTTGAGGCGATGACGCCGAACTGCGACTTCGGCTGGGACACGCACATCTTCAACTTCGACCTGCTCCCGGACCGGCACGGGCCGATCTTCGACCGCGTGTTCGCCGCGCTGCTCGACGACCTCCGCGAACGCGGAATGCTGGAAAACACGCTCGTGTTGGCGATGGGCGAGTTCGGGCGCACGCCACGCATCAACGGGCAGGCGAGCCGCGACCACTGGCCGCAGTGCTACTTCTCGATGTGGGCCGGGTGCGGTATTCGCGGCGGCGCGGTGATTGGCGATAGCGATAAGACGGCGAGCGCACCATTGACAGAACCGATCACGCCGGGGATGGTCGGGGCGACGATCCTCGAACTCGCCGGGATGGATTCGCAAGCCCGCGCCGAACTGCGCGTCCTTCCCGAAACGCGGGTGATCCATGAACTCTTCTGAAACGCGCCTCACCACCGACGGCACGCAGAAGTTCGATCCGGTGTTCGTGAAGAACGACGAGATCGTATTCTCCGTTCTCGAATCGGCGGTACAGACCCGCCTCATGCGCCTGAAGCTCGGCGAGAAGACCGCTACGAAGCTCCACGCGGACGCGCTCACCTCCGAGTTCGAGCCAACGTTCACCGCGGACGCGAGTACCTACGCGTTCGTGCAGAGCAAAGGCAACCTGAACCTGAAGCTCGTCATCCGCGATGCGGCAAGCGGCAAGGAGGCGGTGTTCGACCCCGGCGGCGGCTTCGCGGGCGTGCGCCGGCCAAGCTTCCACCCGAAGGGCGAGCGGGTGTGTTTCGGCATCCCGGCGCCGACGGGTCAAGAGATCGCGTCGGTGGGTCGCGACGGGAGTAATCGCAAGACGCTCACGACCGGCGGCATCAACAACTGGCCCGCGTACTCGCCTGACGGAAAGCGAATCGCGTTCTGCTCCAGCCGCGACGGCACGCTCGCGCTCTACATGATGAACGCGGACGGCACTAACGTGAAGCGTGTGGGCAAACTCGATGGAATGCAACTGCGCCCATGCTGGTCGCCGGACGGTTCGCGGTTGGCGTTCACCTGGAACCGCGACGGACATTACGACATCTTCACAAGCAAGTTGGACGGGAGCGGTTTGGTTCGCGTAACGGAGAGCGGAGAGCGCAGCGATTACGCCGCGTGGCACCCAGACGGCAGGTCGGTGGTATTCGTCGGCGAGCGAAAGGGGAAGTTCGATTTGTACAAGGTCGATGTGAAATGATCCTTGCCTTTTGTTAGGGTGGGCACTGCCCACCATGCAGCGAGACTCGCTTGAGGAACGCGCAAAGCATGGTGGGCAGTGCCCACCCTACAAGACAGCTCTCAACCTCTCGCCCAATCGCTTCAGCCCTTCCTCGACGGTCACCTTCGGTTCGTAGCCCAATTCCCTTCTCGCAGCGCTGATGTCGTACCAGTGCGACGTGGACATCTGGCTCGCGATGAACCGCGTCATCGGCGGCTCGCCCGACAGGAACGGGAGCCACCGGTACGCCCATTCCAGCACGCGGCCCGCGAGCCGCGCCTTCCAGGCCGACACGCTTTTGGTCACCGGGGGAACGCCGGCTTCCGCGAGGATGCGGTCCACGAACGGCCACAGTTCCACCGGCTCGCCGTTCGAGATGAAGTACGCCTTGCCCGCGGGCAAGGTCCCGATATCCAGGCGATCCGCCGCGTCGAGTTGCGACTGCGCCGCGTTGTCGATGTACGTCACGTCTACTTTGATCGGGCGCACTCCGATGCGCTTGAGTTTACCGGCCTTCGCCGCGTCGATGAGGCGCGGAATCAGGTGCGGGTCGCCTGGGCCGAAAATCAGGTGCGGGCGGAGCGACACCGTCGCGAGGTCCTGGCCGTTCGCGGCGAGAACGGCCTTCTCCGCCTTCGCCTTCGTCTCGGAGTAGTACGCCTCGAAGTGTTTGGCGTAAGGCAGCGACTCGTTCGCGCCTTCGTTGTCCTTGCCCTCGTGAACGACACTCGGCGTGGACGTGTACACGAGCCGCCGCACGCCCTGCTTCTTGCACGCGGCGATCACGTTCAGCGTGCCGGTCACGTTCGTGGTAAAGAAGTCCGCGTAGCGGCCCCACACGCCAGCCTTCGCCGCGACGTGGAACACGACATCGCAGCCGGTCACGGCCTGTTCGACGGCTTCGAGGTTCGCGAGATCACCGAGCGATTGTTCAACGGCCAACTCATCGAGCCACGGGTAGCGCGAGCGCGTGAACGAGCGAACGGAGTCTCCCCGCTGGCGGAGCAGTCGCACGACTGCCCCGCCAAGAAAGCCTCCGCCGCCGGTCACCACTGCCTTCACGCTTTAGCCTCTGGGTTCCACTTCGGGCCGAGTTGCTTGTTCGCCCACACCGCCAACTTCTCGCGAAAAATCTTCGAGTTGTGCCGCACGTCTACGGGGAAGTTCGGGTGTTCGAGGAACGTCGTGATGTTCCGGGTGTGGTCGAACTGTTGACCGAGGTCACGTAACTTCTGTTCCCTCATGTCGAGTCGTATAGGTGTTTGGCGCAGGAACGTTGGCCGCTGCATCTCGACACACAGTACTGGGTGCGTCACGCCATTTCGCTTCACCCCAACGATCGCTGTTCTTGCTACGCTCCAAACGGTGTTGAAGATCGGTTCCACCATGTCGGTGAACAGCGTGCCGTGTGGCGTGACGACGCGGTGCGACTTGCGCCCACAGAACCACAGGCGCCCGCGGTCGTCAAGGTACCCGACGTCGCCCATGCGATGTAACACTTCGCCCGTCTTTGGGTCGCGAATCTTCGCGAGCCTGGTGGCGTCGGGCCGGTTGTAGTACGCCCGCGTCACCACCGGTCCGCGAACCACGAACTCACCGACTTCGCCCGGCGCCGCGAGCAACGAATCATCCCACTCTGCGATCGGCTCATCGCTGATGCGAATAACCTGAACCTCCATCCCGCGAACGGGACGCCCGACGCACACGCCCTTGCCGATGTCGGTGAGGTGTCGCGTTTCACCGAGAATCTCACGGCTGCCGATGTTCGCAACGGGGAGCGTCTCGGTCGCACCATATGGCGTGAACACTTCCGCGCTGTCGGGAAGAAGGCGCACGAAGCGTTCGAGCGAAGACGCCGACGCGGGCGCACCGGCGGAGATGACGCGGCGGAGCGTGGGGAGACCGGTTTGGTCTTTTCCCTCTCCCCTTGCGGGAGAGGGTGGCGAGTCTTCGAGCCGGGTGAGGGGTGAGACCTCAGCGGCGCGTGCAGCTTTCCCCTCACCCGTCGGCGAAGCGCCGACACCCTCTCCCGCAAGGGGAGCGGGAAAAGAGAGTTCACCCAGCCGGCGAATCACCGCGGGCGAGCCGAACATATTCGTCACGCCGAACTGCCGAATCTGCGCCGCAGCCTTGTACGGATCGAGTTGGGCGGGGCGCGATGCGTCCATATCGGGAATGACGCACGTCATCCCGAGCGCCGGGCCGAACAGCGCGAACAGCGGAAAGGTGCAAAGGTCGATCTCGCCCGGTTCAATGCCATAGGTCGATTTCAGCAGATCCACTTGCGCCGCGAAGATGCCGTGCGTGTACACCACGCCCTTCGCGATGCCCGTGCTGCCACTCGTGAAGAGGATCGCAGCCGGTTCGGTGGCCTCCGATTCGGGGATGGGGTACGCGCCGTGCGTGCGGCCCGCTTTCCTCAATCGCGCCAACGAGGTGCGGCAGAAAAACCGCCACCGGCCCGTGTTCACCGTGACGCGAATGCTCTTCTTCGCCCAACCGAGCACGCGCCGTGCGGCATGTGCCTTCGCGATGCCAATGAACGCTTCCGGTTCCGCGTCCGCGAGGCACTTGCCGAGGTTCTTCACGCCCATGCCGGGGTCGATGAGCACCGGCACCGCGCCGATTTTGAGTAGCGCGAAGGTCAGCGCAAAGAAGTCCGGGGATGGTGGGACCATGAGCGCGGTGCGCGTGCCGCAAGCGACTCCGACCGCCTGCAACCCGTGCGCGATGGCGTCCGCGTCGGCGTTCAATTCGTCGAAGGTGATCGCGCGGTGTTCGGTGGGTCCGTAGCGGTGTACTCGTCCGCGCGGCGCGTGGATCGCTACCTGTGAGGGGTGTTGCGCCGCCATGCGCGCGAGGTGCGATGCGACGTTGAGAAAAGAGGAAGTCATGAGGTATTTCGTGTAGCCGCGAACCTTCGCGCTCGCCTGCGGCTTGCGACTAACAAGAATGCTACTCAGGGTTGATGGGGTAGCGCTGCAAGAACTCCCACACGCGCATGATGGCGAGTTCGCCGGCGTCGTCGAGGAGGTAGTGCCCGCAGTCGGGCCACGTGTACGCCTCCGCGTGCGGAAAGTGCCGCTTCCACTCGTCGAGGAAATGGTGGTCGAACACGAAGTCCTTCATGCCCCACAACAGCAGAGTCGGCGTGTCGCGGAACTTGACCAGTGACGCCGCGGTGTCACTGACAATATCAAAGCCCTCATCGCTCGGTTTCAGCGGGATCGTCTGCACGAACTTCAGCACCGCGACGCGGTGCTCAGCCGAATCGTAAGGCGCGAGGTAGCCGGCTCGAACGTCGGCCGGGAGCGGGCGCTTCGTCACGCACCACTTCGCGGCGTACTTGCAGAACCAGTTCCGCCGCGTAATGAGCCACGCACCCAGTTTGGTGTTGCGACCCCACCACAGCGACCGCGGCAGTTTCTTACCTGCGGGCCGCGGGAACGCACCCGTATTGGAAGCGACGATGCGTTTGACGCGATCGGGATGGCGGGCCGCGAAGCCCATCCCGATCATGCCGCCCCAGTCGTGTAGCACGAGCGTGAGGTTCTTCGTCAGGCCGCGCTCTTCGAGCAACCATTCGAGGTCGTCGATACGGCTCTTCAGCGAGTAGTCGTACCGGCTCAGCGGCGGTTTGTCGGAGAGACCGCAACCGATGTGATCGGGCACGATACAGCGGTACGATTCGCGCAGCGACAGCACCAAATTGCGGTAGTAGAAGCTCCACGTCGGGTTGCCGTGTAGCATCACGACCGTGTCGCCGGCGCCTTCGTCGAGGTAACTCATGCGCAGCCCGCTCCGCGCGGCAACGCGTGACACGAACGGGAACAACGGCATCGCCGGGTTCGGGAACGGCGGCGCGTCTTCGTCGTCGGGCAGGCGCGTGGTGTGAAGTGGCGGGGGCGGGCGGTCAGAAGAAGGGGTGTTGCTCATGGAGGTTCTAGCGTGCGAGCGGCGCGGCATAAGCCCGCCGGTGTGCCATCTGACGATCAACCGGCGGGCTTACGCCGCGCCGCTCGCGGTCACCACTCCAAACCGAGCATCAGGCAGTTCAGCCCGCTGCCGATACCGAGGAAGCCGACGCGGTCGCCCGGTTGAAGGAACTCGCGTTCCTCCGCGATGGCCGCAGTGATGGGCAGCGATACGGTGCCGATATTGCCAAGGTACTCGAACGTGCTGAACTCTTTTTCCTTCGGCACGCCGATGGCCTTCAACACCGCGTCGCGGTGGCTGGCGCCGACCTGATGGCAAATCACCTTGTCGAGGTAGTCCGAGCGCCACGCGAACTTGGTGAGGAACTTCTGCCACGTGCGGTTGCCGAGTTCGACGCCGTACTTCAGCACCTCGCCCGCGTGCGTCTCCATGAACGGGATCATCACGTGTCGCATCCCGAGATCGACGCCTTTCTGAACGAGCGCGTTGGCGTTATCGACGCCTTTCTGAACCAGACCCGCGGCGTTGTGACCGAGGACGCGCTCGACGGTGCCGACCGCAGTCGGCAGGATCGACTGTAACCCCCACCGGCAGAGCGAGTGATGTTGCGGCGCGTTCTGCGTCACGCCGCCGAGGAGTTTGCGTCGCTTCTCGCGCGACATCTCTTCGCTCACGACGAGCACCGCGACCGCACCGGAGCCGCCGGTGAGCGTCGCGATGCTCTCGCGGAACAACTCCACCGACTTCGTGCGCACCATCCGGTCGATCACGTTCTCGTTGATCTCGCGCGATGTCTCCGCGGACACCACCAGACCCGCCTGCGCCTGTCCGAGTTCGATCTTGTTCGCGATCTCGACGATGCCGTTGAGCACTCCGAGACACGCGTTGCTGAGGTCGAAAATGGCCGCGTTCGGGTTGAGCTTCAGTTCGTGTGCGACGGCGCACGCAGTGGCCGGCTCGAAATTCTCGCGGCACACGCCGGCATAAATCAGCACGTCGATTTCGTCGGCGGTCATGTCAGCGCTTGCCAGCGCCTTCTTCGCAGCGGCGGCGGCGCCGCGTGACAGTGGGTAGCCAGGCTCCCACCACCGGCGCTCGCTGATGCCCGTGAGGAGTTCCAACTGCCCAGGCGACATCTTGAGCGTCTGATACACCGGCGCGAGCCGCGACTCCAACTCGGCGGTGGACACCACCACCGGCGGAAGTTCGTACCCGATCGCTTCGAGATGAACGCGGTTGTATTTCATGCGGGTCTTTAATGTGGTCCGGTCACTCCGTGACCGGTCTTCTGCACGACAACAAATCCGGTCATGGAGTGACCGGACCACATCAGGCACCGGCCGTTACTGTAGGGTAAAGTCGATCATCTGGTAGATGACGCGGCCGTCCACGGTGAGGAATCCGTTCGCCGTGAGACGCATCTCATCGTCATCGACCCCAACGACTTCCAGTACAACCGTCACTTCGCGGTCGGTGGGCAACACCTGCCCGCGGTACACCCACGCGTGCGGCGCGTTTTGCGCGACCGCGTGCCACGACTTTTCAGGCTCGCCCCAGCGCCGCCACGCCGCGTACTTCAAAAGCTGTAAGAACGACTCCAAGCCCAGCGAACCGGGCCACACCGGGTCCTGGTAAAAGTGCGCCTTGAAGAACCAGAAGTTCGGGTCCACCGCGATCGTGCCGACCACGAGGCCCAACCCCTTCGAGCCGCCGTCGTGGATGTAGGCCGTGACGCGCTCGACCATTCGGAGCATCGGTGCCGGGAACGGGTACTCACGCGGAAGCGTGTCGCTCCGAGCCAACAACTGTTCGTCCGGCCACGGAACACGCGCGTCGCGGATGCCGACCTGGTTCGCAAGTGCGGCTTTCGCGAAGAACCCGAAGTACGTCGTCCCCTTGTAGATGTCACCTTGATCGTCTCTCACAAGCATGTCGTAGTGCTGAATAATCATGCCCGCGGAGTTCGAGACGCTCGTCATCTTCACGGTCGTGGTCAGCATCCCCGTGTTCGGCGTGACCATTCGAAACTGTGTACCCTTTCCACCCAGATTGCGGAAGCTCAAATCCTCGTTACTGGTAAGGGCCGACCCGCAGTACGCGGCGAGCCACCCGCACGGTTGGAGGGCTATCTCCAACAGGACGCTGAACGGCATGTTCTCGCACCGATTCGCGTCGAAATACCACGCGTCGCGCGGCACCGCGTACTTTGCCTCGCAGCTCGCGCCGGCCTTCAGCACGAACGGTTCGCCGGTTACAGCCGTGATGCAATCGAGGAACTGGTACGGCGGTCCCGGGAGCCTGGCGATGACGCGCCCGGAATCGAAGATCGTGTACGGTTCGCCGAACGCCTCCGACGGCTTGCCGTTGGAGTACGCCATGATCTTGGCGGAATCGTAGAGGGGGAGAAAAGCAGACCCACCCCCACCCCCACCCCCAACCCCTCCCTGCAGGGAGGGGGGTAAAACATTAACACTCCGCCCAGGCGCAGCGCTGTGTCCAACTCTTTCTCCCCTCCCTGCAGGGAGGGGTTGGGGGTGGGTCTGCTTTTCTCCCCCTCCCTTCTTAGGGGAGGGGGTTGGGGGGAGGGGTTGCCTTCGCGCCCACACCGCCTCCAACTTCGCGCGATCCAACCCCGACATCCGCAGCGTCATGTTGGTGATTTCGACGATCGGCTTGCCGTCGGCGTACATCAGCGCGTCGGCCACGCAGAACGGCTCCGGTCGGTAGCCCAACTCCTTCACCGTCACTTCGTAAGTGACCGTCTTCGTCGTCGCGATCACCTGCCCGCGGCACTTCAACCGGCTGTTCACGCCTGGGAGCGGTTCGTACACCACATCATCGCTTTCGCCGACCCAACCCGTCCGCATGAGCAACACGCGGAGCGTGTGCAGACAGCACTCGTACATGAGCGTGCCGGGCATCACCTGATCGTCCACGAAGTGACAGGTCAGGAACCAATCGTCGGGGCGAATGTCGAACTCGGCGCGCACGAAGCCGATGCCGAAACGCCCGCCTGATGGGTCGATGAGCGGCACGCGATCCACGAGCCTGAGCATGCCGCCGGGGATGGTCGCGGGGTGCCGTACGTTCGCGCGTGCGAAGTCCGCGCCGAACGCGGTCGCGAGATCACCGGCGCGCAGCGATTCCACCTGTTGCGGTGAGAGCGAACACTCGCTTTGCGTCACCAGATCGCGCCAGTCGTCCGGCCGTTTGCCCGGGAGCTTCTTGCGGTCGAGGGCGGTCTGAACGATGCCCTTTCCGGCCGCGAGCGCCTCCGCCGTGAAGAACCCGGCCACGCCGTTTCGCATCGTGATAAGCGGTTCACCGTTCACGGTACCGTCGAACCAAAAATGGAACAGCCACGCGCCCGCCTGCTGCACGAACCTGTCGATGTGGATGTCGTAGACAATGGTTTCGCCCACCTTCGGCAAGCCGCGATGGAACGACACGACCGCGTCGAGCAACCGGTACACCGCGAGGCCGCGTGTCTGGAAGTCGATGCCGAGGTAGCCCGACAGGAACAGGTCCGCTTGCCCGCTCTCGACGCAGATCGCGGTCGGGATGCGCTGCGATTGCAAGTACCAGCGGTCCGCGTGAACGGTGTGTTCCGTGACGACGCGCCCGGACGTCATCGACTTCGGTTCGCCCTCAATCAACGTGATTCGGTCCACGAGTTGGAGCGGCCCGTCCGGCAGGCGCACGCGCGTCGGGAACGAATCCACCTCCGCGAACAACGGCCCGAGCGCGTCGGCGACCTTGCCCGCAGCGAACGCGCAACACTGTTCGTAGGTGAGGGCCGTGGGCGGAGTCAACGGTGAAGGGCGCGGAGCGAGCACTAGGACCGAAGACGGCTGCTCCGACGCCCCGCCGCGCATCCACGCGTCGAGCAATGCCGTCTGGAACCGCAGCACAGACGCGGCGGATTCCATCAGCTTCCCGTTGACGCGCAGGAACGTTTCCTGCGCCTGCATGTTGAGAACCTGCACGTTCGCGGTCGATTCAACGAGTGGCGCGAGCGTCGGCGCGAATGACAACGCGGTGTCACTGACGACGAAGTCGGGGCGAACGGGAGCCGGGTCGGGTCGCGGTGCGGATTTCGTAACGCTCGGCGAGCGGGGGGCGTCAGCGACCGGAGTCACCTGTCGGCGCGGTTCGCGGACGATTGGCTCCGGCGCGCGAACCGGAACAGACACCGGCGCAACTTCGGGCGCCGGCGATTCGCGCACGACGGGGCGTGTTCCCACCGGAATCACCACTTCATTGCGCCGCACGGCTTCAGTCTCGCGGTGACCGGCGCACCTCGTTTCCGATCCGTACAGCATGGCAAGATCGACCGGCAATCGCTCGGTAACGAGATGCGCAACCAAGCGCAACACCTGTGAAGCGGCGTCCTGCTTCGCAGCGTGCATGGCGCGCGCGAAGTGTGGCCGGTCGCCGAGAATGGTGTTGATCATTCGCGTGCAAGAGTTCCCCGGTCCGACTTCGACGAACGCGCGCACGTCGTCGCGGTACGCGGTCTCGATTACGCGAGGCACGTCGATCGGGCCGACCAAGCCGGCGGTGATCGAGTCGGCGCACGCGAGTTCACCGGCCCGGTAGCTCTTGGCCCACGCGCCGCTATAAACCGTCAGGGGTCGCAACGTAACCGGCAGCATGTGAAGTTCGCGGTACGGTCCCTCAACCGGTTTGCCGGCCTCGCAGTGCGCGAGCGTCACGCCTTCGAGCATCAGCACCGGTTTGCCCACGGCTGTCGCGAGCTTCTCCACGTCGGCGCGACGCCCGCCGATCACGCACTCGTTGGCGGTGTTCACGATTAACAGGTACGCGAGCAACCCCGGTTGCAGCGACGCGATGATGTCATCGGCGCTCGCCGCGATGATTCCACTGACCCAGTCCACCGACTCGTTCGCGGGTGTCTCCCACCGCACCCGAGCCGAATCGTAAGGCGGCGCGAGGTCCGAGGTGAACAGCGTCGATTGCTGCATCCGGCGGTACATTTCGTCGCGCGCGAGCCACACACGCGCGCCGAACAGCCCGGCCGATTCGCCGAGACTCAGGCCGATCATTGCGTCGCACCGGACGCCCAGTGACACCGCGATGTCACTCACAAGGGTGCCGACCGTGACCTGACCGAACATCAGATCGCGCGGGGCCGCGTTCGCGGTGCGGTTCGACCAGAAGAAGTGCGGTGCGAACTGGTCGTACAGCCGCTCGTTCTCCGCGTGCTGTTTGCGGAGTACCTCGGGCCACTGGGAACCGAGATCACGGCCCATGCCGTCGAACTGATTGCCGGACCCCGGGAACACGAACGCGACCTTCGCCTTCGGCCCGAGCGGTTTCGGGTTGTAGAACACGCGGTCCCGGAGCGCCGTCCTCGCCGTAATGGGAAAGGGCGCGCCGGGGTCGGCGTGCAGCGACGACGACGCGAACGCGAGTTGTTCCGCCAACTCTTCGACCGAGCGCGCGACGAACGAAACCGCGGACTTGCGCGCTGCGTCCGGCGGGAACGCGCGGAACCATTCGCGCGCGACGGCTTCGACGTTCCGCTCGCGCCGCGCCCCCGCGAACGCCGAGAGTTTCTCGATCCCCGCGAGCAGATCGGCCGGCCTGTTACCGTCTACGACGAACGTGGCTTCGGTCCGCGCGCCGAGCGGTTGAGCGCGGTCCGGCGCGTCGGCCTTCGCGCCGTGCTCTTCGAGTACGAACGCGAAGTGCGACCCGTCCGCGCCGCTCGCGCGAACCTGCGCGCGCCGCGGACCGTCGGTCCGGTTATGGAGCCAGTACCCAGAACCGGGCAGCATCTCCTGATAGAGCGCGACACACGCATTCAGAAGTAACACCGCGCCAGACGCGGCCCCGGTGTTACCCACCAGCGAGGCGGCATCCTCGAACGCGAGCGCCAACTCGCTCGGCACGCCCGCGTCCTTCGCGGCGCGGTCGATTGCATCGCCGTTGCTCGCCGCGACGCCCACCCCGCGAATCACTGCATAGATGCGATCGCCGTTCGCCTCGGCGTCGGACAGGCGCTTCAGCACGAACGCCACCGCGCCTTCGCCGGGCAACGGCGCCGGGCCGGGAATCACCAATCGCGGGTCGCCCGCGAGATCGACCCCGCCGACTAATGCGCGATCCAGTTCGTGAGTTTGAAGCGCGCGCACGCCCAACTCGATGGCACGGGCCGCGGAGCCTTCTTCGCTGCAAACGGTGTGGCTCGGGCCGCCGAAGTGGAACGTCCGCGCGATGCGACTCGCCGCGATGCTGCCCAGCGCGCCCATCGTGCGGTTCGCGGTCAGCGGCGGGGAAACCTCTTCAGGCGAGTTGGGGGCGTCAGTCCCCTGTTGCTTCGCGGCGATCGCGCTCCACCGCAGGTGAAAGTTGGTCGTGTTCGGATCGAGGCTCAGACCGATGAACACGCCCGTTGTCGGGTCGCCTTCGCCTTTCGCCTCGGGGGGCTTACGTCCCCCGGTCGCCTGATCATCGAGCGCGACCGCGGCGACCTGCAGCATGAGTAACTGTTGCGGCAGCGTTTCTTCGAGTTCCTTCGGCGGGATGCGGAACCGGTCGATCGGGAGCTTCAACTCGTCGATGTAGAAGCCCGGTGGGCACGGCGCGCTCGCCAGCGCCCAGCCATTCGCCTTCGCGCGCGGTTCGGCTGTCTGTCCGCCGAGAACGTACTCTTGAAGCGAGCGAGCGTCGGCCCACGGCCCGACGTGCGCCGCCATTCCCACGACCGCAACCGGTTCGGTGGCGCGCGATTGCTTCGGCGCGGTCCGCGTACTGGTCGTGACGAGATTCGGCGTGGCGCCGGTCCAGTCTTCCACCAGGAGGTGCGCGTTCACGCCGCCGAACCCGAACCCGCTCACCGCGGCGCGGCGCGGTTGCGTCGTAGAGACGCGGCTCCATCGCTCCGGCTCGCGCAGCACCTTGAACGGCCCGTTCTCGTATCGCAGCCCCGCAGCGGGGTCCGCGAAGTTCGCCTGTGGTGGCAACAACTCCGCTTTCATGGCGAGCAGCACTTTGGTGAGCGCCGCCGCGCCTGCGCCGGTGAGCAGGTGCCCGACCGTGGACTTCACCGAACCGATCGCGGTCTGCCCCGGCACCCAGCCCGATTCGCCCCACAGTTCGCGCAGGCTCTCGAATTCGATCGCGTCGCCAACTGGCGTCCCGGTCGCGTGGCACTCGATCAACTGCACGTCGCTCGGCTGCCAGCCGGCGCGCTCGTAAGCGGTGCGCATCGCGCGGAGTTGACCCTCCTTCGCGGGCGCGAGCAGGTTACCGTGCGTGTCGTTCGACAACCCGACGCCCGCGATCACGGCATGAACCTTGTCGCCGTGTTCGAGCGCGTCGGAGAGGCGTTTCAGCACGAATACGCCAGCGCCTTCGCCAACAACGAGGCCATCGGCCTTTGTGTCGAACGGTGAACACCGGCCGCTCGGTGCGAGCGCTCGAAGTTGCGCGAACCCCATCTGTGTGTATTGACAGTCCGGGCGCGAGCAGCCGCCCGCGAGCATCGCGTCGGCGCGACCCGCGAGCAGTTCGTCGCACGCGAGCTTGATCGCGTAAAGCGACGACGCACACGCCGCGTCCAGTGTAAAACTCCCGCCGCCGAAGCCCAAACCCTTCGCGAGTATGCCCGCGGGCAGACCCGCGACGTAGCGGTTCAGCGGGTGCGTCGGCTCCGGGTTCTTCAGTCCGAGTTTGTCGCCGAGGATTTCGCGACACAGGTCGTTCGCGCGCTCGGTGGGCAGACAGATGTTGCCGAGGACGACGCCCACACGCGAGCGGTTGACGCACTGCGTCTTCGCACCGCGCCACGCCCGATTGCCCACATCCAGAACGAGGTGAAAGAGCGGGTCAAGGTCGCCGATCACGCCCGCGTCGAGGTCCAGACCGGTGAGGTCCGGGTCGAAGGGTTCGAGGTAGTAGCCGCGGGTGGAGTACACCGTGTCCGGGTTCGCGATTCGCGGATCGGTGCAGCGCTCCGGCGGCAGCGCCCACCGGCCGCGCGGCACCTCGCGCGAGCAGTCGGTAGCGGACACGATGTTCGCCCAGTACCGGTCGAGGTCCGCGCCCGCGCCCGGAAACCGACCAGCGAAGGAAACGATTGCGATGCGGTCTTGCATGCGAGAGTCTCAAGTCTTCAAGTCTCAAGTCCCAAGTCGAAGACCCAAAGCCCGAGGCGGCCCGGTCTTCGACTTGGGACTTGAGACTTGAAGACTTGAGACTACTTCAAGGCGAGCTGGTTCTTGCGGAACGAGGCGTTGAGGTTTGGTTCCATGATGCACTCGTAGTCCTGCATCTGACCGACCACCTGGCCGTCGGGCGCGAGGAAGTCAATGTCGGCTCGCGCGAGCCTGGCGTCGTCTCGCGTGATGCGGATGACCACCGTGATCGGGTCCGCGGGGTATGTCTTGCGGAACTGTCGGTAGCGACCGACGAAGCTCGGCAGCGACGCCGAACCGTGCGCACCCTGGGTCCAGAGGATCATCATCTGGAACGCCACGTCGAGTACCAGCGGGTCCGCGATCCACCCGGAGCGGAGCGGGGACTCAAACCAGTCGGCCGGCGGCGGTGCGGGGTACGCGGACCCCACGAACGCCTTCTCCGAACTGCCGACGATTTCCGCGATGCCGTGCAAATCCTGGCCGTGGAACAGGAACTCGCGGTACGCGCGGGCCACATCGTAGGACACCGGCGCAACGGTCGGCGGTCGGTCCGCGGGCGGTGGCTTCGGCAGCGCCGACGCGAGTACGATCTCGGCCCGCGAATAGATCACGTCGCGCCCGTCCTTCTTCTTGCCGCGCAACTCCACCGGCACGACGAGCAACTTATCCTGCTTCGCCGTCTTGCCCGCGAGCGCGCGAACGACGATCTGCGAACCGGCATCGATCTTCACGCCGCTGGTGACGCGCAGATCGTTGAACCCGTGGAACTGGAAGCCTGGGTTGCCGTGCAACGCGGCGTGCGCCAGCCATTCCAAGTGCAGCGTCACCGGGAGCACCGCAAGGCCGTCGAGGACGTGCGACTTGAGGACCGGGTGCGTGGCCACGTCAACTCCTCGCTCGAACGCGACCGTCATGTCGGCCGACGGAAGCGGGTTGGGCGGCGACATCACCGGCAAGCCCGGCGCTGGGATCACACCGCTCGTCCCCGGCACGGGCACCACGCCGGACCCGGCCACCCCGCGGGCCGGTGCCTTGACCAACGCGATCACTTCCACCGTGCGGCCCGCGGCGTTCAACTCCTGGATCAGGAACGTCGCACCGTCGGCGAGTGGGATGGCACCGACGCCTTCGGTCTCGAACATCCTCCGCAGCGCCGGCGTGACCATCCCGCCATCCCACGGCCCCCAGTTGATCGCCACGACGCGGGCACCCGGCCGGCGCCGCGACTCCACCTGCGCCGTCTTGTTCAGCACCTCGTTGGCGCACGCGTAGGCCAGTTGCCCGATGCGCCCGAGCCGCGCGGTCGTGGAACTGAACAGCACCAGCGCCTTCAGTTCTTCTTGGCTCAACAGGTCGAGGAGCGTGCGCAACCCGTCCACCTTCGTGGCGTACACGTGGTCGAAGGCTTCGCCGGTGAGGTCTTCGATGCGCTTGTCGGCCAGCACCCCGGCCCCGTGAACGAGAGCCGATACCGGCCCGAACTTGACGCGAACCTGATGCAACAGGTCCGCCACGGCGCGACCATCGGTGATGTCCACCGGGAAGTACGCGACCTTCGCCCCGGCCTGTTGCACACGCTCGATCGTGGTGCGCACCTCGCGCTGCGCGATCACCTTCTTGTACAGGTCGCCGACGGCTCGCGGGGTGCCTTCGGCCCCGAGCGCGTCGGCGATTGCCTTCTTCATCTCTGGTTCGGAGGTCAAGCCGACGAGGTAGTCCAGTTCCGGCGTCGGCGTCGGGGTGCGGCCGATGAGTACGAGCGTCGGGCAGTAGGTCTCGGCCAGCACAACAGCGACTTCCGCGGTCACGCCCCGCGCGCCACCGGTCACGAGGATCACGTCGCGCGAGCCGAGGTTGATGAGTTGCGTGTCCTGCCGGCGCGCGGTGCGAGCCAGTTCGATCGTGCAGCGGTACTTCGCCGCGATTCCGACTTCCGGTGGACCCGCGGACAACACCTCGTCAACGATCGCAGTGGCAGCCGCGGCGGGATCGGCAAAGGTGGGCGCGAGGTCGAGCGAGCGGCAGTTCACTTCCGGCCACTCGTGGCGCGCGGTTTTGACGAGTCCGGCGAGGCCGCCGGCGGTCGGGTCCGCGTCTGGTGATAGGTCATTCGCCAGCCCGAACGCGCCGTCGATCCGTGCGACGGTGGCGAACACGGCCGCGCTCGTGCGCCCGGTCGAGCGTAGTTTGCCCGCCGCGAGTTTCAGCCAGTCGAACGCGTGCCGGTTGAAGCCCGAGTCCGGGCCTGGCGAGACGGGCGCGAGCAGCAGCAATCCCGCGAGCGTCTTCGCGGGCAGTTTCGTGCTGGCCGCGTCGGCCCAGCCCAGCACCTGCGGGTGGAACCCGGCGGCGCGCAGTCGCTCGGCGACCGCGTCCGTCAGCGGGTCCGCGGCGCCGACGAGCCAGAACTCGGCTCCGACGGGGAACGGGAGATTTGGTCGGGGCGCGGTGACATCGAGATCGACGATCTGCAGGATGCTGCGATCGATGCGGTCGGTGCCGAACGCCGCGACCGGCTGGCGCGCGGTTTCGCTCGGCTGACGCACCGGGCGCGGGTTTCCGGGAGAACTCTCCGCCGGACGCGTCGCACCGTTGAGCGTCGGCACCTTGGGCGGCGCATGTCCCGACAGTTTCACCGTGTCGGGCGTGGGTGGATCGGTCGGGGACAGTTCGACGTCTACTTGGGGCGTCACCGGGTTCGTGAGCAGGTTCTCGCTCACATCGATGAGCGGAACCCTGGTCGTCGCCGGTACGGTTGGTCCGGTGAGAAAGTCGGCGACGTCTTTGAGAGTGTGGAGTGTGCCGAGGTGTTCGGGCTTCACCGCCGGCGCGCCGGGGAGCCGCTCCTGAAGCGCCGACAGAATCTCCACACGCTTGATCGAGTCCACGCCCAGGTCGCCGTCCAGAGA
>CAMDQN010000127.1 GCA_945905925.1 Singulisphaera sp. GP187
GACGTGAAGGGGTTCCACGACGCGCTGAAGGGGTACACGGTCGCGGCGATCCTGTACGGGCACACGCACGCACGGAATGTGTTCCGGTGGGACGGCTCGAACAAGGCCGCGAAGGACGGCATCCCGACGTTCAACGTGGACAACAGCAGCCACTTCGGCGGCAAGCAGCAGGCGTTCTTCTACTTCGAGGTTCGCACCGATGGGCTGATCGTGCGCGAGTACCAGACCACCGACGCCTGGGAAACCGGGTCGTGGACTCCACAGACGTGGACCGCGCCAATCACCCCGCCGAAGAAATAACACACCAGAGGCAGAGATGAAACTGATCCGATTCGCACTGTTCGCCCTTTTGCTCGGCGGCTCGACACTCGGTCTCGCGAGTCCGGTGCCCGCGGCGCCCGAGGCCGAGGAGGGCGTCACGTTCCTCGTGACCTCCGACTCGCACTACGCCTCGTTCCGCAACGTCGATCGGAACGACCGGAACAAGACCACCATCGAGCGCATGAACGCGCTGCCGGGGACCGCGTGGCCGGAGAAGTTGGGCGGCGGGAAGATCGACAAGCCGCGCGGCGTACTGGTTCTGGGCGACCTGATTGACGACGGCGACCGGAAGGGCGAGAGCGCCGATCAGTGGCGGCACTTCGAGAAGCAGTTCGGGTCCGACGGCACCGACGGGTTGCTCAAGTATCCGGTGTATGAGGGGTGGGGCAACCACGACGGCCCGCCCATCGGCAAGGAGAAATTCGGGTTCAGCACGCAGGCTCAGCTCAAGGCCCGGAACGCGGAACGCAAGAAGGCCGGGCGCATCGGGACCGTCGCCGAAAACGGCCTTCACTACTCGTGGGACTGGAACAAGGTGCATTTCGTTCACACCAACCTGTACCCGGCCGACAAGCAGCACGCGAAGGTCCGCTACTCACTGCCGTGGCACGACCCGCAGGGCGCGCTCGCGTTCGTCAAGTACGACCTCAAGGCGGCGGTCGGGGACAGCGGCCGACCGGTCGTCATCATGTCGCACTGCGGCGTCGATACCGACTGGTGGCACCCGGAGGACTGGGCCGACTTCTACAAGGCGGTGAAGCCGTACAACGTGATCGCGTACTTCTACGGGCACAGCGGTACGGGGTTGAAGAAGTGGAAGCCGGAGGGCGAGGAGAAGCCGCTCGACTGCGTCAACACCGGGCAGACGGAGAAGGGTTTCTTTGTGGTGGAGATAACCGCGAAGCGGATGCGCCTCGGGTACCACATCAAGAAGGATCCGAAGGAAACCGAGAAGCCGGAATGGGAGTGGAAGTTCCTGCTCGACAAGCCCATCACGCAAGGGAAGTAGACCGATGACACGTCGCGTCACCGCCGTTCTCGTCGCGCTGGCCGCACTCGCCGGCGCGCTCTGCGTTGCGCCGGCCGCGGCCGCGGAGCCGTTGCTTACGCCGCAACCGCTCCTCGACCGCGAGACGTTCTGGGACAACAAGGACTGGGACTGGTACAAGGCGAACGTCCCGTTCTTCGAGTGCTCGGACGCGGACGTCCAGACGACGTACTACTACCGCTGGGAGCTGCTCACCAAGCACCTCACCTACGGCTCGCCGAACTCCGGCTACTCGTTCACCGAGTTCATCGACCGGCCGTTCTGGTCGGGTGCCTACGGGGCCATCTCGTGTCCGGCCGGGCACCAACTCTACGAGGCCCGTTGGCTCCGCGACCCGAAGATCGCGCGCGACTACGGCCGCTACTGGCTCCGCACCCCCGGCGCACAGCCGCGGAACTACAGTACCTGGCTCGCGGACGCCGTTTGGGCCGTTCACCGCGTTCACCCCGACGACGCCTTCGTCAAAGACCTGCTCCCGGACCTGAAGAAGAACCACGAGGGGTGGGAGAAGCGGCACTTCGTCGCGGACGTCGGGCTGTTTTGGCAGACCGGGCACGACGACGGGATGGAGTTCAACATCAACAGCCGCCAGACCAAGGACATCCTCCGCGGCGCGCCCGGCTACCGGCCCACCATGAACGCGTACATGTGGGCCGACGCCCTTGCCATCGCACGCGCCGCGGACCTCGCCGGCGACAGAGCCACCGCCGACGCCTACCGCGCGAAGGCCGCGGGGCTGAAGGAGAACCTCCAGAAGAAGCTGTGGGACCCGAAGCGGCAGTTCTTCTTCCCGATGTCCCAACGCGACGAGGAGGCCGACGGCTTCAAAGTGAAGGCGCTCACGCTCACGCACCAGACCGGGCGCCACGCGGGTAGCGAGTTCGGTCGCGAACTCATCGGCTACGTGCCGTGGCAGTTCTCGATGCCCGACCCGAAGAAGGGGTATGAGGTCGCGTGGAAGAAACTGACGGACAAGGACGGGTTCGCGGCCCCGTTCGGCCCGACCACGGTTGAGCGGAACGACCCGATGTTCCTGCTCAAGAAAACGTGCTGTTGGTGGAGCGGGCAGTCGTGGCCGTACGCCACCAGCCAGACGCTGAAGGCGCTCGCAAACGTCCTTCAGGAGTACGAACAGGACGCGGTCACGAAGGCCGATTACCTGAAACTCCTCACCACCTTCGCGAAGACACACCGGAAGAACGGGAAGCCATACCTCGCAGAGGCGTGCCACCCGGACACCGGTTCGTTCGAGGGGCACGACGGGTACAACCACAGCGAGCACTACTTCCACTCGTCGTTCAACGACCTGGTCATCACCGGGCTGGTCGGACTGACCCCGCGCGACGACGATACGCTCGAGCTGAAACCGCTCGCGCCGGCTGACTGGGCCTACTTCGCGCTCGACAACGTGCCGTACCGCGGGCACCTCGTCGGCATCATGTGGGACCGCGACGGCACCCGGTACAAGCTCGGGAAGGGGCTGCGCGTCTTCGCGAACGGAAAAGAGATCGCTGCGGCCGAGAAACTCGCCCCATTGACGGTGAAACTGCCGGCCGTGCCGAAGCCCGCGGAGCGCGGGGCCACGGTGCCGGTCAACTTCGCGGTGAACAACGACGGGACGTACTTCCCGCGCGTGACCGCGTCATACTCGAATCCGAAAACGCCGCCGTCGAAGCTGATCGACGGCAACTACTGGTACCACCGCGACCCGCCGAACCGCTGGACGTGCGAGGGGTCGCCCAACGCCAGCGACTCCGTGGTGATCGAGTTCGGCGCGAAGCGCACCATCCACACCGCGAAGCTGTATTTCCTCGATGACGAAAAGGGCGTCGTTCCGCCCGCGAAGTTCGATCTCGAACACTGGGACGGGAAGGCGTGGCAGCCGATCCCGGCTCAGACCCGTGCACCGGAGAAGCCGACCGGCCACCGGGCGAATGTGATCCGATTCCCGTCCCTCGCCACCGAGAAGGTGCGGGCGGTGCTGCACCACGCGGACGGCGGTAAGTCGGGCTTGACCGAGTTCGAGGTGTGGGGTGACGCGAAGCTCCCGCTCGCCGAGCCGCCGCACCCGACGGGTAACCTCGCGTACAATCCCGGCGACAAACCGTTCCCCAAAGCCAGCGCGTCCTATGCGGACCGCTTCGGCGGGAAGCCGATGAGCGCCATCGACGGCAAGACCAACTTCCTCCCCAGCCCGACGAACCGCTGGACGAGTTACGAGTCGCCGAACGAAACGGACTGGCTCGAAGTGGACTTCGGTGCCGAGAAGGAATTCGCCCGCGTTGAGCTGGCGGTCTACGACGACCGCGGCGGGGTGCAACCGCCGACCAAGTACGAGGTCGAGTTCTGGGACGGCAAGGCGTGGCGGCCGGTGGCAAACGCCAAGAAGGCGCCCGAGAAGCCGACCGGCAGCCAGTTCAACGAGGTCCGGTTCGACCGCGTGAAAGCGAGCAAGGTGCGGGTCGTGTTCACCCACGCGGGCAAGGTCCGCAGCGGGGTGTCCGAGATCTTCGTCTGGAGTGACCGATGACGGCGCGGGACCGGGTCGTGGCCGCGCTCGAGCTACGCGGGCGGAGCAGAACACCAACGCGGCACTCCGACGTAACATCGATCTTAATGAGTGGGCAGAGGAGGTCCGGTGATGCGCGTCGTGTTAATGACGATAGCGGCGGTACTCTCGGTGCCGGCCGTGGCGTCTGCGGAACCTCCCAAGAAGGTGCTTCCGCTCGACGGCGATGTGTTCGAGGTGTCCGGGCGCACCGCGTTTCTGATCCCCGCGAACGCCGACCCGCACGCCGCGGCCAAGCCGTGGGTGTGGTACGCGCCCACGCTGCCGAACCTGCCCGGTCCGGAGGAGGGGTGGATGTTCGAGCGGTTCCGCGCGGCGGGCATCGCGGTCGCGGGCATCGACGCGGGCGAGTCCTACGGCAGCCCGGCCGGGAACAAGGTGTTCGACACCCTCTACGCCGCGATGATCTCGAAGGGCTACTCCAAAAAGCCGGTGCTGTTCGGCCGCAGCCGGGGCGGACTGATGGCGCTGTCGTGGGCCGCCGCGAACCCGGACAAGGTGGGCGCGTTCGCGGGCATTTACCCGGTGTGCGACCTCGCCAGCTACCCCGGTGTCGAGCGCGCCGCCGGCGCGTTCGAGCTGAAGCCTGCTGAATTGAAGGAGAAGTTGAAGCAGTTCAACCCGGTGGACCGGCTCGACGGGCTGGCGAAGGCGAAGGTGCCGCTGTTCGCGATCCACGGCGACATCGACAAGGTGGTGCCGCTGGAGGCCAACAGCGGGCGCGTGAAGGAGCGGTACGCGGCGCTCGGCGGCACCATGACGCTGGTCGTCCCGCCGCAGCAGGGGCACAACATGTGGCCCGGGTTCTTCCAGTGCCGCGAGCTGGTGGATTTCGTCGTCGCCCACGCCGGGGTCGGGTTGGTGCTCGAATCGCCGCAGGACTACCAGGTGGTGCAGAGGAACGCGAAGAACGTAGGCAGCGTGCGCGTGCGCGGCAAACTGGGCGAGGCCGCGCGGAAGGCCGATGCGCTGGAGTACCGGGTCGGCACCGACGGCTCCTGGAAGAAGCTGGGCGCTCCGGTCAAGGACGGCGCGTTCGACACGACCGTTGAGGTCGCCGCGGGCGGGTGGTACCAATTCGACGTGCGCGCCGTGGCGGGCGGCAAGGTCGCCGCCTCCGCAGGCATCGAGCGCCTCGGCGTGGGCGAGGTGTTCGTCGTCGCGGGCCAGTCGAACTCGGCCAACCAAGGGGCCGAAAAGCAGGTCCCGAAGTCGGGCCGCGTGGCCGCGTTCGACGGCACGCGGTGGCAGCCCGCGAACGACCCGCAGCCCGGCGCCAGCGGCTCCGGCGGGAGTTTCCTGCCGCCGTTCGGCGACGCCGTCGCGGAGAAGTTCGGCGTGCCGGTGGGGCTGGTCGCGTGCGGGGTCGGCGCGACGAGCGTGCGCGAGTGGCTCCCCAAAGGGGCGACGTTCCCGAAGCCGCCGACCCTGGAGGGCAACGTTCGGAAACTCGCGGACGGCACGTGGGAGAGTAAAGGTGATCTCTACGCCGCGTTCTGCGCGCGGATGAAGGCGCTGGGTCCGAACGGGTTCCGGGCGGTGCTGTGGCACCAGGGCGAGAGCGACGCCAACCAGAAGGACGCGGCCCGCACGCTCCCGGGCAAGCTGTACCGGGAGCACCTGGAGCGCGTCATCCGCGACAGCCGCAAGGACATCGGCTGGGACGCGCCGTGGTTCGTCGCGCAGGTGAGC
The DNA here is from genome assembly GCA_945905925.1 of Singulisphaera sp. GP187. Lineage (GTDB taxonomy): Bacteria > Planctomycetota > Planctomycetia > Gemmatales > Gemmataceae > Gemmata. Next base: position 5,631 of record CAMDQN010000127.1, read on the forward strand.
TACCACGTTCCGGGCGACGAGGCTTCGCCGGACATCCGCGCGGCGCAAGCGTCGTTGTGGAAGGACAAGGTCGCGCTCGAAGGGCCGGACAGTGACGCGCTCAAAGGCGAACTGCGCGAGAACGGCGGCAAGGGCGTTCACTTCAGCGGCCCGGGGCTCCGCGCGCACGCCGCGAAGTGGGCCGAGAAGGTCGGCCCGTGGCTCGAACAGCAAACCGCCGGCAAGGACCGCTGAGCGACGTTTGTGGCGGGCCGAACACCTGAGCTCTCGACCCACGATACGGCCGCCCCGCCTCGATCTGTTTTGGAAAGCGTCGAGGTGACGAGAGGGCGCGGCGCGGGAGAAGGTGTGGTCGGGCCAGTCGTGGGCGTTGTGGCACTTTTGTGGCAGTACCGATCCCCTGATCCGACGGGCCACACAATGCGTGGCTTGATCTCTTTCTCTGTCACGCTATGATTGCGTGAGTTGCTACAGTCGGAAGCCGGCATCTGGTCAGCGGTCAGAGAATCCCTCCCTCTCCGCTGACGAACGTCACACGGGCCGCAGGTTGCGGCCCGTGTTCATTTTGTGTCGTTCTCATCGGATGCCTTTCTTCCGTTGTGCTGGGTTTGTGCTGAATCTGCTTCCTTGCCATCACGGGGCGTCTCCTCCTTCTGGAGTCGTTGGTTGGCCTCGGTCAGGCGCTGCATGGCCGCCTGCGAAGCGTCGTTGTGGACCTGGGTGTACAACGCGAGTGCCTGCTGATCCACACGCCCCAACCTGAACTGGCTTCGGTGTTTCGCCGTCGCTTACCCAATCACCTCTCCACGAATCGAGAAGAACGTTGCACCGCGCCGTGGTTCGGGTACGATAAACTCGTTGCCGGTTGCCGACGTTCGACCCGCCCACCTTCTTCAACTTAAACCTCACATGACTCCAACACTCTCGAACGGTCAGCCACAAAAGGGGCCGCTGCCGGTTACACAAGCGGAACCATCGGCGCCCACCGATTCGCCACACCCGGACCGCACGCGATCACCACGAGACGTACTCGGGCAGTCCGCGCGCAGCGACCTGCTCGTGGCGTCGCTCGTGGCGGGGATTGGGTTCGTCGCCCTGTTCGCGGGCTTGACGGTCGGCCCGTATTACTGGGAGAAGTGGCAGGCCACCGCGAACGCGCCGGCCCCGGCGGAGAAGCCCGATGCCCCTCCCCCGGGTCCGCCGGTGGCCCCGGCACCCTCGGTGCCCGACCCAGGCGCTTCCAACAAACTCCCGCCGGGTGGTTCGCCGGTCTCGGGCAAGCCGCCAGCGAAGGGCGACATTCTCGACAAACTCGGCGAGAACGGGACGAAGGCCGCGCCCACGAAGGTGAACCCGCTCGACAAGAAAGAAGACGACATCCTGAAGGACATCAAGTAAGGGTAACGTGGTCCGCCGCTCCGCGGAACGCCAGACCACATTCCAGAACCCACCACACCAAGCGACCCACCCGTGCCCAGTTTCCACCTGACCCCGTCTCGGGTCGCTCTTCTGAGCGGCCTGTACATCGTGCTGTGGCGCGGCCTCGTTCTCGTTCTGCCGAACGAGCCGTACGTCGCGCTTGCCGGCTGGGCAGTGCTGTACCTGATCGGCCTAGCGTGGGGAATCTATCTCCTCGAACGCACCGCGAAGCGGATTGAATCGCGCGCCGTCCCGACCGGCGACAACGTGCGCCCGCAGGTCTCGGTGAGCGGCGAAACCGTCGGCGGGCGGCGCGGCGCGTGGAACCCGTTCGACCCGGACGCGCGCTACTACGGCCCCGGGTTGGGTATGTTCTGTTTCGTTTGGCTCTGTCTGGGTGGGGTGGTGGCCAAAACTCTGGCCGCTTCCGGTGTCGGACCCGCGGAGATCCTTCAACCACTCGGGAACGTCGCCCTCATGCTCGCGACCGCGGCGCTGGCGACGGCCTTCGCTCGCAACAAGCGCGTGCGGCAGTCACTTTCGATGATCGCCGCGTATTCGCTGCTTTTCGCGATGGTGTACTTCCTCGCGCACCTGAAATTTGCCTCGCCGAGCGGGGAAGACGAATACGCTCTGCCCGCCGGCGGCGGAAACGACTCGCCGCAGGCGATGTCGGTGAAGGTACAGAAGGTGGTGCGCAAGCGGTACGTCATCAACCCGTACAGTTCGATCACGTTCGCGGCCCCGCCGCCGATCGACACTATCGACGTGAAACTGACCGACGACACGGCCAACCGCTACCAGGTCGGGATGGGCGACGGCGGTCTCGGCAGTGGCGACGGCGAGGGCGGCGGCTTCGGCAGTGGCAAGGATGGCGGCAAGATTCGCTTCATCCGACTGCGGCACTCCGACAAATCGTGGGACAAGAACTTCGGTATTGGCGGCGACCGCAACTTGCTCGCGGAACTCGTCGTCAGGTTTCCCAAGATGAACGGAAAGGTGGCCGAAGAAACGGAGGGGATCGATTTCGCGGCGCTCGGGAACTTCAAGCAGAAGGCCGCGCCGCCGCTGGTGTACATCGGCGGGGTGACCACGTTCGCGCCGTCGGCCGCCGACAAGCGTGTGTTGAAGCAGTACATCACCGAGCGGCACGGGATGATTCTCGGGGACACGCTCGGCGGTGGTGCGTTCCACAGCAACTTCATCGCCGTGATGAACGAGGTCACGGGCACGACGCGGGTCGAGATTCCCCGCGACGACCCGATCCACAAGCGGCCGTACGAGATTCCGCAACTGCCGTTCGTTGTGGCGCACGGCGGCTCGACCCCGTACGGGTGGAAGATCGACGGGCGCTGGGTGGTGTACCACCACCCCGGCGCGCTCAGCGACGCGTGGCGCGACGACCGCGCCGGCATCAAGAAAGTCATTGCCGACCAGTGCTACCTGCTCGGCATCAACATTCTCTCTTACGCTCACCGGGAACACGACCAATGGCGCCGTTCGCAACAACCGTGACGCCAGCCAACCCCTCCCCAACCCCTCCCCTAAGAAGGGAGGGGCTACATGCTGACGCCCCTCCCTTCTTAGGGGAGGGGTTGGGGAGGGGTTGGCTTCGTCGATCACTGACCCGGCTCGCGCTCGTCGCGCTCGCCCTCTGTGTCTGTTCCACATTCGCGCCAGCCGGCCCGCTCGACGAGATGCCGGTCGAGCGTTGGGCGAAACTCAAAGAAGCCGAGCGATTCCAGTTGAACGCCGCCGAACGACTCTACCGCGAGAGTCAGTGGAAGGCTGCCGCCGACGAGTACGAGAAGTTCCTCAAGCTCTACGAGAAGAGCGAGGGCGCCGCGTTCGCCCAACTCAAATGGTCGCACTGTCAGGTGAACCTGCGGAAGCAGAACGCTGCCATCAAGGACGGCTACCAGTCGCTGCTCGACTACTACCCGGATTCACCGGAAGCGCCGATCGCCGGTTTGCTCATCGGCCGCACGTACCGCGACATTGGTGACGCCAAGCCCGCGAAGAAGGCCTACGCGAAGGTGATCGCGGCGCACCCCAAACACTTCGCCGCGGTGATGGCGCGCCTCGATCTCGTCGAACTCGCGGCCAAAGAGAACGACGCCGAAACCCGCACGAGGTTGCTTCGCGAACTCACTTACGACGTCGAACGCAAGGGCGCGACGACCGCGCCGTGCGTTACGGCGTCACACCAGTACGCGCAACTCACGTTCCGCACGGGCAACTTCGAGGAAGGACTGAAAGCGCTTGCGACAAGTTGCTCGGAATCGCAGATGCCCCATCTGCTCATGCACCCGAGTTGGGGCGCGCTGCCGACCATTGTCGGTGAACTTATCGGCTCGAAAGATGAACCCACGAAGAAGAACGGCGAGAAACTCGCGGACGCCGGCGCGGCGTGGCTCAAGACACAAGTGACGGCCAGTCTGAAAGACCCGAAAACCAAGCCGCAAGCGATGGCCGCGTGGTACGACATTGCCGAGGTGCGCCGGCACGCGGGCCAAGCCGACAAGCAGAAGGCGGTGTACGAGGACATCATCGCGACGCTCGGGCCGGACGACGCCACGCTCGGGTACCTCGCGCGCTGGTACAAGGCCAACAAGCAACCGGAACTGGCGCGAACGACTTACGGCAAGTTCAAGGACGTGGCCGAGGGACAAGGACAGATTGCGCTGAGCTACCGCGAAGAAACCCCGCCGCAGACCGACAAGGCGGTTGCGATTTACCGGCAACTCGCGGCTGACGTGAAGACCGCTCCGCGATGGCTCGGGGAAGCCGCGATGGCGTACCGCAAGGGCGGGAAACCGGACCTCGCCATCGCCGTGTACCGCGAGTTGATCACGTCCGACGCGAAGGGCACCGATGCATACGCCGTCGCGATTGCCGACACACTCTATGAGGCGAAGCGGTGGAAGGAGTGCATCGCCGCGTACCGCGGCACCAACAACTTCCCGACGAACTACCTTCACATGGCGCGGGCGAACCGGGAACTCAAGCAGTACGACGAGGCCATCGCGCTGTACCGGCAGGTCATCGCGGCTTCGCCGGCGCACGTGTCTTCGGCGCTGCTCGATATCGCGTATACGCAGGAAGAAGCCGGCAAGAAAGAAGACGCGATCAAGACCCTGAAGCAGATTTGCGACAAGCACCCGAAGTCGCCCGAGGGCAGTAAGGCCCATACGCGACTGAACGACGTGTACAAGATTCCCGTCACGCTCGGCGGGGCAAAAGACTGACGCCCCCCGCTGGTTATCTTTCTCCCTCTCCCCTTGCGGGAGAGGGTGTCGGCGCTTCGCCGACGGGTGAGGGGTTGCGCTTTCTGTGGGTTATCGTTTCACCCCTCACCCGGCTCGCAAAGCCTCGCCACCCTCTCCCGCAAGGGGAGAGGGCAAAACCAAACCCATCCGACCGAAAGAGACTCTTCCCATGACCCGTCTCGCGTTCCTCTTCGCACTCCTGCCCACTGCCCTCCTGTTCGCCGAGAACCCCCGACCGGCCCCCGAACCGGTCGTGCCCGTGCGCGCGGCCGATGCGCCGATCAAAGTCGGGATCATCGGGCTGGACAACTACCAGGCGGTCGCGTTCACGCAGCTTTTCCACAACCCCAAGGCCGCCGACAACCTCAGCGGGCTGAAGGTGGTCGCGGCGTTCCCGGCCGGGAGCCCGGACATCGAGGAGAGCGTGCGCGAACTCCCCAAATGGGAAGAGCAGATCAAGAAGTTCGGCGTGGAGATCGTCAAGACACAAGAAGAGGTCATCAAGCAGTCGGACGCGATTATCCTCATGAGCGTGGACGGCCGCGCGCACTTGGAGCAACTGAAGCCGATCCTGAAGGCCGGTAAGCCGGTGTACATCGGGCGCCCACTCGCGGCGTCGCTGGCCGATGTGGTGGAAATCTTCCGGCTCGCCGCGGAACACAAGACGCCGATCTTCTCCTGCTCGCAGCACCGTTTCAGCCCGGGCTTCATCGGGATGCGCAACCACGCGGAAGTCGGGGACGTACTCGGCGCCGACGTGTACGGCGGCGCGCCCCGCGAGGCGCACCACCCGGACCTCTACTGGCACGCCATCCACGGCGTCGAAACGCTCTACACGATCATGGGGCCGGGGTGCGTGTCGGTGACGCGCGCCAGCACCGACGTCGCCGATCAAGTAACCGGCGAGTGGAAGGACGGTCGCGTCGGTACATATCGCGGCATCCGTAAGGGCGTGCCGAAGTACAGCGCAACGGTGTTCGGCAGCAAGGGAGTTTCGACGGCCGGAATTTACGGTCACGGTGTCCCGGTGAAAGGCGTCGTTCCCACGAATGACAAGTACATGGGCTACGAAGGGGTCGCGATCGAGATCGTGAAGTTCTTCAAGACTCGCACGCCGCCAGTGACAGCCGAGGAGACGATCGAGTTGTTCGCGTTCATGGAGGCCGCGGAAGAAAGCAAGCGCCTGAAGGGCGCGCCGGTGAAGCTCGAAACCGTTCTCGCGAAGGCACGCAAGAAGTGACGCGACCCCCCTCACGGTGCGATGCCATCTTTGGCCTTGCGTTCAGAACGACGAATCGCAAGCCGTGAGGGCCGTTAACCAGGAAACGTCCTCGTCGGGATCTGTGGGTTCCACCTGGGGCGAGTCGCTCCTCCGTTTCGCCGCGGGTGCCGTGGGCGTGATATTGAAGCCTCTCGACGGAGACTTCCCATGCGCGTGCTTGCCATCGGCGACATTCACGGTTGCCTCGGTGCCCTCGACGACCTCCTCGCGTGGGTGAACCCGACGCGCGCCGACGACCTCATCTTCCTCGGTGACTACGTCGATCGCGGCCCGGACTCGCGCGGCGTGATCAACCGCCTCATTGAGTTGAAGCAATCGCGTCCGGTCGTGTGCCTTCGCGGGAACCACGAGGTGATGATGCTCGCGGCGCGATTCGGCGATCGCTCCGACCGCAAGCAGTGGCTGGGCGTCGGCGGCGCGCAGGCGCTCGGCTCCTACGGCCCCGCGATAGGTGTGAGTGGCACGTTCGACGACATCCCCGACGGGCACTGGGATTTTCTGAATGACGAACTCGTGTCATACCACGAAACGGACCGGTTCATCTTTGTTCACGCTGGCGTGTACCCCGACACGCCGATGGACGAGCAACCCGACAACATGCTGTACTGGGAGTTCTTCCCAGTCGCGATGCGGCATGAGTCGGGCAAGACGGTAATCTGCGGGCATTCGTCGCAGCGGTCCGGCGTGCCGAAGGTGATCCCTGGAGCGGTGTGCATCGACACATGTGTCTACGGCGGTGGCTGGCTCACTTGCCTCGACTCGCTCTCCGGTCGCTACTGGCAGGTGGATGTGCTCGGCCGCAAGCGCGAGGGTTGGGTGGATTATGACGAAGAGTGACGCTCCGGGTTTACCCAAACTCACCGGACCGCGTTCACGTCGAAGTGCGGGTTCTGGATCAACCCGATGGAGTTGCCGAACGGGTCCGTGATGGTCGCGACCTTGATGTCGCCGCCCACGTCCTGAACCGGTGCGACCACGGTCGCGCCGAGCGCGACGACGCGCGCCACTTCGCTCACGATGTCCGGCGTGCCCCAGTACGCGACCGTTCCGCCTGGACCCGGCTCGCCTTCGGGGTGCAGACCCAACTCGAACCCGCCCACGTTGAACCCGACGTAGAACGACTGGTCGAAGTACGGCACGACGCCGTCGAACTGCGCGTACCACGCTTTCGCCGCATCGAGTTGCTCGGGGCGTACGTGCGCGATGAACGTGCGTAAACCGAGGATCATAGCGTTGCTCCGAAAGAAGGAGGGCGCCTCGGAAAACATCTTCCGCGAGCGTCGCGATTGCGGGTAGCATAATACTCTCCGCCGGTGAACATCTGGGACGATCATGCACCGCATCGCCTTTGTTTCGCTTCTGTTGTTAAGTGGGTTCGTCGCGTCGGGCTTCGGGGACGAACCGCTGAAGGATTCGCCGCAACCGCCCGCGCCGAACTTCGAGCGCGACGTTTTGCCCATCCTCACGAAGCACTGCGTGAGCTGTCACGGGCCGGACAAGCAGAAAGGCGGGTTGCGTCTTGACCACCGCGCCGATGCGATCAAAGGCGGCGACACCGGGAAAGCAATCGTACCCGGTAAGCCCGCGGCGAGCCTGCTGTTGAAGAAACTGGTCGCCGAAGACGCGAAAGAGCGGATGCCGCCGAGCCGCGACCCGCTCACGGTCGAACAGATTCGCACGCTCACCGCCTGGATCGAAGCCGGCGCGAAGTGGCCCGCAACCGAAACCGTCGCCGATAAGCACTGGTCGTTCCAGCCTGTTAAGCGACCACCCATCCCCGTTAGCCGCGAGCCGAAGGCGAGCGCCGCGCCCAATCCCATCGACGCGTTCGTCGCCGCGAAGTTGAGTGACAACGGGCTGTCACTCAACCCCGAAGCCGACCGGCGCACGCTTATTCGGCGGCTCAAGTTCGACCTGCTCGGACTCCCGCCAACGCCCGAAGAAGTGAACGCGTTCGTCGCGGACAAGGACGCAAACGCTTACGAGAAGTTGGTCGATCAGTATCTCGCGAGTCCGCACTACGGCGAACGCTGGGCACGCCACTGGCTTGATGCGGTGCGGTTCGCGGAATCCAACGGCTTCGAGACGAACCAGCCGCGACCCGGCGCCTATCACTATCGCGATTACGTCATCAAGAGCTTGAACGACGACAAGCCTTACGAACTCTTCGTGCGCGAACAACTCGCGGGCGATACGCTCGGCGCGGATGCCGCGACCGGGTTCCTCGTCGCGGGTGCGTGGGATCAAGTCAAAAGTCCGGACATCACACTCACGCTCAACCAGCGCGCCGACGAACTGCACGACATCATCGGCACGACCGGTTCGACCTTCCTGGGGCTAACGGTCGCGTGCGCGCGGTGCCACGCTCATAAGTTCGATCCGATTCCGCAACTCGACTACTACCGGTTCAAGGCGGTGTTCGCGGGTGTGCAGCACGGCGAGCGTGCCGTTCGCAACGTCGAGGGCGCCATTCCCGCGAAGGAAGTCGAACGCCTGCGCGAGCAACTCGGCGAACTCGAAGCTGAGCTTCGCAAGCGGGAGCCGCTCGCGGACCTGGTCGCGACCGACGCTCGCCGCGCCGCAGTCAACCCACAACTCAACACCGAGCGATTCAAGCCGGTCAAAGCGAAGTTCGTGAGGTTCGTGATCTTCGAGACGAACAACATCGAACCGTGTATCGACGAGTTGGAAGTTTTCTCCAACGGTCCGAAACCGGTGAACGTGGCGCTCGCGGGCTCTGGTGCGAAAGCGACCTCGTCAGGCAACTTCCCGAACGCGCCGAGCCTTCACAGTTTGGCGTTCATCCACGACGGCAAGTACGGCAACGGGCGCAGTTGGATCTCGAACAAGCCCGGTCGCGGGTGGGTCGAACTCGAACTCGCGGAAGCGACCGTGATTGACCGCGTCGTGTGGGGGCGCGACCGCGACGGCAAGTTCATCGACCGGCTCCCGACACGCTACCGCATTGACGTGTCGACCGATCGCGAGACGTGGTCAGTGGTGGCTTCCTCGGACGACCGCATGCCGTTCGTGGAAGGCGCCGCCACGATTCCAACCGGGCTGACTGTGGCCGAGCGCGCCGCGTGGTTGAAACTCACGAAGCAGATCGCGGACCTTCGCAAGCAACTCACGGATGGCACGCGTGGCCAGACGGCCTACGCCGGCCGGTTGACGCCGCCCGAAGCGACCCATCGGCTTCATCGCGGCGACGCGACCCAGAAAAAAGAAGCCGTCGGACCGGGCGTACTCAGCGAACTCGGTCCGAAACTTGACATCCCCGAGAACGCGACCGACCCCGATCGCCGTGCGGCAATCGCGAAGTGGATCACCAGCCCCTCGCATCCGCTGACGGCCCGCGTCATTGTGAATCGGCTCTGGCAGCACCACTTCGGCACCGGCATCGTGGACACGCCCAGCGACTTCGGCAAGAACGGCGCGAAGCCCACCCACCCTGAATTGCTCGATTGGTTGGCGAGCGAGTTGCAGAACCCCTCCCCAACCCCTCCCCTAAGAAGGGAGGGGCTTAACACAGCGGGCACAAACCCGCGCGCCTCTGTCTTCTTTCCGGCTCCCCCTCCCTTTTTAGGGGAGGGGGTTGGGGGGAGAGGTTCTTCAAAGCCCTGGTCTCTCAAGCACATTCACATGTTGATCGTTACGAGCGCCACCTATCGCCAGGCATCGACAGTTAACCCAACAGCTTTGGCGAAGGACGCACAGGCGCGGCTGCTGTGGCGCTACCCGCCGCGGCGCGTCGAGGCCGAACCGCTGCGCGACGCGGTGTTGTTCGTTAGCGGAAAACTCGACCTCAAGATGGGCGGTCCTGGCTTCGACCTGTTCGAGCCGAACACGAACTACGTGAAGGTGTACACGCCGAAGAAACAGTTCGGCTCGGCCGAGTTCCGTCGCATGATCTACCAGTTCAAACCACGGATGCAACTCGACGACACGTTCGGCGCGTTCGACTGCCCAGACGCGGGCCAGATCGCACCCAAACGCAACGTGTCCACAACACCGCTGCAAGCGCTCAACTTGCTCAACAGCACGTTCATGCTCCAGCAAGCCGGGTACTTCGCGGAGCGCATCGAGAAGGACGCCGGTACGGATGTTGGATCGCAGGTGAAGCGGGTGTTCGCGGTCGCGTTCCAGCGAGCGCCGACGGAGAAGGAACTATCCGCTGCGACGAAGTTGGTGAAGGATCACAGTCTTACGGCGCTGTGCCGCGCCGTGCTGAATGCGAACGAATTCGTCTTCGTGGACTGAGTAACTCATGACACCGTTCCTTGCAGATCGCCGCTCCTTCTTGCGTGACGCATCCACCGGTCTCGGCGGGATCGCGCTCCTGGCGATGCTCGCGGAGCAAGGTCTGCTCGCAGGTGACAAAGCCCCGCTGCGCCCGGACATCGCGCCCGATTCGCCCTTGAGTGCGCGAAAGCCGCACTTCACGCCGAAGGCGAAACGCGTCCTCGCCGTCTTTTGCTCCGGTGCGGTGAGTCACGTTGACACGTTCGACTACAAGCCGGAACTGGTGAAGCGTGACGGTCAACCGCTCCCGGGCGGCGACAAACTCGTGACGTTCCAGGGCGCGCAGGGCAATCTGGTGAAACCGCTCTGGGCGTTCAAGCCGCGCGGTCAGAGCGGCAAGATGGTGTCGGACCTCCTGCCGAACCTCGCGAATCTCGCGGACGAAATGTGCTTCGTCCATTCGATGACCGCGAAGAGCAACACGCACGGCCCCGCCGAAAACCAGATGAGCACCGGCTTCACGCTCGACGGGTTCCCGAGCACCGGTGCGTGGGTCAGTTACGCGCTCGGAAGCGAGTGCAAAGACCTACCGGCGTTCGTCGCGATCCCGGACCCGCGCGGCGTTCCGCAAGTCGGGCCGAACAACTGGGGTTCGGCGTTCCTTCCCGGAGTCTTCCAGGGCACGCCGTTCAGCGCGGACAAGCCGATTCCGAACCTCGCGCGGCCTCTTGGCGTTAGCGAGAAGGCGGACGTGGACACACGAGACTTTTTGAAGTTGCTCAACGACGACCACGCGAAGACGCGGTCCGGTGACTCGCAACTGAGCGCCAGGATCGCGAGCTACGAGATGGCCGCGAAGATGCAACTTCGTGCCTCGGAGGTCGCTGATCTGTCGAAGGAGTCGAAGACGGTTCACGACGCTTACGGCACGGGCGACAAGGACAAGTGGAAGTCGGGGTTCGCGCGCAACTGCCTGCTCGCGCGGCGTCTGTTGGAACGCGACGTGCGGTTCGTGCAGTTGTTCAACGGCTCCTACGCGATGGGTGAGGGCGTCGGCAACTGGGACGGTCACAAGACTCTGAAGTCGCAATACGAGACGCATGCCGCGATCCTCGACCGGCCGCTCGCGGCACTGCTAACCGACCTGAATCGCACCGGGCTACTCAAAGACACGCTGGTGGTGTGGGTGACGGAGTTCGGACGAATGCCGACGTTTCAGAAGGGCGCGAGCGGACGCGATCACAACCCGAAAGGCTTCACGGTGTGGCTCGCGGGCGCGGGTGTGAAGCGGGCGCACAGCCACGGCGCGACCGACGAGTTCGGCTATCAAGCCGCGGAGAAGATCGCGACCATCTACGACCTACACGCGACGATCTTGCACATCCTTGGGTTGAACCACGAGCGGCTGTCGTTCTACCACAACGGCATCGAACGCCGACTGACCGATGTTCACGGGGAAGTGCTTGAGGGCGTGTTGGCGTAATCGGCGAAACGCGAACGGGCCGGGGATTGCTCCCCGGCCCGCTGTGTTCCCGCAGCGTTTACTTCTGAACCTGTGGCGCGGAAGGCTCACGGCACCGCCGGAAGTGTTCGCCGAATTCGGCGTACTGAACAATAGTGTTCGGCACGGGATTTGCGCCTTTGTCGGGTTGTGTGCGGTCGGACGTCTCCGTCCGCAAAATTGGCACCCGATCCTTCTCGCCACGATGCCACGCCAACCCAAACCCGCTCCGACCAAACAGAATATCGCCGGCCTGAAGC
>CAMDQN010000128.1 GCA_945905925.1 Singulisphaera sp. GP187
CGAAGCGTCACGGTGTAAATCCGTGGTCGTACCTGAGCGACGTGCTGACTCAACTGTCCGCGAAACCGGCCGACGTGACCAATCTGTTGCCTGACGTCTGGGCCAAACGCCATCTCTCCGCCAACCCGTGAACTTCACACCTCGACTCCCCACGCCGAACTCAACGCACACCCACGCCGACTCGCCGGACGTTTACACTTCACAGCGAATCAGTTACCCTCGGTTGAACCCTGTCCGGAACCGTCACGTTCGAACCGTCACGTTCGAGCAGAGTTTCGTAGCGAGGTGTTCCGACGGGCGGTATGATCGAGGTGCCAAAACCCGTCCCGATGCCGAAACTTTCAACCTACGGGAAGACATGCAAGTCGGTCGCCGCGTGCTGGACAGCCTGTTCGCCTTCGTCGGCGTCCTCACCACGGACGGCACCCTGACCGAAGCCAACCGTTCGCCCCTTCGGGCCGAGGTGTTCGGGCGGAAGCTCTGGGACTACTACTGGTTCAACCACGCCGCCAGCGTTCAGGATCTGGTCCGGGACGTGATCGCGCGGGCCGGGGGCGGTGAGGCGGCCCGGACCGACATTGTCGTCCGGTTGGAGGCCGGGCGGTTCGCGACCATCCACCTCATGATTGCCCCGTTACTGAACGACCGGGGGGCGGTCACCCACCTGGTCGCCTCGGCGGTGGACGTCACCGAACGGAAGCAAGCGGAGGACGCCTTGCGGGCGAGTCAGGAGCGGCTCGCGCTCGCGGTCGATGCCGCCTGCATGGGCCTGTACGAGCGCGACGCCGCGACGGGCGTGACGCTCGACGCCCGCGCGCGGTCCATCCTCGGGCTGGCGGCCGCGGCGGGTACATCGGAGACCGGCCACGGGACCCCCTGGCTCGCCTCCCTCCACCCGGACGACGCCGGGTGGATCACGGACCTCGACCGCCAGTTGGCCGACGGGCGGGTCGATCGGGTGTCGGCCGAATACCGCTACCGTCACCCCGCGCGGGGATGGGTGTGGCTGTCCCAGGTCGCGCGGGTGATCGCCCGCGGGCCGGACGGCCGGCGCCGCCGGGAACTCGGGCTGCTGCAAGACGTCACCGCGCGAAAACGGGCCGAAGAGGTTCTGGCTCGCCAGGCCGCGATCCTCGAAGCGACCCCGGATTTCGTTGCCACCGCCGCGGCGGACGGGCAAATCGTTTACATGAACCGCACCCTCGCCCAAGTAGTCGGGGCGACGGATCCCACCGCGTTCCACCTCTGGAAGCTCACCCAACTCCACCCGCCTTGGGCCGCGCGGGTGTTCGTCGATGAGGGGCTCCCCACGGCCGTTCGGGACGGCTCGTGGGCCGGAGAAACCGCGATCCTAACGGCCGACGGGCGGGAGATCCCTACGTCCCAGGCGGTAATCGCCCACCGCGACCGGTTCGGGGGGCTGCTGTATCTCTCGACGATCCTCCGGGACCTGTCCCCGAGCCGGGAACTCGAACGGGAGGCCAACCGGGCGGTGGTCGAAGAGCAGCAGCGGATCGGTCAGGAACTGCACGACGGCGTCGGTCAGGAGTTGACCGGGCTGGCTCTGATGGCGGACATGTTGCAGAAGCGGCTGCGGACCATCTCGCCCCCCGACGCCACGCTGGCGACCACTATGAGCACCGGGCTGGAACGGGTTCGGGAGGACATCCGGGGGCTGTCGTGTGGGCTCGTTCCGGTCGAGGTGGACCCCGAAGGGCTGCGGTCCGCCCTCCAGGATCTGGCCACGAGCACCGGCGAGCGCTCGGGGGTCGCGTGCTCGTTCCGGTGCATTGGCCCTGGAGTCATAGCCGATACAACCGTTGCAACTCACCTGTTCCGTATTGCCCAAGAGTCCGTCGGGAACGCCCTTCGGCATTCGCGCGCCTCCGCAATCGAGATACTCTTACAAGACCACGGAGCCCAGATCACCCTCACGGTTCGGGACAACGGAAGCGGCCTCCCGAGCGATCACGCCCGCCGCGGCGGACTCGGCTTGAGGATCATGCGGCACCGGGCCGGGCTCGTGGGGGGCAGCGTTCATCTGATCCAGGTGCCCGGCGGCGGAACCGCGGTGGCGTGTACGATCCCGAGGAGGACCGCCCATGACTGAACCGAAACTCAAGACCCGGCGGTCCCGAGTGTTTATTATCGACGACCACCCGATCGTCCGCGAAGGGCTCGCCCTGCAGATCGGGGGGGAGCCGGACATGGTGGTGTGCGGCGAGGCGGAGGACGTGGCCGACGCCCTTGCCCGGCTCCCCGCCGCTGTTCCCGACGCGATCCTCGTCGACATCTCGCTGAAAACCGGCAACGGGATCGACCTGGTCAAGCGGATCCGTGCCCGGGACTCGACGGTTCGCATCCTGGTCTGGTCGATGCACGCGGAGAACTTGTACGCCGAGCGGGCGCTACGAGCGGGGGCAAACGGGTACGTGAACAAGCGCGACGCTACCCGCCAGGTCCTCGAAGGGCTGCGGGTCGTCCTCGCCGGTAAGGTGTACGTCAGCGCCGATTTGGCCTCCCAGTTGCTCACGCGCCTGGTGAGCGGCAGCCGGGCCGCTGCCGGTGCGGTCGCGTTACTTACCGATCGCGAACTGGAAGCGTTCAATCTGCTCGGTCGGGGGCTCAGTACCCAGCAGATCGCCGAACAGATGCACGTCAGCCCCAAAACGGTCGAAACCTACCGGATCCGGGTCAAGGAGAAGCTGGGACTCACGACGCTCGCCGAGTTGATCCAGAGGGCGACCCATTGGGTACTCGAGAACGACTGACGGCCCCCGAGCGGGTCTCGCGCAGCGCAGCGGCGAGAGCCTTGAACAGACCCGGTCCGGGCGCGACCCCGGGGGCCAGGTGAATGGCAACCGCGTCCCCTCCCGCTGTGACCCGCTCCACCCCCGGAACCGCGAGGAACCGCGGGACCAAAACGGTCCCGTACGGGCCGAGCCCGTCGGTCAAGAGTCCCGGCAGGGCGAGCACGATGCTCGCCGCCTGAATCGCTACGGGCGGTGTGATCGGTGCGGGGACGCGCGGGGTGGGGGCTGCTACCTCCTGGATACCGGTCGGCGCTACGGGAACCGGGGTCACAATTGCGAGCGACTCCGCGCCCGGCGTGTTATTGGCGGCCTCTGCCGTGCGGCGCCGTTCTTCCTGCATCGCGAGGTAACTTTTCTTCACGCCCTCGAACAGGGTTCCCATGTAGGAGCCGACTTGCCCCAACCCGAAGACGAACAACCCGTGGTGGGCGCCGATTTTGTGTGTGTCTTCGATGATCGCCTGCGTGATCTCGGCGATCGCGGTGACGACCAGACACAGCCCGACCCCGACCTTGCAGATCGGTCGCTCCAGAAAGGCCTTCGCCCGGATGAAGAACTCGACGATCGCGCCCATGCGGGTCGGTGGCGGCTGTCGATCCATGAGATTAGCCTCCGCTCGGGCCGTGTGGCCTTCGATGTACCCAATACGTCGCGCCCGCGGAACGAACTTCCGGTCCCGGCGGCAGCGGGGCCGGTCGCGACACCTTACCAAAACGCGCTAATTCGCGATGACCGGCGTCTCCGCCTGGGTCGCGCGGAGCGCCGCCGCGGTGGCCCGCAACAGTTCCCGCCCCGGCACGGCGCCGGCGGCCAGGTGAATGGTGATCGCGTTCTCGGCGGTCTCCACGCGCTCCACACCCCGAACGGCGAGCAACCGCGGGACCAGCGCCGACCCGGACCCGTTGAGCGCGCGATCCAGGCGTCCGGGGAAGGTCAGCACGAGGCGATCCGGTCCGACCTCGACCGGTCGCGACGGTCGGACCGGATCGACCGCGGCCGAAAGGCCGGCAGGCTCGGCCGGCGCCGGAAGCTCCGCGAGTTCCGGTTGTTGAACGATCGGCGGGGGAAGTTCCCCGCGTTCCGTTTCCTGGACCACGGGTTGGGGGGCGGTCGGAGGCGAAAGAAGTTCCGCGCGTCCGGTTTCTTGGGGCGCGGGGGACTCGGCAGCCGGTGCCACCGGGCCGGCCGCGAGCGACGCGGGCGCGGCGAACTGCCCAGTGACCTCTTGGGGCTGTTCGGCCGCCGAGACGACCGCGGCGATGAGCCCGATTGTCAGCGCGTCAACCGTTTGCTCGATTGCGACGGCCTGTTCGACCAGCTCCTTCTCCACCGCTACGACCGTTTGCTCGATCGCCTCGACCTGTTCTTCGAGGTTCACCTCTTCCAGCGATTCGGCGCCGAGTTGGAGGGCCTCCCGGAAGTCGCCCATGACAAGAAAGATGTGCCCCAAACCGAACACGAGCATGCCGTGGTGGGTCCCGAACTGGTGCCTCCCCTCCTTGATGCTGGCCACGATCTCGGCGAGCGCGCTGGCGGCGATGCACAACCCGATGACCAGTTGGCAGATCGGGTGACCCACGACCTTCCGAACCAGCGTCAAGAACTCGCCGGCGTAGTGGAGGATCGGGTTTGACAGGTAGCTCATGACGTTGGCCCTGAACGGGTGGAATCGGACCGCGGTATTCTCTGGTAGCCTAACATAGCGAGCGTTCGGTCCCGAACGAAACGGCTTCCGGCTCGCCCGGCGGGCGCTGGGGCTACGTCACGCCGGTGCTTGGGGTCCGCGATCGACGGTCGGGAGCAACAGCAGGACCGTCAGACCCAGTAGCCCGAAGAGCAGGCCCAGCGGCATCAGGACCGGGTCGCCGGCCACGAGCACCAGTGTGAACGCGGTCACCACCAGCGCCGACACGATAGCGATCCGCTTGGTTCGGCGGCTGATTACCCGGTGTTGCTCCCAGTCCGTCAGCATCGGGCCGAACACCCGCGACCGCTTGAGCCGGGCGTGCAGGGCCGGTGAGGAGCGGACCGCGCAGTAACTGGACAGCAGAACGAACGGCACGGTCGGGATGCCCGGGGTGAGAAGCCCCACCCAGGCCATTCCGAGCGACCCGACGGCCAGAACTCCGTACACCCCGCGGACGATCCGGCCGCGCTCCGGAGCGGGCGGCTCCAGACAGACCTCGGGGGAGCCAGCCGCGGCCCAGTCCGAGCGGCGGGCCGCGACGAACCGCTCGCCCACCGGGAAGTGGAACCGACCGGTCGCTGGCCCCTCGATCCACGGTTCCGGGTTCCGCAGGCTGGTGGCGACGAGCCGGACGGTCGCGGCCACGTTCGTGGCGCCGGGGTTCAGAAAAAGCGTGGCGCGGCCCAGTCGGTCCACCTCGACCGCGGCCACGTCCGGGACGTGAAGGGCGCGGTTGAGGAACCGGAGGCACAGGTCCTCGGCCCCCACCGCGAACATTTCGTGGTGGTCGATCACGATCTCCCCCGGTCGGACGGTCACCTGAGGCGCCGAGAACGGGCGGAACGCGGGAGCGGGCTGGACCATTGGTCGTCCTCGTCGGGCGGTTACCGGGTCGGGAGGTGGAACACGCCGATTGCCAGAAGCACGTACAGGGCGATCAGGAACACGCCTTCCATCCAGTTCGTCTCCCCGTCGGTCAGCAGGCCGCGGATCCCCAGCACGGTCATCACCAGGGCCGTCGCCGCGAACGGGGCGAACACGAGGTCCATGCTCCCGCCCGCGAAGTAGCTGATGAACACCAGCAGCGGGGCGACGAACACGACCATCTGGGTACACGACTGGAGGGTAACGGTGAACGCGAGCTCCATGTTCCCCTTCCGGGCGAACGAGACCACGTTGAGCGTTTCCGGCAGGTTGCCTGCGGCGGCCAGGAGGAACATGCCGGCGAACACGTCCGACAGGCCCATCAACTTGGCCGCCGGTGTGAGGGCCGCTGTCAGCACGTCGCTCACCCCCGCGATCCCCACCGCGGCCAAGGCCAGAACGATCAGCGCCCGCGCGACGCCCCACCGCGAACCCGAGTCGACCGTCTGCTCGTGCCCCTCCTTGGCTGTTCCCAGGTACTGTCTATGGGTGATGAGTGAGAACACCAGGCTCAGCAGGTAGGTGACCAGCAGCACGCCGGCGATCTCCCGGCTGATCTCCTTGTCGGACGCGTTGTGGGTCAGGTTGAACAGGAGCGGGACCAGCATCGCGGCCACGCCGAGGAACAGCAGGTTCCCGGACATCCCGGCCGCGAGCGTGTTGAACTTCAGGCTGGGGCGCCGGAACCCGCCGAGGAACATGGCGATCCCGAGCGACAGCAGCAGGTTGCCGATCACCGCACCGACGATGGCGCCCTTGACCATCGCGTCCAGCCCCTTCTGAAGGGCGGTGACGCTGATGATGATCTCCGGCAGGTTCCCGAGGGTCGAGTTCAGCATCGCCCCGATCGTCGGGCCGAACGCCGCGGCGAGGGACTCGGTCGCCTTCTCGAGTAGCGACGCGAGTGGGATCAGGCAGGCCGCGGCCGCGAGGAAGGTCAGTAACGGCGGGGCGTTCGCGTGCTCGAGGTACAGGGTCAGAGGGATGAACACCACCATCAGGACGTTGTTTCGGCTCAACAGCCCGCCGCCCGGTTCGGCGTCGGGGGCCTTCGCGGGTGCCGGCTCTTCGGGTTTGGGCGCCTCCGGCACAACCTCCGGGGGCGGCACGGGCGGCACGGGCGCGGTGGCTACCGGGGCGGCGGGCGGCACGGGTGCGACGGCGGCCGGCGAAACGGCACGGAAGCTGTCGGCAATCGCCCGGAGTTGTTCGGGGGTCGGGGGGATGTTGGCGCTCAGAACGATGCTCGCCCCCTGTCCGCGCCGGATCTCGACCGCCTGGATACCAGGGATGGCCGTGAGCAGAGAAACGATTCGGGGTTCGGTCGGGTCGGTCGCGTCGGTGAACATGCCGGGTACGGTAATGGTCACGCGGCCGGCCTCGGACACAACGACGGGAGCGGGCCGATCGGACGGGGCGGAAACGGTGTTGGCCATCGGAGCACCTCAGCGAGTGCGGGGCCGGCGGTCCGGCCACCGGGGTTGGTATCGGAACAACCGGGGTTGCGAGTGAGTGCCGGGCGGGGGCGAACCCCCGCCCGTGCGGAACAGGACGGCGCGAGATCAGGCTACCAGGACGCTGCTCAGGAACACGAGCCCGAGCACCCAGCCGATCGCGAACGTGAACCCGTAAACGACGCCTTCGGTCACCAGATTGCAGTAACGACGGAGCATGAGACACCTTTCCGGGCCGCGCCCGGGTTAAGAGCTAGTTTGAGACGGACCCGGCGGAACCGCCGGTCGGGGCTTTCGGCCCCAGTGACCCGGGGAACCGCTTCTCCAGGTCGAGCAGGTACTGTTTCAGTTGCAAGATGCTGGCCCGGTGGGACTTCGGGAACCGCCGCTTGGCGTACCGCTCCACCCGGCCGAATACGGATGGCCACAGAACCGTTGCGCCGGCCAGGAACACGGGCGTCCCCGGACCGGGCAGCACGATCCCAATGACCCCCGCGACAATTAGCAGCGCGCCCACTTCGGGGGGCAACTTGCCGATGAGTTCCTCATCCGCCGGCCGTTCGTGGGGCGCGCCGGCTTCTGGCGGCACGTGGAGCCGCGGGCCGTGGGGGCCGTTGAACAGATGATCGGACATCGCTGTGACTCTTGAGAAGTCGGACGCCGGTCGTTCTCACCCTTGCTTGCCCCCCAGCACTCACGACAGCACGCCGGCCGAGTTCGGGGTCTCCGCGCCTGTATGGTGGGGGTTCGGTTCCGGTCCCGTGTGCCCGTTCGCGAGGCCGCCCCCGCGATACCCCCCTTCGGCCCCCCGCGCCCGCGCGGCGGGCGGGGCGCGGACGTCTGGCGCCGACAGGGACGGTCGATCCAGCCCCGCTCCGACCCGCAGGAGAGCCGGGGCGTGGGGTTCCGGGCTGACCCGGCGGTGCGCCCACGAGTACGCGGCCAGAGTTCCGAAGTTGCTCAGCGCCACCGAGACCAGGGGCATCCCGAATGCGAACCCGGCGGCCACGCACGCCGCGTTCGGCCCCCAACTCAGCCCGTAAGTCATCGCCCGGCGGAACCGGCCCCGGCGGGCCTCGGGCCACAGTTCGGGCAGCGCGTCCCAGGTCCCGCTGAGCAGGACGAGGTCGCCGGTGGCGGGGTGCTCGAGCCCGGCGAAGTTGACGCTCACCTCAGCCGAACACGCGGCGTGCGGGTACGCCCGCGGGTCGCCAACGAACACGATCCGGCGGCCCGTTTCGCCCCACTGCTCGAGTTGGGTTCCGAGCTCCTCGTCGGGCACGTCCGGCATGACGAAGTCGGCCCCGGCCCGGAGCAGTTCCCGCCGGTCCCCGCCGACGAACCCCACGGCGACCCGCCGGTGCCGCTTGAGCGCGGACACCAGCTCCGCGACCGCTGGTTCGTCGGCCGGGGTGATCCCGATGCGGCCGACGATCGTCCCGTCGCAGGTGACGGTCAGCGCGTGGTACCCCGGCGCGCCGGGGGCGTACTCCACGCGGACCGTGCTGTGCCCGTCCCAGAAGGTGACTCCGTGATCGAACGCGATCGGCACAGCGCCCAAATCGGTGGCACGGTCCACGGCCCGGATCGCGCCCGCCACCTCGTCGCCGAAGTACCGCCCGGTACGGGCGATCAGCGCGACCAGGGTCGCCGACGTCCACGACCCGTAACAGTCGATCTGGTGAACCACCGACCGGGAGCGCGGAGCGCACCCCGCCGCGATGAGGACGACGTGCGCCGAGCGCAACCGGCCCAGGGCCTCGGGCCTGCGCACCAAGACCCCGCCTTGCAGGTGCGTTCCGATCATCCGGATCCGCTCGAAGGAGTCGGCTGTCCCGATCCCGCTCGCGTAATCCGGACGCAGGACGGCCAGCGCGGTTCCCACCCCGCCGACCGCCAGCCCGGCCCCGGCCAGCGCGAACGCCGGCACCACCATCGTCGCCGCCGCCCGCTCGGAGCGGGCGGTGTACGCTTTCGGGTGCGCGCCCGCGCGCAACGCGCCTTCGAGTTCCCGGAGCAAGCCCGCGGCCCGCGTCTCCGCTCCCGTGGCCGTCGGGCGTACGACGACCCCGCCGTCGAGAATCGTTGAGCCAGCGAGGAGCCGGTCACCGAACGCCCGCCGGACGATCCCCGTCCGCCCGGTCAGTGCCCGCTCGTCCACGGCAGCCGCGCCGCCACACACCTCACCGTCAACTGGAACCCGGTCGCCGCTCGCGAGCCGAACGAGCGCCCCGTCGGTGCTCGCGGGGCGCCCGGCCAGCTGCGCGGGCAGGCGCTCGGGTTCCTGCTCCGGTGCGGGGACCGCCAGTGTTTCGAGCAACCGGCCTCGAGCGGCGGTGCGGTCCCACTCGTGTTTGAGCCGCCAGAAGTGGATCAGCCAAAGCATCGCCGAGGCCGCGAAGAAGCTCCCGTTGATGATGCTCAGGGTGGTGATCGCGGTCCCCAGCCCGTCGAGCCGCGGGCGCAGGGTGAGCAACTCCTTGGACCCGTTCACCAGCGACCGCCAGTTGGCCGCGACGAACACCGCGCCCGCCGCTGGCATCAGCGCGGGGGCCGCGAACTCGGCGACCGTTGCTGCCCCGAGGCTGGCGGTGTGCGGAACCAGGGCGGCGACGGTGGGTGCGGTCGGTCGGCGGGTCGGCTTGTGTATGGACCGGCCGGCGGCCCGCAACAGGTCCGCTTTCGAGAGCCGTTGCGGATCGTAGTAGACCAGCACCGAACCCGTGCGGGACCGGGCTTCGACCTGCGTCACGCCGGGGAGCTGCCGCAACTCGGCTTCGATCGCACGCGCCAGGGTCGGGTCGCCCTTGACGTGCGGGTGCCGGACGCGGATCCGGCCGGGGAGGTCGTGGATCAGTTCCAGGTCGGTCACCACGTCGGCGATGCGGTGGACCTGGAACTTGCCCTCTCGGGAGAGCGACTCGACGGTCTCCGGCGACAGGTCCCCAGCGCCCGGAGCGGCCACCGGCCGGCGCAGGTGGGCCGCGAGCTCGCCCGCGAGCCGGCGCGGATCGACCTTTCCGGGCTGGAAGCGGACGCGCGCGAGCCCGGCGTCGAGGTCCACTTCGACCGAATCGACTCTGGGCAGGGCCGAGGTTTCGCGGAGGAAGTGGGCGATGGGACCGGCCGCGGACCGGGAGAAGATGGCCGGACACGCGACCTCAATGGCGTCACTCAGCACCCGAACCCGGAGGCCGGACGGGGACGCGGGTCGGGGGTCGGGTCCGGCGGACATTAGTTGTTCGG
Source organism: Singulisphaera sp. GP187 (assembly GCA_945905925.1). GTDB lineage: Bacteria > Planctomycetota > Planctomycetia > Gemmatales > Gemmataceae > Gemmata. The sequence goes on from CAMDQN010000128.1 coordinate 10,125, forward strand.
CTCCCTGTCGGCCCGGCCCGTCACCGTCAGGGGCGGGCCGGTCAAATGTCGGCGTCGTCGCACAGTTTGTGGACGGCGGCGTGCGTGGTCGTCCGGGTCGTGTCCGTCACGAACTGCCGGGCGATCCACCCGTACTCGCAGTCCACGGTCATCTCGGCGAGCGTGAACCGGATCGTGAACACCACCATTTTGGCTTTCACGGTCATCACGGGGTCGGTCGGGTGCCAGGCCACGGTCATCCCATGGGCGTTGCTGCCCAGACGCTCCAGGATCAGCTTGGAGAGGAGCGGCTTCTTCTCATCAGGCAAAGGCTGCTTCAGTTTGCGGGAGTAGACTCGTTCCTTGTACGCCATTGGCGGCGGCCTCCAGTTCGCGCTCCTGTTGTTCCTGTTGTTCCTGTTGTTCCTGGGCGGCATCCTGCTCGCGGCGGAGCTGCCGGAGCGGGGCCATGCCGTTCGCCAGGGCGGCGATCGCCGCGACGTTGTTCGTGAGCACCGACGCCATAACCCCGAACCCGAGCGTGAACGCGCCCACGATGCACAGCGCGTTCGGTACCAGGATCAGCTTCCAGCTCCGCCGGACGTTCTCGTCCAGGGCCTGGGCGATGTCACGGAACTCGCACAACTTGCCCAAACTCTCTTCCATAAATACCACCTGGGCCGTATCGGTGGCGATCGAAGTGGCTCCGCGGAGCGAAATCGAGACGTCCGCCTTCTTAAGGGCGATCGAATCGTTAATCCCGTCACCGACGAAACACACCTTCCGGCCCTGGGCCTGGAGCCGCTCCACATACAAGGCCTTGTCGGCGGGCAGCACCCCGGCGAAGTACTCGTCCATCCCGAGCTTGATCGCCAGCTTGCGCGTCGGGGCGTCGTGGTCGCCGGAGATGATGGCGATGTGCTTGATGCCCCGTTCCCGCAGCCCGGCGATGATGTCGGCCACCTCGGGCCGCTGCGACGCTTGCAACTCGATCGCCCCGCCCAAGTGGTCGTCCACCGCGACGAACACGAGCGTGTGCCCTTCGTGGTGCGCCCGATCCAGCACCGCCTGAACGTGCGGCGGGATGTCCACGCCTTCGAGCTTCATGTACCGCGCGCTTCCGACCCGGACGAGGTGCCCTTCGATCTCCGCGCTAATGCCGTAGCCCATCTTGTACTTGGTGTCCTCTATCGGCAGCATCGGCAGCCCGGTCTTCTCGAACTCCTGAACGATGGCCTTGGCGATCGGGTGGGCGAACCGGTTCTCGGCCGCCGCGGCCCACTGGAGGATCTTGTTCTCGGTGTACGCTTTACACGTGACGACCTGTCCGACCTCCGGGATCTCGCGGGTCAGGGTGCCGGTCTTGTCGAACAGCACGGTGTCGATCTCGGACATCTTCTCGAGCGCCCGCCCGTCCTTCACCAGGATGCCGCGGTTGGCGGCGAGGGCCAGCGAGGACAGCATGCCGAGCGGGGCCGCCATGCGGATGCCGGTGCCGAAGTCGCTGTTGAGGACCGCGACCGCCCCGCCCGTCCCGATGGTCGCCAGCGCGGCGCCGCCGATGGCAAGGGTCGGGATCACGGCCTTATCGGCCATCGCCTCGCCGCGGTGCTGGGCGCCGAGTTTGTAACCCGCCGTCTCGTTCAGAATGCGGGCGATCTTCGCCGACGCGGTCTCCGAACCGGCCTGCTCCACTCGCACCTGCATCCGACCTGCAACCAAGAGGGTCGAAGCGAACACCTTGTCCCCGACGCCCTTCTCGGCCGGGGTCGATTCGCCGGTCAGGGCGTGCTGGTCGATCGTCGCGATCCCCTCGTGAATCGTCCCGTCCACGGGCACCGTGTCGCCGGTGCCGACGACGATGATATCGTTGGCCTGGAGCTTCTCCAGCGGCGTCTCGATCTCCTGCCCGTCCTTCAGGAGCCACACGAACCGCGGCTGCTTGCCGAACGCGCTGAGAAGCATCTTCTTCGACCGGTCCTGGGTGTTCTTCACCAGCAGTCGGCCGAAGCTGAGGCACCACGTGAGCACTGCACCGGCGAAGATGGTGCCGGTCCCGAGGCACGCCGTGACCACGATGGCGTCGAGGACGTCCACCCCGAGCCGGCGCTCGCGGACCACCACGTCGTAGGCGGCCTTGTAGGTGTGGATCGAGTTGTAGAGGAGCAGGCCCGCGGCGGCCGGGAGCAGCACGGGGGCCGCGAACGTGCCCGCGATGGCGAGCGGAACGTTGAGGGTGTTCAGCGGTAGGTCGAGGTCGAGCGGGTCGTTCTTCTCGGGGATGGTGGCGCTCGCGAGCGCCGAGTCGAGGATGGTGAACACCTGATCGCGGCGGAGCTTGCGCGGGTTGTACTTGACGACGACCGTGCCGGTGGCGGAACTGGTGCCGTAGTTGTCCACCCCGAGTACGCCCATCAGTTCCCGCTCGATCGCCTGGCACACTTCCGCCTTCCGACGAAGGGCCGGGTGCCGGAGTCGGAGCCGGTCGGGCGTTTCGTGAATCACCTCCCAGCTCGTGAACACCCGACCCTGGCGGTAAAAGCGGCTCACTCCGTTGCGGTCCGGGAGGTCCGGGATGCCGTCGAGCGAGGAACTCGCCGGGCCGTTGGCCTCGTTCGGGTGGTGGGCGTGGCGCCCGGTCGGGTACGAGTGGGTGCCGTTCGCCTGGGTGCGCCCGTCGAGCGAAACGAACCCGTTCACGCGTCCGTTACCGTTGGTGCTGTGGCCGTTCCGGGAGGCACCCCCGCGCGCCGGGCGGCCCTTGCGGATGGCTGCCGCGATCGACCGGATCACCTGGTCGTAAGGCACCCGGAGGTGGGCGTACCGGATCTCGACCGCGTTCTCGGGGTCGGTGCCGCGCCCACGAACCAGTGCCACTCCGGTCACCCCGTCGGCGACGAGCACCTTTTGGATGAACTCGCGGCACACGCGCCCGTCCGGGTCGTGCAGCAGTTCCCGGCACGTGATCCGGATCTTGCCGTCTTCCACCCGCGACACGGTCAGACTCATTGGCTCACTCAGACGCTTGGGGTGTACCTTCTACTGGCCACGCTCCTGTTGGGAGCGGGAGTACGCTGGGTCGCGAGGAACGGACGGGTGATCAGGCGCCGGCGGTGAGGGCCGGGGGTTCGGTCCCCTGAACCCGGTACGGGTCGTCGCTCACGCCGAGCATCGCCCGCATGTTCCCGGCCGATTGTTCGGCCATCGCGGTCGCGTCGCGCGCGCCGTCGGTCATGCCCTGGATCAGCGCGTTCTCCTTGGGTACGACCCGAGCCAGAAGGATCGCAGGGAACACCAGGCCGTAGGACAGGCCGTAACCGGTGGTGTACACCAGTTTGGAAAGGAACCGGCCCGGCGCGCTCGCCACGGCCGAGAGGGTGGACGGGCTCTCGGTCCCTGCGGGGTACTGATCCGCGGCGGCATCGAGTTCGTCAGCGACCTTGTCGAGGATGGTCAGTTTGGCGCCGTTGTCTTCAGGGCTCATGGGGTCTCTCCAGGTGGTCGATGTGGGGCGCGGGTCAGGCGGGTACCTTGCGGTCAGCGACCGTCGAGACCGCCCGTTTGGCGGCCGCCGCGCCGTCCTTGATCCCGTAGACCAGCACGTTTTCGGACGGAACCAGTTCGGCGATGAACACTGCGGGGAACACGACCGCGAACGACAGCGCGTAGCCGGTGGCGTGGACCGCCGCGTGCAGGTACGAGCCCAGTTTCGGGGCCAGGTTGGCGGCCGCGGCCTTGGCGTCCGACACCCCGGAACTGATCGCGAGCGAGGCGGTGCCGACGAACGACGTCCCCGCGGGTGCGTCGGTCGGTGAGGTCGGGGCCGCCCCTGCGCTCTTCGAATCGACCATGGTGTTCACCGTGGAGTTAAGTCGTCACCGCCGATCCCGCCGGCGCCGAGGGTGCTGCGAACAGTGGTTAACTAGAATCGGTTGGGGTAACTACACAAGAATTTAGCCGCGGGGGGGCGGGGAAGCTATCAGAACTTTGCCGCGTCTGCTACATTCCTGCTCCCATCGGAACAGGATGTACCACCCGTTTGGGTTGCGCCAGCGCCCCGCACAGGTCTTGTGCCGAATTTGATCACCGGAGGGGCATGCACGATGTGCGCTCGCTCCCAACCGTTCGGACCCGCATGATCGGAACCGGGCCGGGGCACGCGACGTGAATACGCGTTCGAACGCGTATTCACGTCGCGTCAAAGATGTGGATCAGTAGGCGGTGGAGATCCCGAACTGGTACGCCTGCTTCGGTCGCGGTAGGGACGGCCCTTTCGGGCCGCCCCCCGCACAGATCCGGACGGGCGGAATTACCGCATCCGGCTCTTACCTCGGGTACTTGGCGTCGAATCGCACGTTCGGATAAGGATGCACAATCGTGGGTCGCGGAATGAAGAAGGCAATCAGCGGACTGAAACGTTCCCAGTTCATCCGGCCCTTCTGACCTCGACGCCGCAAAGCGTGAAGCCAGTGACGAACCGACTGTTCTCGGAACGCTGACAGACTCGCCATATTGCCCGGGACAGCGTGGTAGGCGAAGTACCCCCGCACCACCCGGCCCAGCCACACGCCTTGCCGACTCAGTGACGCGTGACGATGCTTCCGCAACGTCTCGGCCACCTCATTCAGTTTGGCACGTAGCCGCTTCTTCACCGTTGTTCGTCGCACGATGAACCCTGCCTTCCCACGCTTACGCACCCACCGGTGCGTGAAACCCAAGAAGTCGAAAGACTCTCGCCGCCCATGCCCTCGCTCCCAACGTCGTGAGGCCGCTAGTCGGCCAAACTCAATCAGTCGCGTCTTCTCCGGGTGCAGGCGAAGGCCGAACTTCTCTAACCGTTCCCGCAGTTCGCTCAGGAACCGCTCGGCCTCGTGACGATGCTGAAAACCCAGTACGAAGTCGTCCGCGTATCGGACGATGATGACATCGCCCGTCGCGTGCTTCTTCCGCCACTGGTTGACCCACAAATCCAGAACGTAGTGCAGGTACACGTTCGCAAGGAACGGTGAAATTACCGAACCCTGCGGCGTCCCGACTACCGTCTTGGACCACTGGCCGTCCTCGGACACGCCCGCTCTCAACCATTTACGGATCAAGCGGAGAATCCGACGATCGGCGACCCGGTGTTCGACGAACTTGAGCAGCCATTCATGGTTCACGGCATCGAAGAACCCTTGAATGTCCGCGTCGATCACCCAGTTCACCTTCTTCCGATGGAGTCCCACCCATAACGCGTCAAGCGCATCGTGCGAGCCGCGTCCGGGGCGAAACCCTGTCGAGAAGTCCAAGAAGTCTTCCTCCCAGATCGCCCCGAGAACTTTCGCCACGGCATGTTGAACGACCTTGTCCTCCAATGCCGCGACGCCTAACGGTCGCATCCGCCCGTCGGCCTTCGGAATGAAGACCCGCCGGGATGGTAACGCCCGATAGGTTCCCGCGTGGACCCGCTGGTGCAGATCCACGAGTCGATCTTCGAGGTTGGCTTCATACTGCTGCCACGTCACTCCGTCGATGCCGGGAGCCGCGCCGCGTTTGAGCGCGAAGAAGCTTTCCAACAGAAGCGGAATGGTGATGTGGTGCAGCAAGGCGGTGAACCTTGCTTTCTTATCCTTGCGAGCAACCTGACGCACACGTTCCAGATTCGTCGATGCGAGACCCCGGCTCTGTGTCCGGCGCGCAGCTTCACTGGTCGTGTTCCCCTCGGCGGGCGGCCTTCCCTCCCCCATCTCCGCAGGTGGCGCAAGCCCACCCTTGTTCGGCGGGTTCTTCGGTACTACGCCGCCCTCCGACTTCCCAACCCCGTGCGTGCGAGACGTCCGGCTTGCGGCCTTCTCTCGCCGACCCGTGTTGCCCTCGGGTGGGGTTGGGATCTCCCGGTTCCCGTGCGAGGAGTTTCCACGCGTGTGCAGGGTCTCCGACTGCGCGGGGTCCGACAGTGGCTCGCCCGTGACGCCGCTGCCGGTGTTGCCTTCCGCCTCGTTAAACGGCGTCGGCACCCCGGAGGACCTGATTTCGCAGCTCGATGGCTGACCCGCGTGTGCCCCTGTCAACGCTTCGCCGCCGGCCTTGCGACCGTCAACGCATGACTCGGGGTCGGGATGGCTGGCTGGGCCTTTCCCGTATGACTCTTTCATTCACTACTCCTCGCCGGTTTTGACCGGCGCACTTAACGTCCGGTGAAGTGGCGTCTTGTGGGGTGAGTTAGTCTGGGGTTTTCCTCGCCCGAAGGGAGACCCTGCGATGACGGTGCATGCTCCTCGTATTGTGGAACGGTGGCGAATGATCGTCGCCGACTGGCGCAGTTCCGGTCTGGGCGTGGCGGCGTTCTGTCGTTCACGCCACGTCAACAAGTCCGGATTCCACCGCTGGCGCAACGTCCTCAACCAAATCGATCGCCCCGACACGACTCCCGCTCCCCTTCCGAACCCAGCCCCAAGCCCAACCCCGTCCTCACCGTCATTCGTGCCGCTCCGCGTAATCCCCGATGTCGTCGTTGAGATGCTCCTGCCCTCCGGTCTCCAACTCCGCGTGCCGCTGTCTGCCGATGTCCGGCAACTCGCACGCCCGGTGCTGGCACTGGGAGCACCACCATGCTGAACATCGGCACCACTGGCGTCATCTACGTGCCCCGGTCGGGTGTCGGGGCCGGACTGCTGGCCCAGGTGATCGTGTCCAAGTACGTCGATCACCTGCCGCTCTATCGCCAGGAATCGATCTTCGCGAGACAGGGGTGGCCGGTGTGTCGCACCCGCCTGTGCGATCTGGTCGGAACGTGCGCGACGCTGTTGGATCCGGTCTACCAGGCCATGATCACGCGTCTGAAGAAGTCGTTCGCGATCCACGCCGACGAGAGTCCGGTCAAACTCCTGCAACCCCGCCGCACCGCGTACGCCTGGCCGTACCTCGGCGATGCGGCCAACCCGTACACGCTGTTCGACTTCACAACGGGTCGCGGCGAAGAACACCCGACGGCGTTCCTCAGCGGGTACTCAGGGTTCGTGCATGCCGACGGCTACACCGGCTACAACGCGATCCACGGGTCTGGAGTCCGGCACCTGGGCTGTTGGGCTCACGTGCGACGGAAGTTCGTGGATGCCCGGACCAACAACGCGGCGAAGGCGAGCGAAGCCCTGGCGTACATCCGCACGCTCTACGCCATCGAAAAGGAAATCCTCGACGAGCAACTCGCCGGTGACGCGGTGGTGTCGCGGCGACAAACACGAGCGGGTCCGATCGTGCGGAAATTGGGTGATTGGCTGGAGGTGGAACAACGCAGCGCGTTGCCGAAAAGTCCTTTCGGCCAGGCGGTGTCGTACGCGATTAACCAGTGGTCGACGCTGGACCGTTATCTGGGCGATGCTCGGTTCACGATCGATAACAACGTGGCGGAACGGGCGGTGCGTCCGCTGGCAGTTGGCCGTAA
>CAMDQN010000129.1 GCA_945905925.1 Singulisphaera sp. GP187
GAACGGAATGGGCGGGAACATGCCGCCGGCCGGTCCGGCCCAGGTGCGATTCTGGCTCGAACTTCTGAACCCGACCTCGACACCGATCGCAGGCACCCCGTTGGGCGACGGTTCGGTGGCGCTGTCGGCCTACCGGATCGAGATCCGGCGTGCCGATCGGCAGACCGGTGTTGCCGCTGGCAGTCGGGACGCCGCTCCGAACACCCAGAACGACTTCCTCTTAACGAATCCAACGAACACGACCGGGAGCTTTGAACCGACTGCCGGTGCGCCGGACGCGGCCTTCACGTTTCCGGCCGGTTCCGTCGGCCCGAACAACGGCGCGTACAGCCCGGCCGCCGCCGCGCTGCCGGCCAACGGGTTTCTGTTGGTCGGACCGCCTGCCGCAAATCGCGGTGACGATTTCGCCCCGCCGAACAACGGGGTGTGGGCGAACAAGGTCGAGTCCGCCGCTCCGACCAACGCTCCTGGCAGCGCGGCGATGGGGTACACGATGGTGCTGCCGGGGAACGGGGTCGTCACCGCCGCCGAGTTCAAGCGGAACATCGTGCTGTTGCGGCGGCTCGCCAACCCGCACCTGCCAGCCGGACCGACCAACCCATACATCACGGTCGACACGATGGACTACGTGCCGTCATTCGACTCGATTCACCGTCTCAACGGCGGCGGACTGAACCGCAACCCGCGGGGCATGATGAACGGGAACGGGTATGACCCGAGTGGCGAGCGGTTCGCGGTCGGCAAGGTGCAACCGTATGCTGGCCGTTCGGTCGCCACCGTAACCGCTGGTGGTGGCAACCACAACGTTTACAACAACAACACCACGCGAGCCGTTGCCTCATCGCTCCAAAATTCGATGGTGCGGGATCAGACCACGGCTAACGGCGGCAACCAACCGCGGCACACCTTCGGGCGTCACAACGGGGACGCGGGACAACCGGCCGGCTCGACGTTCACGCCGGGAACTCCGGCAACGCTCAGCGACACGATCATGACGCCGTTCGATTGGCTGATTCACCTGGACCGGCCGCTCGAAACGCTCGGCGACGTGTTCTTCGCGCGCGACTGTGCGCCGCACCGCCTCACGAACGAGTTCGTGGTGCCGAGCGCGGTCGCCCCCGGGTTGAATTACGAGACCAGTACCCCGCGATGGCAGTACCTGCCCGACGGCCTCGCGCGGGGACTCGAATACTTGACGGTGAAGGCGCCGGACGACCGCGTCGGGCACGGTGGGCGGGTCGGCGGTAAGGTCAACGTGAACGTGATGCAGGACCGTCGTGTCGCGCAAGGCGTGTGGGATCCGCAGGCGAGCAACGCGTTCAACCTGGACTTCGTGAACAACACGGTGTGGGAACGGTGGATGAACAGCCGGTCGCCGCTCGCGGCGCGACTCGGCGCGGACGGCACGACCTCCTACCGCGTACCGGTCCCGGTCACGAGTGTTCACGACATGAACACGGCAACGACGGAACGCCCGTTCCTGTCGTTCGGCGCTCCTGTCGCGACGGCGGGCAGTTTCGCGTACACCACGCCGAGTACCGGTCAGGACGGGGACACGATTTTCCGGCGAGACACCACGACCCCGGCGCTGCCGCTGCTGTACAGCAACTACACCCCGCCGGCGGGGCAGCAGGCCCACGCGTACCTGCAGAGTGAACCGGTGCGCAAGGTGATGAACAACGTGACCACGAAGAGCCACATGTTCGCGGTGTACGTCACCATAGGGTACTTCGAGGTGTTGCCTTCGACGGTCACAGCCGCCCAGTGGCCATCGGGCGTGCCGCTGCCGTCGCAGTTCGGCGCGGAGGTGTACGACAAGATCCCCGGCGACATGCGCCAGAAGTACACCGCCGTCATCGACATGTCGAACATGGCGCTGAAGCCGCAGTTCCCGGCGTTCGCGGGCGACACGGACCCGCACGCGACCGGGCGCCCGTACTTCACCGCGCTGACCGCGACGGCGCGAGCAGCGAGTACGACGATCTCGGTCGCGTACACGCGGTACGATCCGGCCGGGACGGGAACCCTGTACGTTACCGCGGAAGGGGTCGAAAGGCCGATCGGGGCGGGCACGGAACTCGTGATCGGTTACGGAACGGCGGAAACGCAGGTCGTGACCGTTCAGGGCGTTCCGGGTGCGGGGCAGGTGACACTGACAGCCCCGCTGGCGCGGGACGCGTGGGGTGGGTCGTCCGTGTCCAACGTGCGCCCGGGGTACGCCGGTCCGCGGTACGTCGATGCCACGGGTGGCAAGCAGTTCGTGTTCGACTACACCGCAGCGCGCTACAAGCCGGTTATCCCTTACGTGGAACGGCTGCGATAGACCGAGAGAAAAGATGGGGTGAAGGGGTGAGAAGACAAAGACGACATGCCTTTGTCTTCTCACCCCTTCTCCCCTTCACCCTGAACCCTCCCCTGAGAAGAGAGGTGGGACAGGTTCTTCGCTCCCGGCCCGTTGCGATTCGGCATCCCGCGCGGTAGGCTCTCGCTATTCCACCAACCCGAAGGGCCACTCCGATGCGCCGTCTTCTCCCACCCCTCGTACTCGCCGGACTGTTCGCCGTCGTCCTGCCGCCCGCGGTCCCGGTGTCGGCCGCCGACGACTACACCCACGGTCCCGACTCGGTGCCACACAAGGATGCGCCCAAAGGTAAAGTGACCCAGTTCCGCTGGAAGAACAGCAAGGTGTTCGAGGGGACCGAACGCGATTGCTGGGTGTACGTGCCCGACCAGTACGACGGAAAAACCCCCGCGTCCGTGATGGTGTTCCAGGACGGCGGCGGGTACATCAGCGACAAGGGCCAGTGGCGCGTCCCGGTCGTGTTCGACAACCTGATTCATAAGAAGGAAATGCCCGTAACCGTGGGCATCTTCATTAACCCGGGCCGGTTCCCGGTTGCCGGCAAGGAGGAGAAGGACTGGCGCCAAAACCGGAGTTTCGAGTACGACACCGTTTCTAACCAGTACGCCCAGTTCCTCGAGAAAGAGATTCTCCCGGAAGTTGCGAAAACGGTGAAATTGCGGACCGACGCTGCTGGCCGCGCGATCTGCGGGAGCAGTTCCGGCGGGATCTGTGCGTTCACGGTCGCGTGGGAGCGTCCAGACATGTTCTCGAAGGTATTCTCGACCATCGGCAGTTTCACGAACATTCGCGGCGGCGACGTGTACCCTGGGCTAATCCGCAAGACCGAGAAGAAACCGATTCGCGTACTCCTCCAAGACGGCGCGGGCGACCTCGACAACCTGCACGGGAACTGGCCGCTGGCGAACCTGAACATGGCCGCGTCGCTGAAGATCATGGACTACGACTACAAACTCGTGTACGGCGACGGCGCGCACAGCGGCCGGCACGGCGGGGCGATTCTCCCTGACGCGCTGCGCTGGCTGTGGCGCGACACCCCGCCTGCGAAGTGAGAACGCTGGCCCCTGCGGAGCCAACGCTAAACGGCGCGTACGAGTCCATCAGCTCTCAAGGAATCCCATGATGCGTTTCCTCTTCGCACTCCTGTTCGCGCTGGCAATCGCTCAGCCTTCGTTCGCGCAGGACATGCCGCTGTCGCAAATCCTCATCGACGGCGAGGGCTGGAAAAAAGCGGACTCGCCTGGGACGAAGCCGAAGGCACCGGGGCGAGTGATGACGCACTCGCTGGACGGCTGGACCATGTTCGAGCAAGTTGTCCTGAACGAGCCGTTCCTGCGGGCAACGCCGGTGGTGGAAGGTGGGGCCGTGAACTTTCGAGCCGCGCGGTACGCGCCGCTTCGCACCCGGCGGGGTGAGAGTGCGATCACCGTGACCGGTCTTGCGACGGATAAGGACGGGCGCATCTACGCGGCCACCGACCTCGGCGTACAGGTGTTCGACCCGACCGGACGGTTGTGCGGCGCGCTGACTCCGGCCGCGGAGGGTAAGCCCGAACACCTCGCGTTCGAGGGCGACAAACTCACGCACTGGATCGGCGACACGAAGTACGCGCGGAAGCTCAACACCACCGGCGCGAAGTGAGTGATTTCGAGAGCCGCTCGCGGCTTCGCGAGTGATCCGCCAGCGGCTCAGTTCCCTTCACCGGTCCTTCACGTCAATCGGGGTAGACGCATCTTCGCTCGGTGATACGATACAATATTGCCTTCCGCCCATTGGGGACGGGTTGCATCAACCTCTGAACCCATTCCCCAACCACGGCGTCTAACTTCTGATCCGCCCGCGTGGGCGGTGATTTCTCCTTTTCACATGTGGAAGGAGCCGGATAAACACCCCGGCCGCAACGACGATGCTCGACAAAGTACGCAACATCGGGATCATGGCTCACGTGGACGCAGGCAAGACCACCACGACGGAGCGGATCCTGTACTACAGCGGGACCAAGCACAAAGTCGGCGACGTCGATGACGGAGACACCACCACCGACTTCGACCCGCTCGAACGCCAAAAAGGTATCACGATCAACTCGGCGGCCGTGTCCATCGACTGGGCCGACCGCAAGGGCGATCCCATTGCCATCAACATCATCGACACCCCCGGCCACGTGGACTTCACCGCGGAGGTCGAGCGGTCGTTGCGCGTCCTCGACGGCACTGTCGGCGTGTTCTGCGCCAAGGGCGGCGTGGAAGTGCAGTCCGGCACCGTGTGGCGGCAGGCGGCCAAGTACAAAGTGCCCCGGCTCGCCTACGTGAACAAGCTCGACCGCATGGGCGCGGACTTCTGGGGCTGCGTCGAACAGATGAAGACTAAACTGGGCGCGACCCCGGTTGTGGTCACCATTCCCGCGGGCCAAGACAGCGCGCTGGAGGGCGTCATCGACCTGATCCAGATGAAGCTCGTCACCCGCGACCTGAACGACAAGACGAACCGGAAGTTCTTCGAGACAGACGTGCCGGAGAAGTACCTCGCGGAAGCGCAACTGCGCCGCGAACAGATGCTCGACGGCGTTTCGGCCGCGTCCGACGAGATCACGGAACTGGTCCTCGACGGCAAGGACGTGTCGGATGACTTGATCCGCAAAGCGCTCCGCAAGGGGACGTTGGAGAACATTTTCACGCCGGTGCATTGCGGCAGCAGCAAGCACTTCCACGGTGTCCAGCAACTGCTCGACCTCGTGGTGGACTGCATGCCCAGCCCGCTGGACCGGCCCCCAGTAGACGGCATCCACCCGAAGACCAAGGACGCGGTCAAACGTGGTCCAGACCCGAAGGAACCGATGAGCGCGCTGGCGTTCAAGACCGTGGCCGAAGTGAACGGCGACCTCGTGTACATTCGCGTCTATTCGGGCGAGATGAAGCCGGGCGAGACGTACACGAACACCACCAACGGCAAGAAGGAACGCATCGCGCGGTTCTACCGCATGATGGGCGACAAGCGCATCTCGCTGGAGAAGGCCGGCCCCGGCGATATCGTCGCGGCGATGGGCCTGTCGGAGACGTACACGGGTAACACCCTGTCCGACCCCGACCAGCCGGTCGCGCTCGAAGCCATCCAGTTCCCGAAGCCCGTCGTGGCGCAGTCGCTCTCGTTCAGCAAACTGCTCGACAGCGGCAAGGTGGGCGAGGCACTCAACCGCCTCGTGCGGGACGATCCCACGTTAAAGACGCACACGGACGACGAGACGAAGGACACCATCCTCTCCGGGATGGGCGAGTTGCACCTGGAAATCTCAGTCGAGAAACTGAAACGCGCGGTGGGCGTGCCGCAGGACGACATCAAGTCGATCGTGTTGGGCAAACCGCGCGTCGCGTACCGTCAGTGCCTCGCGCGGACTGTGGACTTCGAGTACAAGTTCCAGAAGCAGACCGGCGGTCGCGGCAAGTTCGCGGTGATCTCGGTGAAGTACAAGCCGCTCACCCCGGAGGAGATCACGGAGAAGGTCGCCGAGATCGAAGAACTGAACGACCCGAAGGTGAAGCCGGACCCGAACAGCGTGTACTTCGTGAACGCCATCACGCAGGGGTCGATCTCGAAAGAGTACATCCCGAGCGTGGAGGAAGGTCTTCGCGAGGAAGCGAAGAAAGGGTACAAGTACCCGTTCCCGTTCGTGGACTTGGAGTTCACATTGCACTTCGGGAAGATGCACGACGTGGACTCGTCGCAAGATGCCTTCTACCTGTGTGCGCGCGAAGCGTTCCGCACCGCCCAAGAAAAGGGCGGCATTGAACTGCGCGAGCCGATCATGAAGATCGTGGTGATCTCGCCAAAGGAATACCAGGGCCAGATTTCGGGCAACATCAGCAGCAAGCGGGGCTTGATCGAGGAAACGAGCGAGGACAAGGGCATCGCTCAGGTGGTGGCGAAGGTGCCGTTGGCGAACCTGTTCGGGTACACCAACGACCTGCGCTCGGCCACGAAGGGTCAGGCGAGTTTCTCGATGGAGTTCAGCCACTACGCTTCGGTGCCAGTGGAACTGGCCGACCTGCCGAAGCCCGACGCGAAGAAGTAACCCGTTAGCCGCGACCCGAAGGGAAGCGTGGCGAGCGAACAACGAACCAGCGGCCACTTGGCCGCTGGTTTTTCGTACCTGCGTGTGAATAGAGTTTGTGTCGGCCGTCGCGTGCGGATACCGTCGAGCCATCCGGTTTGTTTCCGCTGCCATTCTCCCCCATTTTGAGGCGGCCATGTTCCCGAGACGAAGTCCACGGGTCGGCTTTACGCTGATCGAACTCCTCGTTGTTATCGCAATCATCGCGATCCTGATCGGCCTGTTATTGCCGGCGGTGCAGAAGGTGCGTGAAGCCGCCGCCCGCATGAAGTGCCAGAACAACCTCAAACAACTCGGCCTCGCGCTCCACGGTCACCACGACAGTCAAGAGAAGTTCCCGCCCGGTGCGTTCTGCGCAACCAACGGTTGGGGTTCTCCCACGCCGACCAAGGAATGGGTCTACCTGCTCCATTACCTGATGCCGTTCCTCGAACAGACCAATTACACCACGGCACTCGGCGGACTGTCATTCACCCCCGGAAACCCCTGGATCAGTCCGACGAGTTGGCCAACGGTCGTACAAGGCGCGTCCCTCAGCGTGTTCATCTGCCCGAGCGACGGACGGTCAACCGTCAAGAACCCCGGTGGCGCAGCGCCCGCCAGTTTCAAGATTACCGCGACCAACTACTTCGGTGTCTTCTCCGGGGTGAACGATAACCACCAGTGGGCCAGCAATTTCCCCGCGAACCAGAAATCGTTGTTTTGCATGGGAGGGGCCCGGGCCACGCGAATCGCCGACGTGACTGATGGAATGAGCAACTCGATGGCGCTAATGGAGGGCCTGGCCGGGTCCACCGACACGGACGGGCGCGGGCTGTTCTACACAAACCGGGCCGGATGTCAGTTTCTGTACGTCGCCCAAACACCGAACTCGACGACCCCCGACCGCCTCCACTCGTTCACCTGCAATACGGCCCTGAACCTGCCAAACCAGAACCTGCCCTGCACCGCGGACGATGGCGGTACGGCAACCGCCACGGCCCGCAGTCGGCACACCGGCGGGGTGAACGTGGTGCTCTGCGACGGCAGCGTGCGGTTCATTCCGAACAACATCACGACGGCCAACTGGCAGAACCTCGGTTGGATCGCTGACGGCCAAATTGTTAACCTGCCTTGATTCCAGAAATGCCGGAGACCTGCTTATGTCCAGTTTTCCCCGCGTCACGGCGGTCTGGCTCGTCGCGACCGGTTTGTTGGTGCTCACCGGTTGCGGCAGCGTACCGGTTAAGATTCGCGGCAAGGTGACTCTCAATGGCACACCCGTCGAAGCCGGAACGATCACGTTCATTCCAGAGGACCAAACCAAGGGGCGGTCCGGCGGGGCGTCAATCGCCCAGGGCGCGTACCAAGTAGACGCGGGCAACCCGCCCCCGCCGGGTATGTACAGAATCGAAATCACGGCCCCGAAAAAGACCGGGAACAAGATCCCGGCCGGGTCACCAGCTCCGCCGGGAACGATGATCGACGAGATGACCGAGGCGGTCCCGACGAAGTACAACACGAAGTCCGAACTGAAGCGCGAGTTGAAAGCCGGGGACAACGTCTTCGACTTCGACTTGACCAGCGGGAAGTAAGGCGACAGGTACGAAGCGTTGATCCACGAACCGGAGGTCTTCGGCCTCCGGTTCATTTTTGCGCCATTCACAGTTCCCGTGAGAACCGGAGGGGTCGCTGCGGGGCGGCGCGTCCACCGGTCGGCGGTTGGCCGTCAAACCGCAACCGAACTCCGACGACTTGCACGCCCAACTGGAGTTCTGAAGGCGTCACATTGTCCGGTCGAACGCGGGTGCCAGCGCCTTCAGGCGTGCCAGCAGCGCGTCGAGACCGGCGAAGTCAAGCGTTTGCGCACCGTCGGACATGGCGCGGTCCGGTTCGGGGTGGGCTTCGATGAGCAAGCCGTCGGCGCCGGACGCAAGCGATGCAAGCGACATCGCGGGGACGTAGGCGCGTTTCCCGGTGCCGTGACTCGGGTCCACGAATAGCGGCAGGTGACACAGCGCCTTGGCCGGAGGTATCACTGACAGGTCGAGCGTGTTGCGGCTGTGGTCCGAAAACGTCCGCACGCCTCGCTCGCACAGAATCACCTGGTAGTTCCCGCCGGCCATGATGTACTCGGCCGCCATCAGCCACTCTTCCAGCGTCGCGCTCATTCCGCGTTTCAGCAGCACCGGCTTGCGGCACTTCCCGACGCGCTTCAACAGCGAGAAGTTCTGCATGTTCCGCGTGCCGATCTGAATGATGTCGGCCGCGTCTTCGACCGCGCTCGCGTGCTCCGTGTCCATCAGTTCGGTGACGATGCCAATGCCGGTTTTCGCGCGGCACTTCTCCAGCACGCGAAGCCCTTCGAGGCCCAACCCCTGGAAACTGTACGGGCTGCTCCGCGGCTTGAACGCACCGGCCCGCAGGAACTTCACGCCACGCGAGACGAGGAACTCCGCGGTCTTCAGCATCATCGCTTCCGACTCGACCGAGCACGGACCCGCGATCATCGTGAACGTCTTCGGCCCGACGGTTCCTTGCGCGAATTCGATGGTGGTGTCTTCGCGTTTCATCTCGCGGCTGGCGAGCTTGTACGGTTTGGTAACGCGAATCGTTTCCTCGACACCGTCGAGCACCTCGAACAGCGACTTATCGACCGCGCCGGTGTTGCCGGTGATGCCGATCGCGGTTCGCGTCGCACCGGGCATCACGTGCGCGGACATCCCTTGCGATTCGATCACCTGCACCACTTTGTCGATCTGCGCGGGAGCGGCGTGCGACTGCATAACAACGAGCATGGCGGATGAATCCTTGTTTAACCACGAGCCGAAGGCGAGCGTCTCAGTTACTTGGCGAAGTTCAGGGGGCTGAGGTATTATACAGTTCACGGATTCATTCTCCGCGAGTCTCGCATGAACCTGCCGGACGACGACCACCTTCAACGAGCGCACACCGAACTCGGAGACCCCGAAGCGTTCTTCGGCATTAGCGGCGGGCGGTTCCTCGCCAAGCTCTCGCTCGGGGTGCTATTGCTCGGGTACGGCATCGTCGCGAACTACCTGTGGTGGGTTCATGGCCCCGCCACGTTCGGGCACTTCGAGCTGCTGTTGCTGTTCGTCCTGCCGCTGTCCGGGCTGTCGCTGCTGCTGCACATGTACCGCAACCGTGGGCTGTACATTCTTATTTACCCCACCGGGCTGTTGCGATTACGCCGCGGGGAGGTGGATTCGTTCCCGTGGCCCGAAGTTGAGTGCATCACGCTAAAGGTGCAACGCGCGAACGGCGCGGAGTTCACCCACGACGCGGACGGCGCACCGGTCGCGTGCTGGCTCCCAGTAGATGTGCCGACGTTCAAGCTTTGGGACGCCGGTCTCACGGTCATGCGCACCGACGGCGTCGAAACGCACTTCGGCTCGGCGCTCAGCAACTACGACGTACTCGCCGAGCGGGTCCAAAAGCGGACGTTCGCGGCACTCTGGCCCCGCGCCCGCGCGCGGTTCCTCGACGGCGAGCGGCTTCCGTTCGGTGAACTCGAAGTCGGCCGCGCCGGGGTGCGGCACAACGGCAAACTGCTTCCCTGGCGCGAGTTCAAGGAACTCACCGTCGCGCAGGGCAAATTGTGCGTGAAGCAGAACGGCAAGTGGCTCCCGTGGGCGCTCGTGGACGTGATCAGTGTGCCGAACCCGCACCTGCTGTTCGCGCTCGCGGAGGAAGCCCTACGCTTGCGCCTACCAAGAAAGGAACCGAAACCGCGACCGGCGGAACAACAAGAACGCGACCGGTAAGCACGCGTTTCTCGGGTTCGCGTTCCGCGGCGAGGTCGATCTTTCGCGAACTCCGGCCGCGAGCTATAGATCCCAAGAACACCCGCTCACTCCTCTCCACAGGACCAATTACATGAAAACGCTCATTCTGGTCGCGAACGGCTTTGAAGACTTGACCTTGTTTCTGCCGTGGTATCGGCTCCGCGAGGAGGGCGTGGACGTGCGGCTCGCGTGTCCAATGATGCACGCCGTCACCGGGATGCACGGCTACGCGGTGGAACCGGACTTCGCGATCCACGAGGTAAACCCGGCCGAGTACGACCTGCTGCTGATTCCCGACGGTCCGGCCGCCGAGCGGTTGCGCCAGCGCGAAGAAGCCGTGGATGTGGCCCGCACGTTCGTCGAAGACGGAATGAAGGTTGCCGCGATCGGGCACGGCGCACAACTGCTCATCAGTGCGGGCACGCTCGACGGGCGGCGCGTGACCTGTTCGCCGGGCATCCGCGACGACGTGCGAGCCGCCGGCGCGGTCTACCGCGACGAGGCCATCGTCACCGACGGCAACCTGCTCACGTGTCGCGGGGCCGACGATCTGCCGGCCTTCGCGCTCGCGATGATGAAGTTGCTCGGGACGAACGACACAAAGAACCTACCCCCCAACCCCCTCCCTTCAGGGAAAGGGAGGAAAACAAAGCCCCCTTCCCTGAAGGAAGGGGGGCTGGGTGGGTTGGGCGGGTAAACTCTTCACGATCACGCCGGTTCGATGCTCGCGGGCAACCCGCGATCGGCGAACTGCTCGACGAACAGTTCCGCTCGCTCGAGATGCGTGACGAGGACGAGGGAGCGCCCGCGGTGGTGGGCCTCCCACATCCGGTACTCGGCCTCGGCCGAACCAAACCGCGTAATGTCCATCACGGCGCGCGTGACTAACATCAGGTCGGTTGTGTTGGCGGTTTTGTGGAGTACGACTTTGAAGCGGCGCGGCGGGAAATAGCCGCCGCGAGCGAAGAAGTTCAGGCGGTCGTTCCGCCGGGATGGGGGGCGGATGGACATGGCGGCCTCGTGTTGCACCGGCTGACCTTGCGGCACCGTGCGACGCGGCCTGAGGGGAAAAGGCAACCTCAGGCAGCCTGTGGTCCCGAACTCGAACTCCCTTCACGGTACCTCGCCGGTCCCATCGGGGTCAAACCGGGAAGTGGGCGAGATGCGAAAGGTCAACGAAACAACGGGCGAATGTGCCGAAGATAACGAATTTGGCGAACCCCGGCCGCAAGGCCGGGGTGTGGGTGCGCGTGCCACGGACACCCCTGGCCTTGCGGTCGGGATACGCCAAGAAGTCCCGGTTGGGTCTGCCGGCCGGCCTGTAAGCCGGGTTTTGTCTTCGCCCTTGCGGACGGAGACGGTCATTTATCTAGCCCCGCCGTTGCCGACGGGATCGAGCAGTCTACCCGAGGATCGTAACGGGCCGGGCCGGCCCTGTCCTCTGCTTGACCTTGCTTCCGGTGGGGTTTGCCGAGCCGGCGAGTCACCTCGCCGCTGGTGCGCTCTTACATTAAGGGCTTGCGCCCCGCACCTTTTCACCCTTACCTCGTTCGTGTTTAGTGTTTGGTGTTTCGTGTTGTGAAAAGCGAAACCGGGGCATTCAGTTGCCTTAACCAAACACCAAACACCAAACACGAACGAGGCGGTACACTTTCTGTTGCACTTTCCCGCCCGTTGGCGGTGTGAGCCAGGACGCCCGCACCGTTACCGGGGGTGGACGTTATCCACCACCGCGCCCTGTGAAGCCCGGACTTTCCTCCCGGGTTAGGTTTGGTGTTTCGTGTTTTGGAAAGCGGAGGCATGGTTGCCTTTCGTCTTTACCAAACACGAAACACCAAACACTAACCCCGGCGACCGTCCGGCCGACCAACAGACCCAATTGCATCGTAGCCGAAGCTACTCGCAAAAGAAGGGACGCCGGAAGTGTCCAAAAGGTTCTCTCGCCGGGTAATAAGATAACGGCATGGCAACGGCTTCCCTCGATTGGTCCGAATACGCCCCGCCAGGGTTCGCGGGCGGAACCGTGACCGTCGGTAACTTCGATGGCGTACACCGCGGGCACCAGGCACTCGTCGCGGCGACGCGGCAACTCGCAACGAGCGTCTGCGGGCCGACGGTCGTGGTCACGTTCGACCCGCCCCCACATCAGGTGCTTCATCCGGGATCGGAACGCCCGCCGCTCACGACCATCCCGCAGCGGGCCAGCCTGTTGCACGCGATCGGCGCGGATCACGTCGTCGTGTTGCGAACCAGTCGCGAGTTGCTCGCGCTCAGCCCCGAAGCGTTCTTCGAGGACGTAATCGCCAAGCAACTCGGCGCGAAGTCGCTGGTTGAAGGCTACGACTTCCGGTTTGGGCGCGGGCGAGCCGGGACGAACGCCACGCTCCGCGCGCTGTGCGACGCCGCGGGGCTGGCATTCGCGGAGGTGCCGCAATTCGCGGTTGGCGGCGAACCGGTTTCGAGTAGTCGTGTCCGCGCGGCGCTCCTCAGTGGCGACGTTGCTCGCGTGGCGGAACTGCTGAACCGGTCGTACCGCATCGCGGGGACCGTCGTGACCGGTGCGAAGCGGGGTCGCACCATCGGGTTCCCCACCGCGAACCTCGGCGACGTACCCACCGTTCTGCCGGGCAACGGCGTGTACGCGGTCCGCGCCACCGTGGACGGCGTCACGCACTCGGGCGCCGCGAACGTCGGACCGAACCCCACGTTTGGCGAAGACGCTCGCAAGATTGAAGTTCACCTGATCGGCTTCGCTGGTGACGTGTACGGTCGGGCAATGGAAGTGGAGTTCGTCTCGCGGCTGCGCGAGACGAAACCATTCAAGGGCGTAAACGAGTTAGTCGAGCAATTGAAGCAGGACATCGAGGCAGCAAAGGTGATCCTCGTTTAGCGTTCGACCCGCAAGGGGCGAAAGGTATTTATGAACCTCAAAGAGCGGGTCGAACACGCCCTGAAAAACGAGATTGCGCCGGCGCTGTTGCTGGACGGCGCCGGCATCGAGGTGCTGGAAGTGGTGGACGGCATCGCGTCGGTGCGGTTGTCCGGCGTGTGTGCCGGTTGCCCCGCGACCATCATGACGGTGCTCACTTCGCTCGAAGACGAACTTCGCAAAAAGGTGCCAGAGGTCGAGATTCTGGAAGCTGTTCCTTAACTCAGTTACGTTTAGCCGCGACCCGAAGGGGAGCGCGAGAGCATCACAATGTTCCTCGGCTACAACACGAACGGCTTCGCCCACCATCGCCTCGAAGACGCCATCGAGATTCTGGCTGGGTTAGGCTATCGCGGTGTTGGCCTCACGCTCGACGTGCATCACCTCGACCCGTTCGCGCCGGACCTGTTAGGCCGCACGGCCGCGGTTCGGAAGCAACTCGAACGACACAAGATGGCGTGCGTGATCGAAACCGGCGCGCGGTTTCTGCTCGATTCGCGCCGCAAGCACTATCCCACACTTCTCAGCCCCACGCCCGAAGAACGTGCCGTGCGGCTCGACTTCCTCAAGCAGTGTGTGGATACCGCCGCGGAGTTGAACGCCGACTGTGTGAGCTTCTGGTCCGGCACCGCGACCGACAGCGCCCCGCACGAGGAGTTAATGCGGCGACTCACTGACGAGTGCAAGCGACTGGTCGAACACACCGAGCGAACGGATGTCGTACTCGCGTTCGAGCCGGAACCCGGAATGTTCATCGACACCATGAGTAAGTTCGAGGAACTGTATCACTGGGTGCATCGCGAGGACGTGTTCCGGTTGACGGTCGATGTCGGACACCTCGTCTGCAACCGCGAACTACCCGTGAGCAAGTTTTTGGAGTATCACGGAGGGGAGTTGTTCAATGTCCACATCGAAGACATGCGGCAGGGCGTTCACGATCACTTGATGTTCGGCGAGGGGGAAGTGGACTTCGCCGACGTGTTTGCGGGTCTGCGGGCCTCGAACTACACCGGCGGGGTGTACGTCGAGTTGAGCCGTCACAGCTATGACGCGGTGAATACCGCGCGCAAGGCGATGGCGTTTCTGGAACGCTATTTGGAGAGAAGGTAAGACTAACCACAGAGGCACAGAGAAAGGCAGGAGAGAACGTTCATAAAGAACTCTTTCTCCTGCCTTTCTCTGTGCCTCTGTGGTTAGTCTGCCTTCGCTCGTCTTCACTTCTTCCCGAAGCAGAACAGCGTGTTGACGCCGCGAATGTACACGCGGCCGTCGGCGATCGCGGGACTGGCGTACACGGCCTCGCCGAGCGACACCTTCGTCGGCTCCTCGAATTTGTCGTCCGCCTTCAGTACCGCCACGTCGCCCTTCTCCGAGATCATCAGAATTTTGTCGCCAACGAGGATCGGGGACGCGGTCACGTCACCGTCGAAGACGCGCTCCGCCCACGCCGCCTTGCCGGTCTTTGCTTCTGCGCAAGTCGCGATGCCTTTGTCGCCGATCCAGAACAGCCGGTCGCTCTTCACCAGCAGGCACGGGACGTAGGGCGTTTCCTTCTTCAGTTCCCACACCTTCGCGGGAGTCTTCTTGTCCGGGTCGATGGCGGCCATGTAGCGGGAACCGCCACCGTCGCCGCAGTACACCACGAGCAACCCGCCCGCGTACACCGGGTGGCCGATCACGCGTAACGGCATCTCGCCTTTCGGCCACACGATCGGGTACTCCCAGTTCACCTTGCCGGTTGCCGGTTCGTAGGACGTGATGGCCGTCGTGGTGCCGAGGATCAGTTCCGCCGCCTTGCCGGTACGTTCGAGCAGGAACGGCGTGGTGTAACACGCGCGAACGTGCTTTCGCGGGGCGATCCACTTCTTCGCGCCGGTCTTCGCGTCGAACGCGATCAGTTCCGCGTGCTGGTCGTCGTCCACGTTCACGAACACGAGGCCGTCGTGAACCATCGGCGAGAAGCCGGGTCCGTGCTGACTCACATAGCCGCCGAGCGACGCCTGCCACTTCTCCTTGCCGGTCAGGTCGTGGGCGGTCAGGCTGACACCGCTGCCGTCCCACCAGGCGCAGTAGAGTTGCGTGCCGTCGCACGCGGGCGTGCCGGACGCGAGCGAGTTCTTCGCGTGCGTCTTCCCCTTGTCGCCGGGAACTTCCTTCGTCCACAGCGTCTTACCGTCGGCCGCGTTCATCGCGGTGAGCGTTCGCGTCTTGCCGTCGGCGGTGGCCGATTGCAGGTACACCTTGCCGTCCACGATGATCGGTGAGCCGACACCCTTGCCGCCGGGTAACTTCACCTTCCAGAGCGGCTTGACCGGGTCGATGGCGGGCAGCGGCCCCTCGACCGTGCCGGAGCCGTTGGGTCCGCGGAACCGCGGCCAGTCAGCTGCCTGGGAGAGCGTGAATGCGAGTGCAAGTGTGAGAGAAGACAGAAGACAGAGGCGGGTCATTGGCGGCGTCTCGGCAGGAGGGTGGAAACGGAAATTGGGTGGGAGTGAGGTAGGATTATCGCAAACCTGGGGGCAGATGCAATCCTCCTGAGAACAGAAGGCGGATCGTTGACCCTCTGCCCACGATATGGTAACAGAGGATGTCCGCCCCGCCGCTCGTCTCCGTCGGAGCCAGTCGTGATGCCCTTCTCTTCCGGTGGCCGTGTCTCGCGCCGGCACGTGGTGCGGGCCGGGCTGGCGGGCCTCGCGGGATTGTCGCTGCCCGATTTACTGCGCCTTCGCGCCGACGCATCCGACTCGGCGCGACGCGACACCGCGGTCATCTACGTGCTGCAGGAAGGCGGTGCGACGCAGTTCGAGACGTGGGATCCGAAGCCCGACGCGGGCAGCGAAATTCGCGGCGAGTTCAACGCGATCAAGACGAACGTGCCCGGCGTGCTGTTCTCGGAACCGATGGCCGAACAGGCCCGCATCGCGGACAAACTCGTCGTTCTCCGTTCGATTCATCACCCGTCCACACAGCACTCATCGAGCGTTCACCTCATCAAGACGGGCTACTACTGCCAGCCCGCGATGAACGAGAACGAGATGCCCAGCGTGGGTTCGTACGCCGCGAAGATTTGCGGCCCGGTGACCCCAAAGATGCCGCCTTACGTGCTGCTGTACCACGGCGAACGGTACGACGGCCCGCACTTTCTCGGCGCCGGGTACAGCCCGTTCACGGTGAAGAACGACGAGGACCGCCCGCCGCTGCGTACCCCGAACCTCACTCTGCTCGGCGGCGTGACACGCGAGCAAATGGACGATCGCGCGTCGCTCCTGAACGCGTTCGAGCGTGAGCGCCGCGTTCTCGACACGAAGGGGCAAGCGGGCGCGATGGACGAGTTCCAGCGGCAAGCCGTGGAACTCGTAACCGGTCCCGCGGCGCGGAAAGCGTTCGACCTCGAAGCCGAACCAACGCGACTGCGCGACCGGTACGGACGCAACTACATGGGCGACCGCTTTCTGCTGGCCCGCCGGTTGGTGGAACACGGAGTCCGGTTCGTCACGGTGGGCACCTTCGGCTGGGACCACCACGGCGATTTGTGGAAAGACATGCGCCGGAACGCGCCGCGATTCGACCGCGCACTCTCCGCGCTCGTTTCCGATCTCTTCGACCGCGGACTGGCGGAGCGCGTTCTTGTTGTCGTGATGGGTGAGTTCGGGCGCACGCCGCAGATCAGTCGCATCAACAACTCGCCACCGGGCCGCGATCACTGGGGCGACGTGATGAGCGTGCTTCTGGCCGGTGGCGGCTTTGAAGGCGGTCGCGTGGTCGGGTCGTCCGACTCGAAGGGCGCGGTGCCGACGCGCAGCCCGTACCGCCTGGAGTGCGTGCTGGCGCTGATGTACCGGCATCTCGGGATCGACCCGGCAGTGACGTTTAACGATCACAGCGGGCGCCCGCGAAGCCTGCTCGACATCCGTGACCAGATCAAGGAACTCGAAGAGTGAACCGGAACGAGACGCCGCAATGGACGAAGATTGTGCGTACTCCGCGTGCGCCCTACTCTTGCCGAGGGGCTTGCGCTGTGGACTTGTAACTCAGCCGCCCTCGGCTGAGTTCGCGTCTTTCTCCCCGATGAGTTCGCGTAGCTTTTTGGCGATGGGTGAGAGCTTCATGGTTCCGAAGGAACCTTCCTGGCGTTGAGCCTTTGCCAACA
>CAMDQN010000130.1 GCA_945905925.1 Singulisphaera sp. GP187
TCGGCCACGTGGAACACCTGGGAATGGGCGGTCGGATTCGCCGGGCCGTGGAGGCGTGCCCCATTCGCAGGTGGCCGGATCGACCGGGCTGCGCGATGGTTCAATAATACCCCCTCATCGGGTTGGAGAATACCGGCGACCTCGAAGCCCAACTCGCGGATCAGTTGGGCGACCATCGGTAACTGGCGGACAGCGTCCACACTGGGCAGCGGAATGACCCGATGCCCAGCGGAGCGACGGCAGTCATTCCAATCCGGCTCGTCGCCGACTGTGGCCAGCAACACCAGGCACCGGGTGTACGGGAGGATCGATGGATAGGCAGCGGTCGCGAGTGCTTTCAGGTCATCATCCAACTCCGCGTACGGGCGCGTCTCGAACATCCGCACGAGGGCCAAAGCCGGCTGGCCACGATCATCGACGAGATGGTCATGGAGAAATCGCACCAGTTCCTCGGCCAGCGGCTGGGCTTGTGCGTTGCGGACGCTCATCCCGCGGATGGCTGCCCCGCAGTCCATCAGATCGGTCATGGACAAATGGTTGAGCGGGAAAGTTCGGCCGCTGATGTCGAAGTGCTGCGGCGGCATCGCCAGCCGGGCGGCCACCCTCGCCAACTCCTCCTCGATGCGCTTGCGCTCCACAATGTTGGTCGAAATCACTGTGGCAGACAGAACCTGGCCGTCCTGCAAGCTCGGCCCCATGCGGGTTGCCAACCAGTCGCTCTTGCCATCGAGTTGTATCGACTCGACTTCGTAGTCGCTGATCGTTCCGGTCGTGAAGACCCGTTCCAGGTTCTGACGAAAGGTTTCGCGCTGTTCGACCGGTAAGAAGGAGTAGACACTCATGCCGATAAGTTCCGGCACTGAGGGGTACCCTGGCGTCGCGTGATTGATGAAGTGGATCGTCCCCTCGCGATCCAAACTGAGGATCGTATCGGGGCACGTCTGCGCCAGTTGCCGCCACTGGCTTTCCGAGGTCTCCAGGGCTTTTTCGGCCAAGCGGCGTTCGGTGATGTCGATGATGGAAGCGAGGGCAAAGGTTCCCTCGCTGGTGGTGATGGAACTCAGGCCGATTTCGATGGGAACCTCGTCGCCATTCTTCTTCAGGCCGAAGAGATCCCGGCCCGCACCCATCGCCCGCGTCTGGGGGTCCCGGAAGAAACCCTGGACATAACCTGGGTGCGGTGAGCGGTATCGCTCGGGCACGAGGATTTCGATAGTCTCGCCGACCAGTTCTTCGCGGCGGTAGCCGAAGAGTACCTCGGCTTGACGGTTGACCAGGGTGATCTTTCGCTCCAGATCCACCATCACCATCGCGTTCGGGACCGCCTCCACAAGTAAACGGACTCGCCGCTCGCCGGTTTCGGCAGCAGCCCTGGCGAGTTCCAGTTCGGCGGTCCGTTCGCGGACGCGATCTTCCAGTTCGCGCTGGAAGCGGAGCAGTTCCTCCTCCGCTCGCTTGCGCTCCGTAACGTCGCGAAACACGATGACGGTGCCGATGATTTTCCCCCGATCGTCCCGAATCGGAGCGGCGCTGTCGTCGATCGGCCGCTCCGTCCCGTCCCTGGCGATGAGGAGCGTGTGGTCCGGCAGTCCGGTGACTGCGACTTCCCTCAGGGTCTTGTTGACGGGGGTTTCGACCGGGCGATGGGTCGTCACATTGACGGTGCGGAAGACCTCGTTCAGTTCCCGCCCGGAGGCGTCTTCTTTCCAGCCCGTCAGGGCTTCGGCCACGGGATTCAATAGCGTGACGCGTCCCGCGGAATCGGTCACAATCACCGCATCGCCGATGCTGACGAGCGTGGTGTGCAACCACTCGCTTTGCTCGGCAAGGCTCCGCTCGCTCAGGAGGATGCCCCGGCCAACCACCCAACTCGTCAGCGTGGCGACGCAGACGCCGCCAAGGAGCAGGCTCAGGACGAAGCCTGCGATGGCTCGCACGTCCCGAAAGGTTGCCTCCTTCTTGGCCTGGTAGGTGGCGGCGGCCTCCACCTGCATCTCGTCGTCCAGGAACTTCTCCATCTCAATGCGGATTTTGGCAAGCTGATTCGAGCCCTCTTGCTCGAACGCGCGGTTCTTAGAGTCCAGAATTGTTTGACTACGTTCCTGATACTGCCGCCAGAGGACGGTGAAGCGGGCCACCAGGTCCCGCTGCTGTTGGGTCGTGACGAGTCGTTCGTAGTCGGCCAGATGGCGTTCGACGGCAGCAGCATGTACCACTGTCTCCTGCCGGAACACCGGGTCGTTGGTGTGGAGGAACGTCCGCACGGCCAGAGCGTAGCCGATGACGTTGATCTCCAGTTCCCGCGTCGCCACACTGCGGGGCCGGGCGACGTTCGCCATCTCGCTCACGTGCTCTTCCACGGAGCGAAGACGAACGAGGATCGCCCCGCAAACCAGCACCAGCAGTGCCGTCAGCGTCCCGAACCCGATCCAGAGTTTCTTCGAGGTGGGCATAGTGAAAGCAAGCCTCCAACCCCCGTGATCAAGGCCAGAACTTCCTGCGTGTGGCCGTCGAGGCAGCGGCATCCTCGTTCAGCCGGTTCGTGGTCCGGTCGGCAAGTAATCCTGAAGACCACCCGCTCCGGTCCACCGCGTTTGAGCATGCATATTCTAGACCAATGCCGCCCGGTGGGGAACTTCAGGGCAGACGCGGCCGACGGAGGGAGTTGAGCGGTGCCATCGAGAAACGCCTTCGGGGGGCCTGGCTGGCCCGGCTGTCGACGGTTGGAATTACCAGCGCCACTCCAGACCGAACTGGATGCCATTGATCGCGAGATCGGACTGCTTGAACAGCGGTCGTGGCCGGTACTGACCGGAGAAATTCGCGGGCAACGCGTTCGGCACAAAGGTCAAATCGACGACATGATCAATCTGGTCGCCGGGCCGAACTACGTTCGACCAGAAGAGGAAGTTGTACCCCACGAACACGCGAACGTTCGGCGTGACCGAGTACCCGACGTTGAGCGTGAACTCCGGCACCACGCTGAACTGGTCGCGCTCGAACCGACCCAGGTTCGGCCCGACCGCGAGCAGTCCGCCGCGGAACGTCATCAGCGCCGCGCCCGGTTGTTGGCGGTTCTGGAAGCCATCAATCTCCAGAATCTGGTGCGTTGCACCGAGCGCGACTGACCCGCGAGCTTCCATGTCCCACCGGCCCCACCGGCGCTCGTAGGCCGCGCCGACCTGACCGCCGTGGAACTGGTTCTGCGTCACGAGCCGATCCTGAACCACGATCCGCGTTCCGAGCGGGTCCATGATGACCACCCGGTTCCCACCCGGCCCGATCACGGTGATGTTCTCGGTGAATGTCAGGCTCTCTCGCAGGTTCAGGTGCCGGTAGCCCGCGAACACCTCCGAACGCGAATCGCACGCGTTCTTCCAACACCAGCGCGCGTTTACGTCCGCGCCCCAGAGTTGGCTGTCGCCCTCGACGGTGAGCGACCCGCGCAGGATTCCCGGCACCGCGACCGCCTCACCGTTCTCGCCGAACGGCGTGTTCGTTCCCGGAATCACGTTTGGGGCGAAGATCGGCCGCGTGATCAGCGGGAACCGGTCGGAGCCGAACGTTTGCGAGCGGGACGTGTTGCCCAGGAAGAAGAATCCGCCGTCGATACCGCACGACTGCTCGTCGTCGAGCCACATTCCCGCACGAGCGCGGAACCCGCTCCGCGCGCTGTCGAGGAACGCGCCCGGTCCCGCGATCGAGGTCGTACCGGGTTCGCCGAGGTAGCCGTTGAGGTCGGTGTTCGCGTTGGTCGTCGCGAGAACTGGTGTCGCGTATCCCGGCAGCCACCACTGAAGGTATTCGCCGCTCACGAAGAACCGGTTCATCGGGCCAACCTGGCCGTTGGTGATGCGCAGATCGTGCGAGCCGTGGCCGGTCAGATCCTTGATCGGCGGGTAGTCGCGCGAGAGCCGGACCGGGGGCGAGCCGAAGATGCCGTGTTTGGGCACGTCGAGCGCACCGGCCGGGTACATCAGTTCCGCCGGCGCGGGCGGCAGTTCCGGGCGTGTGTCCACCGGGCGCGGCGCCGGAAGCGGGTTCGCGCTCTTCCAGTTCGGAAGAAGTTCTGGCACCGACGGCGGAATCATCTTCGGCGGCTCGACCGAGCGCGGCGGATCAACCGGGCGTGGCACCGGGACCACTTCGGGCGGCTTCGCGGGCGGTTCCCACTGCGCGGGCGGGTCGGGTTGCTTCGCGGGGGTCGCCCTCGGTGGTTCGGCCGTCATCGGCGGCAGTTCCGGGATCGCGGGGAGCGGACCGAGGCCGCCACCACCAACGCGCGGCCCGACCGCGCGGGGCGGTTCCGGCGCGGGAACGAAGGGCACGACAGGCTCGGGTTCGGTCCGCACGCCCGCCTGGCGAATGGTCGGGGCCGCGGGCTGCCGGGCCGGAAGCCAGATCGCGCCCTCGTCCTTCGCAACCGGTTTGCGAATCGCGGACGGCTGTAACCCAGGCTCACCGGCTGGCACCACGGCCGGCGGCGGATCGACGGGCGCGCCGAGCGGTCGCCAGTCGCCCTCGGCCGCCAGCGCCGACCCTGCGGTCAGCGCCAGACCAAGACCGATCGCCTTCACCCGGAAGCGTTTCATATCCGCCGCCCTTGGACACGGTTCACTTAACTTGATTCGGCCCCACGGCGGCACGACCCGCAAACTTTCTCGAATCGTTGTCACACGAACTGCTCGCAGAGCCTTCCGGGCTTACCGTGCTTCACAAATCTACCCAGTCGCGCGGCGGCAAGGTCGGGTTGACACCGACGGGGTAATTTGGAAATGTGCCACGTTGCGTGACGTCAGGGAGGGGTCAGCGTGAGTAGGACATCGCGAATATGGGTCGCCCGCGGGAACTGGTGGGTGTGGGGTGCGGCCGTTGTCGTGCTGCTGATGGCCGGCGGGGAGGCCCGTGCCTTCTACTGGTACGGGTGGCCAGGCAGCCAAGCCCTCGTTGAGCAAACGCTCGTCCCCACGACCTCTGTACCGACCCCACCGCCTGGCCCGTTGGTCGTGGTTGACAAGCCGCCGGAGCAGACCCCGGAACCGGCCACCGGCTTGCTCGGGTTGCTGGGTCTGGGAGCAGTCGCGGCCGTGAAGAGATGGCGGTCGGCAGTCGGTCGAAAGTCGTAAGGTCGAAAGTCACAAAGTCGAAGACCCCAACTGCTGAGGTCTTCGACTTTATGACTTTCGACGGACTGGAAATCAGGCGGCCCGGCGGACGGCTTGACGCAGATACGTGCTACACACCTCGACCACGCGCTGCTGCTGCGCCTCGGTGATCTCCGGGAAGACTGGCAGCGCGAGTACCTCGCCGGCCGCCTGCTCGCTGGTCGGGAAATCGCCGGTGCGGTAACCCAGGTATTTGAAGCACTCTTGCTGGTGCAAGCTGAGTGGGTAGTACACTTCCGCGCCCACACCCGATTCTTTCATGTGCTTCACGAGTGGGTCGCGGTGAGTCATCGGCACGCGAACGACGTACTGGTTGTAGGTGTGCCGACGGTTAGGCTGCGCGACTGGGCGGCGCATGAACCCGTGCAGGTTCGCACTCTCGATGAGCGCATCGTACCTCTTGGCCGCAACTTCGCGTGCGGTCAGCCAGTTCGCGACGTGCGGCAACTTCACGCGCAGCACGGCCGCGTGGATCGCATCGAGCCGCATGTTGTAGCCGATGTACTTGTGGTAATACTTCACTTCCGACCCGTGGACGCGAAGGGCGCGGAGCTTCTTGTCGATGCCGGGGTCGTTGGTCGTCACCAATCCCGCGTCACCGATCGCGCCAAGGTTCTTCGTGGGGTAGAAACTCAGGCACGTCACGGCACCAAGCGTGCCGCACCGCTTTCCCTTGTACTCACTGCCGAACGACTGCGCCGCGTCCTCCACCACGTACAACTGCCGGTCCTCCGCGATCTCCCAGATCGCACTCATGTCGCAACACTGGCCGAACAGGTGAACCGGCATGATCGCCCGCGTGTTCGCGGTGACCTTCGCTTCGATCTGGTTCGGGTCGATGTTGAACGTGACGGGATCAATGTCCACAAATACCGGCTTCGCGCCGACCCGTGCGACTGCGCTGGCGCTCGCGAAGAACGTGAACGGCGGCACGATGACTTCGTCGCCTGGGCCGATGTCGAGCGCGCGGAGCGCGAGCACGAGCGCGTCCGTGCCGGACCCGCACCCGATGCCGAACTGAGCGCCGCAGAACTTGGCCGTTTCCTGCTCGAACGCGGCGACTTCCGGCCCCAGAATCGCCTGGCCCGAGCCGAGCACGCGCAGCACGGCCGCGTCAATCTCAGATTTCAGCGCACGGTACTGGGCCTGGATGTCGCAGAGCGGGACGGGGGGCGGGGTGGGTGCAGGGGGGGCAGAAGCGGATGAAGTTGGTTTCACGTAGACGCCTCCATGCGTCGCGAAAGTCCGCGCCGGGCGCAATCCGGGGTTGACGAAAGCGTGCTATCCCTACGTTACTGAGGGTGAACGTGTCAAGCCGGCTTGTCCGGCGCCGCCAGGAACCGCACGCATGACGCCAGCCCCGACGCCGGACCCCAATCTCGCCGAAATCGCGCCGCAACTCGCGCCCCTGATCGCGCGTGTGGCCGCCGACCCGAACGCGCGCGTCGCACTGCTCGAACAACTGCTCGGCGTGAACGCGTGCCGGCAAATCGGCATTTATCCCATCCCACCCGGCTTCAAGCTCTCGGTCGTGATCCCGGTTTACAACGAGGAGCGCTGGCTCGCCGAACTCGTGCGCCGCGTCCAGGCCGTGGAAATTCCGAAAGAGCTCATTCTGGTCAATGACTTCTCGAAAGACGGCACGGCCGCGATTCTGGCTCAACTGGAAAAGCAGTACGACAACGTGCGCGTGTTCCACCAGCCCAAGAACATGGGCAAGGGCGCGGCGCTGCGAGAGGGTTTCAAGCACTGCACCGGCGACCTCGTGATCGTGCAGGACGCCGACTGGGAGTACGACCCGGCCGAGTACCCGAAGCTGATTCAGCCGATTCTGGACGGCCGGGCCGACGTGGTGATCGGGTCGCGGTTCATCGGCGAAAGTCACCGCGTGCTGTACTACTGGCACTCGGTCGGCAACAAGGTACTCACGACGCTGTCGAACTGGTTTACCGGCCTCAACCTGACCGACATGGAGACGTGCTACAAGGTCTTCAAGCGCGAGGTGATTCAGGGGATGAAGTTGAAGAGCAACCGGTTCGGGTTCGAGCCGGAGGTGACCGCGAAGATCGCCCGCCGGCGCAAGGGTCAGCCGCCGTGGCGCGTCTACGAGGTGCCGATTAGCTATTCAGGGCGTACCTACGAAGAGGGCAAGAAAATCGGCATGAAGGACGGTTTCCAGGCGCTGTACTGCATTTTCCGTTTCTGGCTCGCGGACTGAAAGCCGCTCGCGGGTTCGCGACCAAGCCTACGGCTTCACATCAAGGGTGAGTGCGTTTTGGCCCGGGACGATCGTCACCCGAAGGTCGGTGGTCTCGTTCTTCAGGTATCGCCTGGGCAGGTTCAGCGCCTCGATCTGTGCCCGCTGCGCGGGTTTGGTATCAGCCGGCACGACGAAGGCGACGAGGTACTCGCCATCCTGCATCGGGCCGGACAACCGGAATGCGCCGTCCGGCCCGATCTCGGCCCCACCGCCGCCCAGAGCTTCCGAGTAGAGAGCGATATGGTAGCCCGTCAGCGGCTTCCCCTGAAAGTGTGCGGTTCCGGAGACGGCGCACCGGTCGCGTTCGACCGGTTTGCAACCGCTCGACCACGCCGCGAGCACGATGAAGACGAGCAAAAGCGAACGGGGTGTCATCGCGGACTCGTTATGAATCAGTAGTTGGCCGGAACGGGCTGGCCGTCGTCCCGAACCGCGAGCATTCGCAGCGTCGGCAGCGGAACCGCGTCCGCGATGAACCGGACGCTGCCGTCCGCGAACATGACGTTAACGCCGCCACCGTGCTCCGAGTTGAGGATCGTGTTGCTATCGACCGAGCGGGCGCTACCGTTGGTGGTGCCGGTCTTCGTGTTGATCGCGTACTTGACCGTCGTCAACCCAGTCCCGGTGTAATAGTCGCTCGCCGCAGAGATCCCCGCGACGGTGTAGGGCCGCTGCGCGCCGGACCAAGCACCGTTCTGGTTACTGCTGATGTTCGCGCCGCCCACCAACCCCGACTGCTCAGCCAACATGATCGTGTTGGAAGAGCCGTCCGCGCCCGAGATGTCTCCTACCTTGACCGCTTCGTTGGCGAGCAGGCTGCCGGTGTTGGCGAAGTCGCCGTACTGACCGGGGTGAACGAACTTTGTCGTGCGGCCCGCCGGGTCTGGCGACGCTCCTGCGATGCCCGCGTAGTCCGCGAACATCATGCCGCCGTGGTTGTTGTAGGTGCCGTTCTGCCCGTAGAACACCTCGCTCGGGTTGGATGGGCAGCGGTAGATGGGAACCACCAACTTGACGAGGATGTAGTTCTTATGAGTGGTCGCCAACGGTAGATTCGGTGCCACGATACCGTTCACACCGCCGGTGAACGGCTCCGAGCCGTCGAACTGGAGGCTGCTGAAGAGCGGGCCCTGCTCGGTGTACGGGAGGATCAGCACCCGCCAGTTGTACGAGCGCTGGCCCTGGCTGGTGGTGACCGGCGGCGGCGGTGAGGTGGCCCCGCAGGAGGCGCCAATGGGCAACTTTCCCTGCGCGTTTTCGTACGCATGGATCGCCAATCCGATCTGCTTCATGTTGTTCTGGCATTTCATGCGCGCGGCCGCGGCACGGACCTTCTGCACGGCCGGCAGCAGCAGTCCGATCAGGATTGCGATAATCGCGATCACCACCAGCAACTCAATGAGCGTGAACCCGCGACGACGGTGGTGCATGTGGGAAACCATTCGACCGGGGCGATTGACAGGTTGGAAGGAATCGGGCGGGTGAGTGACTGCGGACGCCACCC
Organism: Singulisphaera sp. GP187; assembly: GCA_945905925.1. Classification (GTDB taxonomy): domain Bacteria; phylum Planctomycetota; class Planctomycetia; order Gemmatales; family Gemmataceae; genus Gemmata. The sequence continues at coordinate 8,930 of CAMDQN010000130.1, forward strand.
AGGCGTAGGAGGGCAGATCTTCTTCCTGTGACCGTACCCGAACGGACGGAGCGAGTCAACGGTCGGCCCGCGTCACGAACCGGTTGGGGCCGCGTCGGGTTTCTCGGCGACCGCGAGCCGCGGAGCGTCTCGCACGGTCTCTTTCGACTCGTCGGGCTCCGACTCCGGTAGCGACACAACCACCGGGCGCGACGAGGGCCACGGTTTCCGTAGCCACGCCGCGAACTGTTTCGCGCGAATCAGCATGTCGTCCCAAATCGAGTACGCGACCGGCGTCACCAGCAGCGAGAGCAACAGTGAGAGCAGTTGCCCGCCGAGAATGACCTTCGCCATGCTCGCACGCGCACCGGCGCCGGGACCGCGACCCGTTGCAATGGGAACCATCGCGGCCACTAACATGACCGTCGTCATCAAGATCGGCCGGAACCGCGCCTCGTTCGCCTTCAAGATCGCCTCGTTCCGCGGCAGCCCCTTCGCGATCAGCACGTTCGTGTAGTCCACCTGCAAGATGCCGTTTTTCTTCACGATGCCGAAGAGCATGAACAACCCGATCATCGCGTACACGTCGAGCGGCGTGCGTAGGATCATCAGCGAGATGAGCGCGAAGGGCAGCGTGAGCGGCACCGCCATGAGAATGGTGATCGGGTGAACCAGGCTCTCGAACTGCGCCGCGAGGATCATGTACATGAAGATGAACGCGAGGATGAACGCCATCAGGAAGTTGGAGTTCGAGTCGGCCATGAGTTTCGCTTCGCCGAGGAACTCGTAGCGGTACTCCGGTGGCAGGTCGAGTTCCTTCATGTAAGCGTCCACCTCGGGGAGTGCGTCGCCGAGCGCTACGCCGGGCGCGAAGTTGCACTGCACGCCGATTTGCCGCTGGCGGTTGTAGCGTTCGATAGTCGCCGGCCCTTTTTCGTCGGTGAGGCTCGCGAACGTGCGCAGTTCGACCGCCTGGCCGCGCGCGTCGGGCACGGTGAGCGCGTCGATGGCCGATGATCGGTCGCGGCTCGGCAGTTCGGCCCGGAGCCACACGTCGTACTGGTCCGCGCCCTCCTTGTATTTCGTGACCGGTTCGCCGCCGACGAGCAACCCGAGAGCGGTCGCGACGCCGCGCACGTTCACGCGCTGGTCCGCGGCGCGCTGCCGGTCGATGCGTACCTGAAGCTCCGGGTTGCGGCCCGCAGCGTTCGTGTCCACGTCCGTGAACTTCGGGTTCGCCTTCATCTTCTTCACGATCTGGGCCGCGAGTTCGTCGAGCTTTGCGCCATCTGGCCCGCGAATGCTCAAGTCGAGTTGGGCGTTCTTGAACGCGCTCGAACTGATGAGCTTCACGTCCTGCACCGAGGTGCGCAGGTCCGGGTAGTCGGCCATGAGTACGCGAACGTCGGCCATCGCGTCACGCTGCGAGAACTCGCGTGTCCGCAGGTCGGTCATACGGCAGTAGATGTTCACTTGCGTGACGTCGCCTTGCCCCTTCGGCGCGCGGCCGTCGGTCGGGCCGATCACGGTGAACACGTTCGTCACGCCGCGCACGTGTTTCAACCGCGACTCGATCTCCGCGACCTGCACTTCGCCCGACTTGAGCGTTGTGCCCTCCTTTAGCGCGATGGTGACTTCGAACTCGCTCTGGTCGTCCTTCGGCACGAAGTCGGTGCCGACGATCATGAACAAAAACGGTGTGCTGAGGAACGTGGCAACGGTGGTGAGCACGATCACCCACCGGTGCCGCAGCGACCAGCCGAGGATGGCGATGTAGCGCCGCGTGAGCCAGCCGGAGGAAGAACCTCTCCCCCCAACCCCCTCCCCTAAGAAGGGAGGGGGAGACTCTGGCGCATTGCTTGCTGATGAACCGCGAGCGTCAGCGAGCGGTAACTCCCCCTCCCTTTTTAGGGGAGGGGGTTGGGGGGGGAGGTTCTTCCCCCTTAGCACCCACGCGCACAGCATCGGCGTGAGCGTGAAGCTGACCGCCATGCTCATCAGGATCGCGAACGCGACCACGAACCCGAAGCTGTTGAAGAACCGCCCGACCTGACCCGACATGAACGCGATCGGCGCGAAGATCACCACCAACGACAACGTCGTCGCGATCACCGCCAGCGAGATTTCTTTTGTGGCTTTGCTCGCCGCGTTCCAGCCGCTCAACCCCTCCACTTCCATGTGCCGAAACACGTTCTCCAGCACCACCACCGCGTCGTCGATCACCACGCCGACCGCGAGGATGAGACCCAGCAGCGTCATGTTGTTGAGGCTGAAGCCCATCACGTCCATGAACGCGAACGTCCCGACGATGCTCGTGGGCACCGCGGTCGCGGCGATCAGTGTTGCCCGCCAGTCGCGAAGGAAGACGAAGATCGTCGCGACGACGAGGAACGACGCGAGCACGAGGTGAAACTTCACCTCTTCGATGGAACCTTTGATGAACTTCGATTGGTCGCGAATGACTTCGGTTTTAATGTCGACCGGAAGCGTCGTTTGGATCTTCGCGAGCCGCTTCTTGATCGCTTCCGCGACCGCGACCGTGTTCCCGCCGGACTGTTTCTGGATGATCAGGCTGACCGCGACGTTGCCGTCTAACCGCGACTTGCCACGCGGCTCCTCCACGTCATCGGTGACGGTCGCCACGTCCTTCACGCGAACGGAATATGGGAGTCCGTTGTCGCCGGTGCGCGTGTCGATGATGAGGTTCTCGAAGTCCGTGGGCGTCTGAATGCGGCCGACCACGCGCAGCCCGAACTCGGTCGCTCCGCTATCGACCTTCCCGCCGGGGAGTTCGAGGTTCTGCGCCGCGAGCGCGCGTCGCACATCTTCAGCTGACAGCGGTGGCCTTAGCGCGCGCATCTCTTCCGGCTTGAGCGTAACGTTCACCGCACGCTGCTCGCCGCCCACGAGGATCACCGCGCCGACGCCCATGACCGCTTCTAAATCCTCCTTGATTTGCTTCTTCGCGATCTCGGTAACTTCGCGCAACTTCCGCCCGGAACCGCCGGACACGACCACCGTAACGACCGGCGCCGCGTCCAAGTTGAACTTCTCCACGATCGGCTGGTCGGTGCCGTAAGGGAGTCGCGGCAGAAGTGTGGACAGTTTGTCGCGCACGTCCTGCGCCGCGATGTCGCCGTTGCGTTCGAGCTTGAAACCAATGACGACGCTCGACACGCCTTCGCGCGTGGTGGAGCGAAGTTCGTCGATACCGGAAACGGTGTTAACGGCTTCTTCGACCGGGCGCGTGACGCTCGATTCCATCTCCTCGACGCCCGCGCCGCGCAACGTGGTGGTGACGACGACAACGGGGACATCGACGTTGGGGAACAGCTCGACGCCGAGCCGCGAGTACGACGCGATGCCGAGCACTACCGGCCCGAGCACGAGCATGGTGGTGAACACTGGCCGGCGGATGCAGATGTCCCAGATGGCCATTAACGCGCCTCTCTTCGTCCGACGCAGAAGCGTTTCGCGAAGCCCGCCGCTTTCGATCTTGCCCTCTCCCCTTTCGGGAGAGGGCAAAACCAAAAGACATCAGCGCACCCGAATGAGTGAGCCGTCCACCAACTGCGATTGCCCGCTCGTGATGACCTTCGTGCCCGCGGGCAGCCCGGTCACTTCGAGCCATTCCTTTTCGCGAGCGCCGAGACCCACTTCGACTGCTTTCGCCCGGTCGCCAGCCACGACGAACACCTTGTTCACCCCGGCGAACGACACCAGCGCCTCCGGCGGAACTGTGATGACGGTGTCGGAACGGATCACGATCTCGGCCGACGCGAACCCGCCGGCCTTCAGTTTGCCGTCGCCGTTGTACACCCTGATCACCACGCTGAACGCGCGGTTCGCCGTGTCCGTCGTCGGGCTGATCCGCGTGACGGTCCCGGTGAACACCAGATTCGGGTACGCCTTAACGCGGAGTTCCACGAGTTGGTTCAACACGATCTCCGGCGCGTGCTTCTCCGGGATCGTGACGCCCAGTTTCAGGATGTGGTCGATCACGAGCCGGTAGCAGTTCGTCACCGGCGTTGACTGAACCATCTCGCCCGCGGACACTAGCTTCAGCGCGACCGCGTACTTGAACGGCGTCGTGGTCGGACCGAGTTCCTTCAGCCACGCGTCCCACTCGTGCGGCGCGGGCGCGTTCAGTTTCGTATCGGCCAGTTTGCGCTCGGCGTCTTCGAGCGCGGCCTTGAGCCGGCGCGCGTTTGCGAACGTCACGCGGGCATCCGTCTCAGCGAGCCGGACGCGGGTCTTCATTACGGTGAGCCGGTTGACGGCGGAATCGAGCATCGGTTGCGTCCCGACACCGCCGGCGAGTTCCTTTTCGGTACGCTTCAGTTCGGAGTCCGCGAGATCGACGTTGGCTTTCGCCTCGGCCACCGCGTCCACGTTCGGGAGGTGCGCCTCGAACGCGGCGTCGGTCGCGGGCAACACGGTCAATTTCAGTTTGCGGAGTTCGGCCTCGAACGCGGGGCGCGCCTGATCGACCGCGAGTTTGAACTCGGTCGCGTCGAGTTCGAGCAGCGGTTCGCCCGGACCGATCCGGTCGCCCACGTCTTTTAACACGCGGAGTACCTTACCGCCGACCTTCGGTGCAAGCGTCACGTCTTCGTGGGGGTACAGCGTGCCGACGACGGGCACGGTGCGGCGCAGCGGCATCAGTTTTGGGTCGGCCACCGTGACCGGCACCGGCATCGGCTCGTCGCTGGTGGAGGCGACCGGCTTGGGCGCGCACGCGGGGATTAGGAGCGCGAGGAGAAGAAGAAGAAACCTCTCCCCCCAACCCCCTCCCCTAAGAAGGGAGGGGGAGACAAACCAGGAGGCACCGTAGCGCTCACTTTGTCTTCTGTCTGAAGCCCCTCCCTTCTTAGGGGAGGGGTTGGGGAGGGGTTGCTTCTCGTCGCGCATCATTGCTTCTCCTCCTTCGCGAACAAACCATTCAGGAATCACACTTTGTGACAGATGCGAAAAGGCCCATTCTATCCGCTGACTGTGGCGACGAACAATTCTGGCGTCTTCCTCCCAGCACGCTCGCTGGTTGTTCGGGGGCGTGCAATCCGCGAATTTCCGTTTCCTTGTGGAGTAACCGGATTACAATTTCCCTACCCCGCCTCTGGAACGTCTTCTTATGCCGCTTGACTGGTCCCCGCTGGTAGACCTCCTCCGCCGTCACGAACGCCCGCTGTTGATGACCCACATTCGCCCGGACGCGGACGGCATGGGTGCGCAACTCGCGCTCCACGACGCGCTCACGGCAGTCGGATTGAAGCCGCGGGTGGCGATCGCGAGTAAACTGCTCCCGCGATACGAGTTTTTGGACCCGCAGCGAAAGGTGATCGAGGACTTCAAGCCGGCCGCGTTCACGGACCGCGATTGCGTGGTGGTGCTCGACACCGGGACGTGGAACCAACTCGGCGACTTCGGCGATTGGTTAAAGAAGTCACCGCTGCCGCGGGCCGTGGTCGATCACCACCGGACCCAGGACGATCTAGGCGGGTTGCAGTTAGTAGACATCACCGCGGAGGCGACCGGGCGGCTCGCTTACGAGATTATCCGGGCGATGGGTGCGCCGATCTCGAAGTCCGCGGCGCACCACATGTTCATGGCGATCGCGACGGACACGGGCTGGTTCCGGCACCCGAATGCGAGCGCGGAGACGTTCGCGCTGTGCGGCGAGTTAGTTGCCGCTGGCGCGAACCCGACGGTTCTGTACGAGCAGTTGTACGAAGCCGCGACGCTGGCTCGGTTCAAGCTCACGGCGGTCGCGCTGGACCGCCTCGCGGTGCGGGCGAACGGGAAGATCGCGTACACCGAGATCGCGCTTGCCGACTACGTGAAGACGGGCGGCGTGCCGGGCGACACGGAAGACCTAATCAACTACCCGCGCGGCGTGGAGGGCGTGGGCCTCGCGCTCGTGTTCATCGAACAACCTGGCGGCGGGACGAAGGTGAGTTTCCGATCGCGGGCTGTGGACGTGTCGAAACTGGCCGAGCGGTTCGGCGGTGGCGGGCACAAACTGGCGAGCGGCGCCCGCGTGAACAAGCCGCTGGCCGAAGCGCGCGAAGAGGTACTCGCGGCAGCCGAACGGATTTTAGGCGAACCCGGAACGTAAGCGACGGGGTGAACCTTATCCGACGGGTTACCACCCCGTCGCTCACGCTCCGGGTTCGCCCGGATGGAGTTTCCTATGTCGTACACCCTTCGCGATCTGCCGTTGCCGGTGAAGGTGGTGGCCACGGTGTTCCTGATGGCGGTCGGCGTCGGGTATACCTCGGCGATGCTGCAACTGCACGTTCAGGATTCCAAGAAGGGCAGTCCGATGCCCACGCCCGAAGACGTGATCCTGAAGTTCACTGGCAAGAAGCGGTTCGACCCGAACAACCCGCCGGCGCGCCCGGTGTCGCGGTTGGAGGCACTCGTCACCGCCGAAACGGTTGACATTAACGGCGGTTCGATGTCGGCCGCGTTCACTACCCAGGACCGCGCGAAGGGGCCACTGAAGTACGCCAACGCGGTTCGCGGGCAGTTGCCGGAAGTGGTCGAACAAGTCAAGGCCGAGCGCAAGGGCGAACAGACCGTGTTCGCGCTGTGGATCAACACACCGGACGAACCGCGCAAGGCGTCCTACGCAGCGGACAAGTTCACGCCGCCGCCAGGGACGATGCCGAAGGCGTTCACGCCGCTGCTCACCGACGGCAACGCGGTGAAGATCAAGACGCTCATCGAGGCCCGCTGCGTAACGTGCCACTCGAACGGCGGCGAGAAGGCAGACGTTCTGCTCGACAGCTACGAGTGCCTGTCGCGCTTCATGGGAGTGCCTGCGGTCGTCGCGCCGGCCAACGGGTACATCCGGGTCGAGGAGCCGATGAGCATCACCAAACTGACGCAATCGACGCACGCTCACCTGTTGAGCTTCGCGACGTTGTTCTCACTGACGGGCCTGATCTTCGCGTTCAGCAGTTGGCCGGTGTGGATGCGTGTGATTGGCGGCCCGTCGGTGGTGATCGCGGTGTTCGCGGACGTGGGGCTGTGGTGGCTGGCCAGACTGTGCGACCAGTGGGGACCGTACTTCGCGATGGGCGTCATGGGCACCGGCGCGGTGGCGGGTCTGTGTCTGGGCGCGCAAATCACGCTCAGTCTGTTCAACATGTACGGCACGAAAGGCAAGGCGGTGATCGCGCTGCTGTTCCTGTTCGGCGCGCTCGCCGGCACCGGGTTCGTGGTGAAACTGCTCATCCCCGCGCTGCCGAAACCGCAGGTGGTTCCCGCGGACAAGCCGAACGGCAACGGGAACGGCAACGGCAAGAGCGCGGCCGATGGCGTCGCGGACGCGGGCCGCGCGATCACGGAAGCAATCGCGAAGACACAAGGGACCGCGGTGGCGCTCTACAAGCCCCTTCACCCGCTCGACAAACTGCTCATCTGGCCACCGGTCGATGAGGAGGGGCAACCGATCCCGCTCCCCGCGGACCCGAAGCAGTTCCAGTTCAACGGCGAAGGCACGATGGTCCACGCGTTCTTTGACAAGGACAAGGACTACAAGAAGTTCCTGGAGAGCAACAAGCCGCAGGGGGAGAAGGACAAAATGAAGGCGCAGCGGCAGGGCGATCTGGACGCGATGCTCGCGTGGGCGCGTTCGCCGGAGGCCGCACGCAAGGCGGCGTACGAGACCGACAAGTTCGAACTGCCCGGGTTGAGCGACAAGACGCTCACGCCGGAGTTCGTGAAGGACAGCAAGGTGCGGATTAAAACGCTGATCGACAACCGGTGCGTGACCTGCCACGGCCCAGACGGGAAGCAGTTCGAGTACCCGCTCGACACCTACAAGGGATTTTCGGAATACCTGAAGCCCTACGACGCGCCATCGCCGAAGTGATATCCAAGATCCGAGGTTCGTGTCGGTCCCCCAGAGACCGACGCTATACCCGTTCGAGTGCGCGAACCTTCGCTTCCGACCGCTGTCTCTTCTTGCGGAAGGGCTAGTGCAACGTCAGGTTAATGAATTAGGGTGTTCGTGATCTCATGTTTTCGGGATGATGGTCGTACTCCGGAGGTTCGGCCATGCAGAAGAAGTATATCGTTCGGCTCACGGATGCGGAGCGAGCCACGCTGTCCGAGGTGATCAAGAAGCTCAAGGGTTCCTCACAGAAGGTGCGTCATGGTGATCAGCAGTTGTTCGGAAGACGTGTTCAGCTTTGAAAAGGAAGACACGCGGGCTGGTTGAGATGGTATCAGTTTCCCTTCCTGGGGTCTTTCTGCTTCTTGGGTTCTTTGTCGGTCTTGGCCTTCATCGATTCGCGGAAGCGG
>CAMDQN010000131.1 GCA_945905925.1 Singulisphaera sp. GP187
AACCGACGTGGCGCGCTCCCCTCCGCGGACTACGGGTCGCGGCTAAACAGATTCTACCTCTTCCCACCTTATTCCCATGTCCATCCCACCACCGCGCGCGATCCTCGACCCCACCGCCGCTCGCGTCGAGCGCGAACTCAAGCACGCGAAGCCGCTCGTCGGGTGCCGCTTCGACCCGTCGGGGCGATTCCTCTTCGCCTCTGCCGAAGACGACACCGTTCAACGGTTCGACCTGCTCACTGGTGCGAAAACCGTGCTCGCGGGGCACGAGAGTTGGACGCGCGGAATGGCGTTCGTCGCACCTTCGCCCGTTGTCGCGGCTGACTTCGGCGCCTGGCCGAAACAACAGATCGCGCTGCAAACCGCAGGCGGTTTTGGAGTGGTCGGCGTGCCCGCGCCGAAGGCGCCGCCGTTCATGTTCATTTCTGCTGACTACCACGGCAAACTCATCTGGTGGCAGGGCGAAGCCGACACCCCCAAGCCCATCAAGACCGTTCAGGCGCACGACGGCTGGGCGAGGTCAGTCGCGGTCAGCCCCGACGGACTCACCGTCGCGAGTTGCGGCAACGACCACGCGGTGAAACTCTGGAAAGCCGCCGACGGCTCCGCGATTCGCACACTCGAAGGGCACGCGTCGCACGTGTACAACGTCGCGTTTCACCCGAACGGTTCGCGGCTCGTATCGTGCGACCTCAGAGGCGTCGTGAAGGACTGGAACCTCAAGACGGGCAAGTGCGAGCGCGACATCGACGCGAAGGTGCTCACCAAGTACGACCCCGGTTTCATGGCCGACATCGGCGGTGCCCGCGGAATGGCGTTCAAGTCCGATGGCTCCGCGTTCGCGCTGTGCGGGATCACGAACGTGAGCAACGCGTTCGCGGGCGTGGGCAACCCTGTTGTGGTGCTGATCGACTGGCAGGAAGGCAAAGCGAAGTTGCTCAAGCCGAAGGAGGCGTTCCAGGGGACCGCGTGGGGCGTGTGCTTCCACCCCTCGGGCGCGGTGATCGCGGCTGGTGGCGGTGGGCAGGGTCGTGTGTGGTTCTGGAAGAACGACGAACCGGTCGGCGTTCACACGATCAACGTCCCGACGAACTGTCGCGACTTCGCCATCAGCCCGACGGGCGAGCAATTCGCCGTCGCCGGCTCGAACGGCACCGCTTACGTGTACAACTTCAGCGGCGTCGGGCCTGTTGTGCCGCCGAAGAAGTGAGTTTCGCGTTGGTCCCGGAGGGGCCGTCCCTGTTCATTTGAAAGACTCGGCCCCTCCGGGACCGACGCTAAACCTCTTTCGAGTTCTCCATGCGATACCTCCTCTCTTGCGTCGCGCTGTGCGTCGCTTTCCCACTGCTTGCGGCCGATCCGCCCAAAGGGTTCACGGCGCTGTTCAACGGCAAAGACCTTTCGGGCTGGCACGGGTGGGCCATCCACACGAAAGGCGCCGCGCCCGCGGACGTCGCGAAGCTCGCGCCCGACGATCGCGCGAAGAAACTCGATGAGTGGACGACCGACGCGAAGAAACACTGGAGCGTCGATAAAGGCGAGTTGGTCAACGATGGAAGTGGTGCGTATCTCGCGACCGATAAGGACTATGGCGACATCGAGTTGTTGCTCGAATACAAGACCGTCGCGAAGGCCGATAGCGGCATCTATTTGCGTAACACGCCGCAGGTGCAAATCTGGGACTGGAACCAGGTGTTCGACCCCAAGAACCCCAACCGGAAGCCGCACCTCGGCTCCGGCGGGTTGTTCAACAACACGCCCGGCGCAAACGGTCGCGACCCGCTCGTGCTCGCGGACAAGCCGTTCGGCGAGTGGAGCACGTTCCGCATCATCCAGGTCGGCGAGCGCACCACGGTGTACCTCAATGGGAAACTCGTGGTCGATTACGCTCGCATGGAGAACTACTGGGACCGTAAATCACCGCTACCGAAAGTCGGCAAGATTCTCCTGCAAACGCACGGCGGCGAGATCCGCTGGCGGAACGTGTTCGTCCGCGAGATTCCTTCCACCGAAGCGAACGAGATTCTCCGCAAGTCGAACGCGAAGGGTTTTGAGAGCGTCTTCAACGGCAAGGACTTCGACGGCTGGGCCGGCGCGGTGGAAAACTACGAGGTGATTGACAACGCGATCGTGTGCAAGAAGGGGAAGGGCGGGAACATCTACGCGAAGCCGGAGTACGCCGACTTCACGGCGCGCCTCGAATACAAGCTTCCGCCCGGCGGCAACAACGGCTTGGCGCTCCGCTACCCCGGTGGCAGCGTTCACGTTGCGACACAGGCGATGTGCGAACTGCAAATCCTCGACGACACCGACCCAAAATACGCGAAACTCGACCCGCGCCAGTTCAACGGCTCCGCTTACGGCATGGTGCCCGCTCAGCGAGGGTTCCTGCGCCCGGTGGGCGAGTGGAACTTCATGGAAGTCACCGCGAAGGGTTCGACGTTGCAAGTGGAACTCAATGGCACGCGCATCCTCGACGCCGACTTGAGCAAGGTGACCGAGTTCAAGGACAAGCAACCGCACCCCGGCAAGGACCGCACGACGGGTCACTTCGGCTTCGCGGGGCACAACGACCCGGTCGCGTTCCGGGGGATTGAGATTCGGAAGATCGAGAAATAAGAGTGTTCACCGCAGAGAACACTCTTCTAAAAATCCCAGGTCTCGGAGCCGCGAGGCTTCTTGCGTGGGCGCTGGTCGCGTTCGCTTTCCTCGCTCACCTCCGGTTGCGGTGCGGTGCGCTTTGGTGTGCGGACGACCGGAATCTCCTGATCCTCGTCGCCCGCCTCTTCGACCACTTCTCCTTCGTACCCGCGACGGGTGCCCTCGCCCTTTGCCCGCAGCACCACCTTGATCGCCACTTCCGGGAACGGGAACGTGTCGCGCAGCACCTTCGTCAGATAGCGGATGTACGTCTGGTCGAACAACTCCGGGCCGTTGGTGAACAGTACGATGGTCGGCGGGTGGACGCCGATCTGGGTCGCGTAGAAGATCTTCGGCGTTTTACTGCCGGACATCGCCGGGTGGCTCGCCTCGACCGCGGCGCGGATCACGCGGTTCAGGTCGCCCGTGCCGACACGCGTTTCGGCCTGCTTGTGCAGTTGCACTGCGAGTTGAAGAAGGCGCAACACGTTCTTCCCGTTCTTCGCGGTGATGAACGCGATCGGCACGTGGTCGAGCATCGGGAACATCGCCCGCACGTACTCGCCCATCTTGTCGGTCGTCATGTCCTCCTTCACCAAGTCCCACTTGTTGACGACGAAGATCGCGGGTTTGTTTTCCTCGACGATGTACTCCGCGAGTTGCTTGTCCACGCGACTGATGCGGTGGCGCGCGTCGAAGAAGTGCAGCACCACATCGGCGCGGCGGATGGACCGCTGTGCGCGGTGGATACTGTAGAACTCGATGTTTGTGCCCATCTTGGCTGATTTCCGCACGCCGGCGGTGTCGATGGCGACGTAGGACTTGCCGTCGCGCTCGATGCGCACGTCCACGCTGTCGCGCGTGGTGCCGGGCACCTCGGATACGATGACGCGTTCGGCTCCAGCCAGGCTGTTGATGAACGTGCTCTTCCCCGCGTTGCGCCGGCCCACGGTCGCGATCATCAGCGCGGCTTCCGCGGGCGCGCCTTCGCCAGTGTCTTCGGGCAGTTTCGCGAGGATCGCGTCGAACAGGTCGTCCTTGCCGAGTTTCTGGTCGACGCTCACGCACAGCGGTTCGCCGTAACCGAGTTTGTTGAACTCGCCGGCTTGCTGCCCCAATTTCTCCGTGTCGGCCTTGTTCGCGACGAGCACTACCGGCTTGTTGATCTTTCGCAGCCTGATCGCGACGTCCTCGTCGAGTGGCGCGATCCCGTCGCGCACGTCCACCATGAACACGACCAGCGCCGCGGACTCGAGCGCGAGTTGGATCTGGCGCTCGACGTCGGCGGTGAGGTCATCGACATCGACGATGCCGATTCCGCCCGTGTCCATGATTTCCCACGAGCGCCCGCCGTACTCGACGACGGTTGATACGCGGTCGCGCGTGACGCCCGCGGTCGGATCGACGATGCTGATCCGCCGCCCGGCGAGCCAGTTGAACAGCGACGACTTGCCGACGTTCGGCCGGCCGACAATCGCCACGATAGGAAGAGCCATTTTTACTTGGTGTTTAGTGTTTGGTGTTTGGTGTTTGGTGTTGGGTGTTGTGCTGGCTGCTCGCGCTCCTCTTCGAGTCGCAGCTAACCAAAACACGAAACACCAAACACTAAACACAATTCACCACAGGGTGTATCCGCCGTCCACGACGACCGTGGCGCCGGTGATGTAACTGCTCGCGTCGCTTGCGAGGAAGACCGCGGTGGGGCCGAGTTCTTCCGGCTCACCCATGCGGCCCATCGGCACGTTCGACACGAACGCGGTCTGAAAGTCCGGCTTCTCGCCGAACCACCGGCGGTTCGGCGCCGTGAGGAACCCGCCTGGCGCGATCGCGTTCACTCGCACGCCGCGTGTTGCCCAGTCCGCCGCGAGTGATCGCGTTAGCGCCGTGAGCGCGCCTTTCGCGGTCTCGTAGTGCCGCCCGCGAATCCCCTTCAGCGCGATTGGCCCCGCGATGCTCGTCACATTCACAACCGCGCCTTTGCCGCGTTCGAGCATTCCTCGGCACAACTGCTGAGAACACACGAGCGCGCTCGTCAGGTTCAGGTCGATCAACTCCTGCCACTGCGAGACCGGCGTATCCTCGGTAGGGGTGTCGATGCGGCGCCCGCCGACGTTGTTAATCAGGATGTCCACGGGGCGGTTCAGGTTCAGCACCTGTCGGCACGCGGCTTCGGCGCCCGCGGGTGTACTCACGTCGCCGGGCACGACCGCGACCTTTCGGCCAAGCGCGATTAGCTCCTGCCGTGCGGTTTCGAGCGTCTCCGCTTCGCGACCGATCAGGATGAGGTCGGCCCCGGCTTCCGCGAGTGCCTGTGCCATCGCACGCCCGAGTCCGCGACTGCCGCCGGTGATGACCGCGGTGCGCCCGTCGAGCCGAAACCGGTCCAAGACGCTCATTGACGTTTCCCGCTTTCACGGTCCAGAACTATCTACTTCTGCTTAACATATTACAGGTATCCCCCAAGCGTTGGTTAATCGATGGCGAAGTGCGACGAAGGCTACCGGTGCGAAGTGTGCGGCGGCGACGTGGAAGTCGTCACCGAGTCCGATTTGTATTTGCGATTCGTGCTGGGCGAAGTGCCGTTGGAACTGCTCCACCGGCTTCCCGAGCGGCACCTGCGATGCAACCCGGCGCTGGCGCAGTACATCGCGGATGCCGCGTTCACCCCAATCCGTTGCGACGGATTGTTCTCAAAGGCGGAAATGGATCCCGAGTTCGTCGCGGCGGAAGAGCGCCGCGTGTCGCGTGGTTACCGGCGGTTGCTCGCGATCCCGACGCTGGGCCTGGCGGTGCCGGAATACCCGCTGAGCGTGACACCCGACGGCGATGCTGAGAAGTAGTGTTTGGTGTTTGGTGTTTGGTCCAAAGAATCGCAACGCGCATTCGAGACGCACAGCCCAAACACCAAACACCAAACACCAAACACTACTTCCCAACGGCGTAGAGCGCCTTGTCGGTGCGGATGTACACGCGACCGTGGGCGATGGCTGGCGTGCCGAGCGAGCCTTCACCGAGGTCGTTCGTCGCGAGTGGTTCGTACTCGTCGGCCTTCGCGCTGAGCACGGTGCAGACGGCCAGTTCGTTCAGGAAGTACACCTTCCCGTCACCCGCGACCGGTGACGCCGAGTAGGTGCCCTTCAACCGCTCTTTATAGAGCTGCTTGCCGGTCTTCGCCTCGGTACACACCATCAACCCCTGGCTACTGACCGTGAACACACGGCCGCCGTACACCACCGGCGACGGGTAGCCGGTCGCCATGTCCTTCGCGGCCCACTCGGATTTCTCCGCGATACCCTTGTCGTCGATCTTGAACTTCGTCACGCCGCCGACGGGAAGATAGATCGAGTCGCCGTCGATCACGCCGATCGGGACCGACCCGCCGCCGGCCTTGAACGTCCACCGATCCGTGCCGGTCGCGGCGTCGTAAGCGGTCAAGCCCTTCGGCCCGGCGAACAGCAACTCGGTGGTCGAACCCACTTGTCGCACGATTGGAGTCGTCCAGTTGATCTCGCGCGGGCGCTCGGTCTTCCAGATGTTCTTGCCGTACTTCGTATCGACGGCCGCGAGGAACGATTCTCCCGCGTTGTCCATTGGCACGATGAGCTTGCCCGCGACCAGCACCGGAGACGCGGCCATGCCGACCGCGTTCGTGATGGTCGGGTAGTCAGTCACCAGCGACCGATACCAGCGGAGCGTGCCGTCCTTGTCGAACGCGGCCATGTCGCCGGTGCCGAACATCGCGTAGACGCCGGTTTCGTCCGCCACGGGTGTGTTCGCGGCCATGCCGCCTTTCGGATGGCACGCGGGGCTGCCGGTGGCCTGCAACTGGCGGTGCCAGAGTTGCTTGCCGGTCTCCGCGTCGAAACACAGCACGTGTAACCGGTCGCCGCGAACACCGGAGGCGCACGTCACGTACACGCGATCACCGACCACGACCGGCGACGACACGCCGCGCGCCGGTAGTGGCGCCTTCCACTTCTGGCCCTTGTCCTTCGACCACTCGGTCGGCAGGTTCTTGTCTGCGGAAACACCGGTTGCGTTCGGCCCGCGGAACTGTGGCCAGTCCGCGGCGCGGAGTGTGAGTGCGGGTGCGAGTGCGAGTGCGAAAACCAGGATGGCGCGAATCACTTCTTCTCCTCCTTCTTTTCCGCTTCCGGCGACAGGAACCCGAGTTTGTGCGTTTGCGTTTTGTCCTTCATTGTGATCTTCTGCTCCAGCGGGAGCGGGCCGCCGGTCGAGTCGCACACGCGCATCTGGAACTGCCACGCTTGCGCCCACTGCTCCGTCTGGTTGTTCTGACACACCTTCAGCACGATGACGTTTTCGCCCTTTAGAAGCACGCCCCGACCCGTGTGTCCGTCGAACGGGGTGCCGTGGTGGTACTCTTCGCGCTGGAACAGTTTCTTGCCGTTGAGGAAGATTTGCACAGCGGTCGCACAGGTGACGCGCACTTCGCCCGGCATTTCCTTTTCCGCGACGACCACGGCCCGCGCATAGGCGACCGCGTCCTTGTGCTTCGTGAGCAGTGTGTTGAGGTCGAACGCGGCGGATTTTTCAGTCGGGACGGCGTTGGCCCACTTCAGTTCCGCGCCGCCCTTGCCTTTGAAAGTGGCGCTGATGTTGGTCGCGGCTTCGGGCGGGTATGCGACCGCGAACCCCTTGCCCTCGGTGTTGTCGAACGGGCCGACGAGCGCCGCGAACGTGACGAACCCGAGTTGCTCACTGACGCTGACATTTCCGCCGTTACCCTCGATCTTTTTCGCGACCAGTTCCACCTGATCCTTATCGCGAGTGAACGTGAAGAGCTTTTCCAGATCGGCTTTGATGGTTGGCCGGGCGAGTTTCTCCAGAATGTCGAGTTGGTTCGTGATGGCGTCGCGTCGGAGGTCGGCGGATTTGTCGTTGAGGAAACCCGGCAGTAACCGTCCCTTCGCGTCCGCGTCTTGCGCCACGAGGATTTCGTAGGCGGCGCGGCGTGCGGTCGCGGCGCGCTTCGTGTCCTTCACGAACGCTTCGAGTTTGTCGGCCGGGAGTTTGCGACCGGCGGCGATTTCGTTTTCGGCGATGGCGTCCACGGCGGTGCGGAGCCAGTTGGCCGCAGTCGCGTTGTCGTCGTCGAACGCTTCGAGCGCAGGAATGATCGCCGCGCCGCCCTTACTGACGAGCGTCTTCCACGCGGGTCCGGCGTCTTCGTTGCCCTTGCCCTCTTTCGTCACCGCCTTGAGCGCGGTGAGGGCGCGTGTCGTGTCTTCGTCCGCCGCTTGTACGGGAGTCAGCGCGAGCGCCGCTCCAAGTGCGACAAGGGGGATGCAGTTCCAAAAGTGCATGAATCACCTCTTGTAGGGTGGGTCGAGGCTTTGCGAAGGCTCACCGGCGCTGAGCTACAGCAACAACGTCAATCGTACTGGTTTCGCCGTGGTGGGCCTGCGCAAAGCCTCGACCCACCCTACAAGAATCACACCAAAGGCGTGCGCGTGGCCTCGGCTTGTTCCATCTTTTGGCGCAAGTCGGCAAAGTACGCGGTCAGTTCGTCGGCCGACTTCACCTTGCCGCGCGAACACGAACCGGTCGAACAGCCTTTCTTCTCGCTACCGCCGGTGTCGGTGGCGCACGAAGAGCACCCGCCGCCGTCAGAGCCGCAACCGGGCTTGTCGCACTTCTCCGCGACCGGCTTCGGGTCGCGCGTCACCGCCGTTTGCGACAGGTCGAGAAGGCGCACGGTAAGGCCGAAGCGCGCGGACAGTTCCGCGAACAGCGGGGTCGCGTCGCACGCGTCCCACGCGAGGCCGTGCAGAATGAGGTGATCGTCGAGTGTGAGTTCCGCGTCCACGAACGTGAGCGGCAACCCTTCGTTCGTCGCCGCGTCGTTCGCAACCGCGAGCAGTTCGGCTTCGCGTGCGGGGAACGTCGCGGTGAGCGAATCGTCTTCGGGCGTCGCGACGCGGAGTAACTCGCCCTCAGTGGAAAGCGCCGCGGCGAACTTCTCGCCGAGTTCGCCCAGAGCCATTCCCGGTTCGACGCCGCGCGGCCCTCGCACGATGACGCGCACGCCGCGCGCGACCGCCGCGGGGGCCGTGAACCGGCCGACGAAACCGGACCGGCCGAACTGTACGAGAAGGGAGGTTATCACTTCGCGGCTTCCTGCTCGAACCCCATGAACTCGCGCATGTTCTTGTCGTACTCGTGCTGTCCGCCCTCGGAGCTGAGGTCGAGGCGCAACTCGTTTACGACCTTCACACTCAAATCCTTCAACCAAAGTAGCCAGCACGCGCCGCAAATTTCGGCGTGGATACGAAGCCCGATCGCGTCGGGGAGCGGCGGCTTGTCGAGTTGTTTCGCGCGCTTGCCCTCCATGCACCCGGGGCGCTCGCAGCGGAACCCGGTGCCCGGACTGCCGTCGTCTTCGGTCGGGGTGGTCGCGACTTGCTTCTTGGGGGTCGGTGCGCCGAGTTGGTCAAGGTGCTTGGCCATCGCGTCGCGCGGCACGCGGTCGCCGCGGTCGTCCGCGATCGTCCAACCCTTCGTGAACACTTCGACCGCTTCACTTTTGCGGTCGAGCTTCAGCAGGCTTTCGCCGAGGAACTTGAACGCGGTGGAGAACTCGGGCGTGATTTCGAGCGTGCGCCGGAAGCATTTCACCGCTTCCTCGAACTGTCCGTCTTCGAGGAGGAACTGTCCCAATCGGTAGTGCGCGAGGTCGTTCTCGGGGTCTTCCTGCGCCATGTTGCGGAAGCGGGAGATCTGGTCGGCGAGGTTATTCATGGTCGCGTGAGCCTGGGTGCTGGAGCGAGAGATGTGTGTATTGTAGGGACGTCGGGAAAGAACCCACCCCCACCCCCTCCCTGCAGGGAGGGGGAGCAAAACACTCGCAACTCGCCTAACGTAATCGAGTTCCGAATGTCTTGCTCCCCTCACTGCCGGGAGGGGTTCTTCAGTTCGCTGACGCCACGGTCACCGGCAACTTGTAACTGGTTTTTTTCTTCGTTACGCGATCTTCCGCGGTGATCTCCACGACGAACTTGCCGGGCCGGTTCATGAACATCGGGAACTGCAGCGCGAACGCACCGTCGGTTTCCTTCACCGTCTGGAGCGCCTTCGCGTCCTGGATGTGCTTACGCGGCGTGACCAGGGTCGCGGCGTTCTTGTCGTCGAAGATCTGGCACACGACCTCCACGTCGGGCTGCTTGGTCTTCACGTCGCGCTCGAACGCGGCGATGCTGAACTGGACGTAGATCGTTTGCCCGACCTGCCCGGCGGTCGGGGCGGACAGTTCGCCACGCTGGTCGTAGGTGGTGTACACCGCGACCACGCCGAACTCCTTCTTTGCGACCTCGAACTTTAGACTCAGGTTGCCGGTCGTCTTCGACTTCGTGTCGGTCACGACGAGCTTGCACGTGTAACTGCCCGCCGGCTGATCCAGGCCGATGGTGACGAACGCCCGGGCCGGCATCTTGTTGCCCCGGAGTGGCACGAACTCGACCATCTCGCGCGGCTCGACCTTCGGCTCGTTCGGCGGCGGCAGGATGCGCGTCCCGGCCGCGTTGATCACTTCCATCGCCATCGTGTACCTCGCCACGCCCTCGCCATCAATGGAGATGCCGTCGATGTCGTAGGCGATGAACAGCACGTCACCCGGCAGGAGTTTGGTGGCGTCGCGGGCCGGGCCGAGTTCGCCGATGGTGGTCCGCACGTTGGTGAGTTTCAGTTCGCCGGCGGGCTGGGCCGGGAGTCCTGTGAGGACGGCGAGCGCGATCGTGGCCATCATGGTGGAGCATCCCCGAATTAAGAGGTGGGAACGGAGCGCACTGTCAGTCCCAACACCGTATTGTGTCCGGCGTTGACGGTTCCGACCAGTGGAGACCCGGAACGTGATCGCACCGCGTGTTCCGGGGTGCGCGAATGTACTGGCAACGGGGAAACGGGAAAATATCGAAGTGGCCTTCGCGCGACACGCCATGCGTGTATTATTCCGTTGGCTCGACGGGTCGCGTGTCCGTGACGCGACGGACTATAGGCCTCAGGGTATTGCTTGGTCGTGATATCTTCAGGCGTGACAAAGTTGAAAGGAGGTGGTCCCGTGCCTACTGACCATTGTACGAAGGGTCGGGTGGCTGAAATTTTCTTCTCCACGGCGCGAGTTGTGGTGAATTGAAGTGGCCGCTACGGGTGGTCTGATAAGCCGCCCACCCAAAAAAGAGCCGCCGGGGTATCTACCCCGGCGGCTCGCTTTATTTGGAAAAGTGTTGAGTAAAGGCAGAAGGCCAGAGGCAATTACGCTTCTGGCCTTCTGCCTTTACTCAACACTCATCACTTCTAATTTACTTCTTTCCCTGGAGCGCGACGACGAGAACCTGGATCTTCGCTTCGATGCCGTAGCCGAGCGAGAGCGGAACTTCGGTGAGCGTGTTCGCTTCCTTGATCGGGTTCTCGAGCTTCACCATCTCCGGCTCGACCTTCAGGTTCTTGCCCTTGAGCGTCTTGCTGATTTCGGGGCCACTGATCGAGCCGTAGAGCATCAGGTGGGTTTCGATTTGTCCGCCACGTTCGACCTGCGCTTCGTGAGCGTTCGCTTCAATGGTCACGGCTGGGAGTCGCGTGAGTTGCTCCGCGAGCACCTTGAGGTCCGCGATCCTGGCCTCGCGTGCCTTCTCGACCTTGATCTTGTACTGATCGAGGGTGTGCAGGTTTTCGGCGGAAGGGATGACCGCTTTGCCGTAGGGGATGAGGTAGTTGCGGGCGTAGCCGGCCTTCACCTCGACGATTTCGCCCTGCTTGCCGACGTGTGCGGTGTCGTCGACCAACACGACGAGCGTGCCGCCGTGCGGTCCGCGCTTGACCTGGTTGCGCACGCGGACCTTCTTCTGGGGTAGTTTCTTTTCTGTGGGCTTGGCGCTCGCGGCGTCAGCCTTCTTCGCGGTCTTCGCCATGATCCGTATCCCGTGCTTGTGTGAAAAACCGTGCGGTCGGGTAAGCGACCGCACGGAGAGTTACCAGTTCACTCGCGACGGGTTCTGGCGTCGGCATTTAGAACGGGATGGGGTCGTTGCCCCCCCCCGAGTTGCCGCCGCTGTCCCCGTCATCGTCGTCTCGTGGTGGGGGAGCGCTGCGCCCACCGCCAGGACGACCGCCACCGCTCGCGGGGCGACCACCGCCGCCTCCACCGTACCCACCCGATTGACGACCTCCGCCACCACCGCCGGACTCGCCACCGTCGCCCCCGTCGTCGCCTCCGCCTCCGCCTCCGCCCTCGCTCTTGCCGATGAATTCGAGGCTGTCAACGACGAGTTTGTGTTTCGAACGCTTCCCGCCACCGTTCTTATCTTCCCACTGGTCGAGTTGCAACCGGCCCTCGATGTACAGCGAGTCGCCCTTCTTGCAATATTGGGTGATCAGGTCGGGCAGGTTCCGCTTCGAGTCCGGGCGGCTGAACACCTCGCAGTCGATGAACAGCGGGTTTGGGTCGTTTTCCCACTGTCCCGTCTGCGGGTTCTTCTTGCTCCGCCCGACCGCGAACCCGAACTTGACCACGGTGCCGCCGTTGGGCAGGCTCCGCGGCGCTTCGGGATCCCGGGTGAGCCGACCGATGAACATCACCCTATTCAGAGTCGCCATGATGCGACCTCCACGCGGGCCGCCCCCAACAGGAATAGTTTAGTTGAAGGTTGGGGCGCGCCAGCGGGAATAGGTTACGCCATCGGATGGTTCTCACGCAAGGTCGGTGATTTCAAAGTAGTAGGCACGTGCCGTCACTTCTCGGGTTCTCGCAGCGACGGCACACGCCATGCGCCTACTACTTTGAACTAATCTGGCTTTTCGGCCATGTCGCGGCGCCCTCGGCGCGGCGGTCCCCCACCATCGCGGTCGCCACGGTCGCCACGATCCCCGCGCGAAGGCGGGCCGTCGTCGTTGAGGCCATGCGGCACCGGTTCGCCGCCGATCGCGTTCGGGTCGGTCTGCACAGTCTGTTCGTCTTGCATCCCGCGGAGCGCGAACCCGACGCTGGTGTCCTCGCGGGCCACCTGCAGCATCTCGTCCTTCCACTTCGGGTCGATCTTCGACGTGAGTTGTCGAAGGATCAGCCCCTCTTGCAGCGCGAAGTCGCGTTCGAGTTCGGCCTGTTTAGTACTCTCGAACGTGTAGTACACGATGTGGAAACTGCCCTTCTTGGACTTTCCGATCGGGTACGTCAGTTTGTGGTTGTAGTCCCACGGGCGGCTGATCTCGATGTGCCCGCCGTGGCGCTCGATGAGCGTATGCAGTTGGGTCTTCACGGCCTCGGCATCGGCCGACACTTTCGTCGGGTCGAGGAGGAATAGCGTTTCGTAAGTTTGTGTCGGCATGTGATCCCTAAAGGTTGTCCGTACCGGACGTGTCCGGGGCGGTGGTCACCGTGGTTCGGTCGAGGCTTTGTGCCCCGCGACCCCGTCCGCACATCGGATGGGGAGCGACCTGCTTCGCTTCGCTCAGAATGAAAAAGGTAAAAGGTAAAATTCAAAATGGAAGACAGTAGCAATCAAGCGGTCGTGTCGGGCTTCTTGTCTTCCGCCTTTTCCTTCTTCAATTGTTCCTTTTTCACTTTTCCTTTTTCATTCTTCTCGTCGCCGCCGTTGAACCGGTTCATACACGTTTCGGCGCCTTGCCTGCTCCACACAAATGCAGCTTGCGCGGCGGTGGCGATCGCGTCTTCGACTGCAGCACGCTCGCCGGGCTTGAACTTCGACAGCACGTGATCGACCGCGTCGCCGACCGTCGGTTGTCCCACGCCAATGCGGAGTCGCGTGTAGGCGTCCGTGCCGAGTTGTTCCTGAATGTTCCGCAGTCCGTTTTGCCCGCCGTGACTCCCCTTTGTCCGCACACGCAACTTGCCGAGCGGGAGGTTGAAGTCGTCACACACCACGAACACATTCTCGACCGGTACCTTGTAGAAGTCGAGGAGTGCTCGGACCGCCCGCCCACTCAGGTTCATGAACGTGAGCGGTTTCACCAAGAGTACGGTCTCGTCGCCTTCCTTCATCTCCGCGACGAACGCTTCAAACTTCTCGCGGAACGCCCCGACGCCTGGTCCGGCGGCGAGGTAGTCGATCACGTCGAACCCGACGTTGTGCCTCGTCCCCGCGTACTTCGTGCCGGGGTTTCCCAGCCCCACAATGACTTTCATGGGAATTTTCAGTGTTCAGGAAGCAACTTCGGGCAGACACATCCTCCGCGCGAAAGGCTCGCGATGTCCAACAGTCTGAACGCGGAATCCTGAACACTGAACACTGTTTACTTCTTCGTGTCTTCCGCGTCCTCGTCGCCCTTCTTCTTCTCGGGCTTGATCACTTCGGGGCCAGCGCCCGGTTCGGCGACGACGGCCGCGACCGGTTCGATGCCAGGCAGTTTCAGTTGCACCACGACCGCGTCTGGAGATTCCAGAACCTTGATGCCTTCGGGGAGTACGAGTTCCTTCACGTGGATCGGGTTGCCGAGCGTGAGGTTCGTGATGTCGATGCGGATGCCTTCAGGGATGTTCCCGAGTGGGCACTCGACGTGGAGAGTGTGCAGCGGTTGATCGAGGACGCCACCGCCGGTTTGCTTAGGGGCGTTCCGCAGTTCGACCGGCACGGTCACGCGAACGAGTTCCGCGCGGTCCTTCCGCTCGAAGTCCACGTGGATCATCTGCTTGCCGAGATAGTCCCACTGCAGTTCGCGGATGAGGACCGTTTCCAGTTTGCCATTGATGTCGAGTTCGAGCACGCGAACGTGTTGAACCCGGATTGCGCGGTCGAGTTCTTCCGCGTTCACGGCGATTTGCGCGTTCGCGAGTTTGTGCCCGTAGACGATGGCGGGAACGAGTCCCTGCTTGCGGAGTTTGATCGCGGCAGCGGAACCGCGCTGGGTGCGCGGTGTGGTCTTGAGGGTGACGGCGATGGCCATTCGATTACCTCGCGTGAAGGCTACTCTCGCAGGCACCGAAGCACCCACTACCCTCGCCAGTCCCGCACATTGCTTCCAAACGACGTAGAAGCGGTCCCGAATCGATTCGGGACCGCCTCAAGATGGTAGGGGAGATTATTGTGGAGAGGCGATCGAGTGACAAGGGCGCGCCGGGAAAACCGGCCCAGTTTCGCGTTCAGCGGAACACTATGCCGCGGCGGATTCATCGTCCTCGCCGTTGCCCGCGAGACGGTGCGCGCCGCAGATGCCGCGCTTCGACGTGCGGATGAACTCCACCAACTCCTGAATCGCCGGGAACGCGCCCAGTTCCGCTTCGATGCGGAGCAGCGCCGCGGAGAGTGGCAGGGCCGGCCGTGTCATGTAGATGATGCGGTACGCCTTGCGGATTGCCCCTCGTTCCGCGGGCAGAATCCCGGCGCGCTTCATGCCCACCAGGTTCAACCCGCGAACGTAGTTCACGTCTTGCATCACCCAGAACGGCGGGATGTCCTTGCTCGACGCGGACGCGCCACTCAGGAACGCGAGCCGGCCCACGCGACAGAACTGGTGAACGGCCGAGTTGCCGCTGATGAACGCCCGGTCGCCGACGGTGACGTGCCCGCCGATGAGCGCCGCGTTCGCGAAGATCACGTCGTTGCCGACGACGCAATCGTGCGCGATGTGGCTCCCGGCCATGAAGAAATTGCGGTGCCCGATGCACGTGACACCTGTTCCCGGACCGGCGCCGACCGGCATGCCACGGTGAACGGTCACGTGTTCGCGGAACACGTTCCCATCGCCGATCTCGACGGACGTGACTTCGCCGTTGTAGCCGAGGTGCTGCGGCACGCCGCCGATCACGGACCCGGTGCCGATGTTGTTGTTCGCGCCCAGTGTCAGCGGTCCGATTAAATGCGCGTGCGGTCCGATGACGCAGCCGGATCCGACCGTGACCCGGCCTTCGATCACCGCGAACGGTCCGATCTTCACGTCGGGCGACAGGTCCGCGTCGGCCGAGACGAGCGCGGTGGGGTGTGCGTGCGGTAATGCGGGGCGCGTCATAGGCGGCATCCTTGTTCCGGCGGAACCCAGCTTCCCGGAGCCGTCCAATACGCCATTTCTAGCCACCACACCAGACCAGTTTCGGTTGGTGTTTGGTGTTTGGTTAGCCGCAACCCCGCAGGGGTGCGCGACGCACACGCTCGCCTTCGGCTCGCGGCTAACCAAACACCAAACACGTTACCTGGCAACTACACTCAGACGAACACACCGTTCGTCAGCAGCGCATCGAAGACGAAGAACGACCGCACCTCGGCAAGCGTGGCCGGGTCGAACACCTTGACGTGCGGGCCTGTGCCCGGGCCGGTGCCGGTCACGATCCGTCCGTCCGCGTCGGCCCCGACCCGCACCGACCCGGTGAACCCGGCGTAAGGGACGAACGACCGCACGGCTCCGGCCTGGTCGTACACCCGGACCTCGCTTGGGTTCGCCAACGGCAGCGGCGACTCCACTCCGGTCACGATCAGCCCATCCACCGCCGCCACGTTCACCCCGACCGAACCCGGGAACGCGAAGAAACTGCGCACCTCGGCCCCGGTCGCTCCGTCGAAGACCTTCACGTGCGAGACCCCGTTGAGGGTACCCACGATGATGTCATCGATCCCGTCACCCGTCACGTCTCCACCCGACACCGAGAGGCCACCGGCGTAGCCGTCGAACGCGAAGAAACTCCGGACCTCGGCCCCGGTGATCCCGTCGAATACCTTGACGTGGCCTCCCAGCGCCCCGGCCCCGGCTCCGACCAGGATATCGTCCGTGCCGTCCGCGTTCAGGTCGAGGGCCGACACCTGGGTGCCGCCATTGAACCCGTTGAACGCGAAGAACGATCGCACTTCGGCGCCGCTCACCGAGTCGAACACCTTGATGTGAGAGGTTGCGGACTGCGTCGCGGTGATGACGTCGTCGATGCCGTCTCCGGTCACATCGCCGAGCGCGGAGTTGACTGGGCCGTTGAACCCACTGTATGGGGTCAAAGCGAGTGTCGGGGAGTTGTTGGCCGCACGTACCTGCACCGTACCGGAGCTACTGCCGAGGGTCACGGCCGGTAGGATAGAGATAGACCCTGTGCTCACTGCCGTCACCGTGAGTTGGGCCGTGTCGATCGCAGTGCTGCCGTTCGGGAGTGTTGCACGAACCGCCACGGTTCGCACGGTGCCGTTCGCCAGCCCGGTGGCGATGAATGCCGGGTTCGCGCCGGTCGTGTCCGTGGTGAACGTGGACCCATCGAAGTCAAAGTCCCACTCGAACGTCGATCCAGACGGGCCAGTACCGTTCAGCGCCACCGCCCCGTTGCTGGGCACTGTGTACGGCCCGCCCGCGTCTGCGGTGGCGGCGTCGAAGTTCCAGTTGACGATGGTCGCCCGGGTGGCCGTGTCCAGTCCGGCGAACAGCCCTGCGGCTTCGGCCGAGGCAATCGAGTCGTACACCGGGGT
>CAMDQN010000132.1 GCA_945905925.1 Singulisphaera sp. GP187
GGAGAACCGACGCAGGCGGGTCGCCTGCACCACGACAAAGACACCGTTTTCGACTACAACCGCTCCACGATCAGTGCGACGGCGTTGCCGCCACCCAAGCAGAGCGACGCGCAACCATACCGCTTGCTGTGCTGGTGGAGAGCGTGAATCAGCGTGACCAGCACCCGCGTGCCGCTCGCGCCGATCGGGTGACCCAGCGCGACCGCGCCGCCGTGGACGTTCACCTTCGATTCGTCGAGGTTCAAGCCCTTCCCGCACGCGAGCATCTGCGACGCGAACGCTTCGTTCAGTTCCCACAGGTCGATATCTGATACCGACAGTTTCGCCTTTTCGCACGCCAACTGCACAGCACGCACAGGCGCGATGAAGATGTCTTTCGGGGCAACGCCGCTCATGGCGTAACTCACGACGCGAGCGAGCGGTTTCGCGGCGTTCTCTTCCACGAACCTCGCGGACGCGACCACCACCGCCGCGCCGCCGTCGGAGAGTTGCGACGCGTTGCCCGCGGTCACGGTTCCGTCTGACCGGAACGCGGGCTTCAACTTCGCGAGGCTCTCGGCGGTTGTGTCGGCGCGAATGCCCTCGTCGCGTTCGATCACAACAGGGGGCTTACGCCCCCCGCTCGCCATGGACACAGAAACCACCTCGTCGTTGAACACGCCAGCCGCCCATGCTGCCGCCGCTCGTTGGTGGCTCTGGGCCGCGAACCGGTCCTGCTCGGCGCGCGACACGTTGCACTTGGTCGCGATGTGTTCCGCCGCGTCACCCATCGGCCAATTCTCGAACGGGCACCACAGGCCATCGTTAATCAGCGCGTCGAGGGTCTTCTGGTCGCCGTACTTGTAGCCCTGGCGGATGCCTTGAAGCAGGAAGGGGGCACGGCTCATGCTCTCCATCCCGCCGGCCACAATCAGGTTCGCGTCGCCGGCGCGGATGCTCTGGGTCGCGAGCATCACGGATTTCAGCCCGGAGCCACAGACCATGTTCGTGGTGTGCGCCGGTACGGTATCCGGGATACCCGCGAACAAGGCTGCCTGCCGTGCCGGAGCCTGGCCCACGCCGGCCTGCACCACGTTGCCCATGATTACATCTTCGACCTGTTCCGGGCGCACGGTCGCGCGATTCAGCGCCTCCGCAATGGCGACCGCCCCGAGCTTCGGCGCGGGGAGTTCGGAGAGGCTGCCAAGAAACTTGCCGATCGGTGTGCGGACCGCGGAAAGGATGAACGCGTCCATGAGACACCCAAGCGAGAAGAGGAGTTGCTATTAGAATGATACGCGAGACGAGAAGAGAGTTTTGGCGAGCGGGGGCTTACGCCACCCGCTCGCCTACAACCACCCCTGGCCTTCGTCGCGCAGAATCTTCGCCATGCCTTCAATCCACTTCGGGTGGTCGTTCAAGCAGGTGCCGGCCTTGAGGTGTTCCCCGCCCGCGTGCTCGAACGCTTCGTGGCTCTCGGTGCCAATCTCGTCGAGAGTTTCGAGGCAGTCCGCGGTGAACCCCGGCAGCGCCACGTAGACGCGCTTCACACCCTTCTTTGCCAAGTCCGCAAGCACGTCGTCGGTGTACGGTTTCAGCCATTCGCTGCGGCCGAACCGCGACTGATACGTCTGCGTCCACTGCCCTGGTTGCCAGCCCATCCGCTTGACTAACTCAATCTTCGTGCGTTCAACGTCCGACGGGTACGGGTCGCCCTTTGCGACATACGATTGCGGGATGCCGTGGAAGCTGATGACGAAGTGTTCCGGTTCCCACGGCAACTTCGCGAGGTCGTCGCGGAGAACCGCTTCGAGTGCGTCGATGTACGCGGGGTGATCGGGGTAGGGCGGAACGACGCGCACCGCCGGCACGCGGCGTAGTGTCTTCAGCGCGGTGAACAGCGTGTCGGTCGCGCTGGCGAAGGAGGTCGCGGAGTATTGTGGGAACATCGGTATCGCGATGAGCTTGTCCACGCCGCTCGCGACCATCTCCTCGATGGTGCGGCGTAGCGGCGGGTTGCCGACGATCATGCCGAACCGCACTGGGTTGTTCGGGAACTCGGCCTGCAGCAATTCAGTTTGGCGGAGCGTGTAGTGGAGGAGTGGCGAACCGGTCTTTGCGTCCCAGATGCGAGCGTATTTGGCCGCGGACGCCGCGGGCCGACTGCGGAGGATGAGGAAGTTAAGAATGAACTTCCACTTCCACCCCTGGTTCTCGATCACGCGCGGGTCGGAGAGGAACTGGCGGAGGTAAGGCTTGAGCGCGGTCGCGGTCGGCGCGTCCGGTGTCCCAAGTTGGATGAGTACGAAACCCGTCATTGGTCATTGGCCTTTCGTCATTGGTCGTCAGCACTTGTATCCGCAGGCCGAGTCGGCTGACCACTCACGACGAAGGACCAATGACCAATGACCAATGACCAATTTACTTCTTCTTACAATCCGGCCCTTCCTTCGCGGTGCTCTTCTCGGTGATGTGCGATTCGCCACCGGCAGCCTTCAGCGCCGCGGCGCGCTCGACGTTCAGTTGGATGTAACTACTCCACTGCGCCGGCGTATTCGGTTCGGAGTAGATCGCCTCGACCGGGCATTCCGGGACGCAGGCTTCACAGTCGATGCAGTCTTCAGGGTCGATGTAGAGCATCATCTCGTCTTGGTAGAAACACTCTACCGGGCAGACGACGCAGCAGTCGGTGTACTTGCAATCGTTACAGGGTGCGGTGACGATGTGAGACATAACTGGCGAAACCTCCGTCTCGGAATGGGCCGTGTGGATGGGTTGAGTATTACCACCCGATACCGTAACGTCAAGGTATTCGACGACATCGGCGTGCCGCCTAGAGGGTGGATCGCGTTTTTTCGCAAGATGCGCCGCAATCCGAGCCGCTCACGGGTCATCATAGGTGCCGATGGTGTTGCCGCTGTTGTTGAAGGCGCTGCTGGCCGGCACTTTCAACGCCGCCGCGGCCGCCACGCACACGATGACCACTCCCGCAACGAGAACCGCGTACTCGACGGCCGTCGCCCCGGACTCGGCCCTGAGGAACCGGCGAGCCATCCGCCCCAGATAAGTGAACGGGCGCATGAATCACTCCTTTCTCATGATGACGACGCCCTGAACCGGCAGGTTGTCTCCGACAAAGAACCGGGTCGGGAGCCAGGACTGCTGGTTGAAGTTGCTCGACACAGTCGCCCGGATGGGCGTGCCGGAAGGCAGCACGGACGGGTCGGTCGTTGTCGTCCACGTCTCACCGGACTGGTATTCGATGGTGATCGTGACGGCGCTACCGGGGCCGGCCGCGGCCCCGTTGATGCCGGCTGCGGTCAGGTAGTTGCGGGTATGCGCCTCCACCGTCATGGTGTTTGCGCTTCCCTGCGAGGCGTATCGGGCGGTCTCACGGGCGGCGTTCGTGCTCACCTGCGCGACCATGACCAACCGGCCGAACTCGATGATTCCCAGGATGAACGTGAGGAGGACTGGTAGGACGACCGCGAACTCGACGGTCGCGGCCCCCCGGCGCGGGCGCGTTTGACGGCTGTAACGGGTAAGCATTGCTTGCCTCGTTGATTCGGGATGGGGCGTTGGAGTTTGTCGGGTTTGTTACGGGATCACGAGTCGGGGTGGGGCGGAGACCCCGACCATGCCGCTGGACCCGGTCGGCGCGACCGTCACCTTGTTCGAGTAGAACGTCGTCGGCTGCACCCACACTCGCTTCGGGTCGCCTAGGAGATCGGCGGCCACGATCCGCACACCGGCGAACCCGATGATGTGGAAGGAGGCGTTGTTGCCGTTGCCGCTCACCGTGTCGTACAGCGGGATGATCCTGTTCTTGCCGATGATCGCGGCCCAGTCGTCTTTGGTCCCGTTGCTGATACCGGTGTCGCCACCGAGGTCCACCGGCGCCTGGAGGGAGTTGTCGGCCGCGAGTTTGCCCTCGTTCTTCAGGATGTCGAAGTCGCTTTGCGTGGGCCCGTATCGCAACTGCCGGGCCAGTTCCGGGGTGCCGTTGGAGGCGCTGCCGAGGTCGATCGAGCCGAAGTTGCCTGGCGTGCTCTGGTCGCCGCTGAACAGAATCAGTTCCTTCACCCCGTCGGGGCCGGTCGTTGGCACGGTGCCCGCGGGCCCGATCCTCCAGGCATCGGTGAAATCGTCGATGTTGACGTTAACGAACCCAGCCGAATCGCTCGGCCGCGCGGGCAAGCCGGCGGCGCCGTGGAAGTAGTCCACCTGGGCCACATACGGGATCAACTCCGCGTTCGGCAGCACCCCGTGGCCTGGGGGTATCCACGCGGTCGCCCGGGCGCGCACGTCGTTCTCTTTCCGATCGAGGACGGAGGCGAAGAACAGAGCCAGTCGGGGGTTGGTCGTGCCGTCGCGGCGGAGGGTCACGCGCAGGGCGTTTGCCCTCCGGTTGGTGAGATCCGTGCTGAACCGGGTGCCGACCGCAGCGTTCCGATCGAAGTAGCCGAATTGGATGTCCGCGTCCGCGACGGCTAGGCCTGGCCTGTTCCCCGCCGATCCGCCGACGAACTTGTTCACCTCGGCGTTCGCCGCGGTGAAGTCCTCGGTGGCGCCGGTGCCGGAGTAGAGTTTGGCGAGGCCTGCCAGGTCGCCGGAGTCGGCTGTGGCTTGGAGTTCGGTGCGTGCGTGCGCGACGTATCCCACGTCAACGGCGAACGCGATCATTCCGATCAGGATGACCAGGAGGATTGTGACTACCGGCAGCACGCTGCCGCGACGGGCGCGCGGCGAACCGCGGCCGGTCTTGCGGAGGGCGATCACGGGGGGGGTACTCGGAGGGTCTGGGAGTGCCGCCTGGAAAGAACAATCCGGGCGCGATTCTCGGTGCGAAACCCTAGAACAGTGAAATCTGCTGTAAGCAGAAAATTACGAAAATGTTGTCAATCGCGCCAGACTCGCGCGTTGGGCAGCGGAAAGATCGCGCCCGATTCCTCGACGCCTGGAGCGCAATGCTGTCCGAATTCCGAGGATCTGGCGGCAACTCCGGGGCCGCGTCCGAACAGTGAGGAGGGACAAATCTCGTCCGCGAACCGGGTTCGCGGACGAGAACGGCTCGCGACGACTACTCCATCAAATCGCTTTCGGTGAACAGCGTGAATCCTTGCCCTTGGAGCGCGCTGGCGGCGTTCTCGAAGTCGTCCACGTACACCGCGATGGCGGTGTTGCCCATCGGCCCGACCCCGATCAACAGCGGATACATGTAACAGATGTTGATCTCGGCGCTCAGCAGCGCCTTCGTAATCGTCAGCAGCGGCCGGTCGTCGTCGGGCAACTTCACCACGAGCAGGTCGCTCTCGGTGAACGCGAACTTCGCCGCTGTGAGGATCTCGAAGCCGCGTTCGTAGTCGCTGGGCACGAGGCGGATGATGGCGCAGTCGGCCGTCTCCACGACGGTCAGCGACACGACTCGCACGTCGGTCTGCTCGAACCGGCGCACGAGATCGAGCAGCGCGCCCATGCGGTTCGAGAGGAACACGTTGAACTGCCGCACGCTCGGCCAGTCGCGGCCCTTCGCGGTGTCGAAGTCCACGTGGGCTTCATCGCCATCTCCGAAACTCATCGAAACTCCTCACCCGCGAAAAGTGCGGGCGTGTGGAACGGTCGGTGTAATGCGAGTTTAACCGGTCCACGCGGTGCGGGTCAACGGAACTGCGGTCTTCGACCGCAAGGGAAGGGCTATGCGGCCCGCTTTTGCTGTGCTGGTTGTGAACCCTTCGCGAGCAATTCTAACAGGCGCGACGCCATCCGCGGCCCGGCGCCCGCGTCTTCGTGCTTGAAGAACACGAAGCACTCGCGCCAGCCCTGCGCCTGCATTCGCGCGGCCCATGTTCGCAACGCGATATCGTCGTAATCGGGGCGGCGCAATCGCAGGTAACCGAAGTTCGCAGTGGACACGAACGGAACGTCCAATTCGTCCTCCGCGTCCGCGACACACATCGCGGTCTGATGATCGCGGAGCAGGTCGAGCACGTCCTCGTCGAACCACGACTGATGGCGGAACTCGAACGCGACCCGGCACGCCGGCAGTGACGCGAGGAAGTCGGACAGCAGCGACACATCCTTTCGGAAGTTCGGCGGCAACTGGAACAACACCGGCCCGAGGCGGTCGTTCAACCCCGCGGCCGTTTCGATCAGCGACGCGACCATCGCACCCGCGTTGGCGAGCCGCTTCACGTGCGTGATCTCTTGCGGTGCCTTCAGCACGAACCGGAAGTTCGCGGGAACCTGGCTCGCCCACGTTTCGAGGAGTTGCGCGGTCGGTGGGCGGTAGAACGTGTTGTTGATCTCGACGGTGCGGAACCGCTCGCCGTAGTAAGCGAGCATCTTGGTTGCCGGGAACTTCTGGGGGTAGAAGGTGCCCTTCCACTCCGGGTACGAGTAGCCGCTAGTGCCGACGTAGAAGTTCATGTGCCGCTCTTCCGTGATGCGGATCATTGCTTCGGTCCGCACCCTACCCGCGGAACGACTCGGACGCAACTTCCGTTCAAGCGGAGGCGATCGCGCGGCGCCAGCACGCACGCGAGAGGAACGCCGCGGCGCTCAAATACACCACGGCCAGAAGCCAGCCCATTGTGCCGTGACGTGCGAACCAGGTGCTGCCGCCGAGCGCGCTTCCCAGCGCCACGCCGATCGCGAGCCACGCGGCCAGAGGGTGGTGCCAGCACAGTACGACCGTGGCGAACACCGCGAGCCAGACGATCGCGCCCGCGAGGAAGAGCGCTGGGTGCCGGACGAGCAGCGGATACGCGACCGGGTTGTACTCCTCCGCGGTGGAGTAATCCCCGACCCAGTACGCTTCCGGCTGACCCGCGAGCGTAAGCGCGAGGTCGCCCGCATACAGGCACACCGTTGGTAGCAACAACCAAAGCCTCGCTCGCATGTCATCTCCGAACGAAGCCGCGAACGTGGAGTGTAACTCACCCCGCTTGTGGTTCTTTCCCACATTACCGCCTTCGGTTCGCTTTACCACAGTGCGCGGGCACACGATCAACCCACAAAGGTTGCCTATCTTGCTCATCTGGAACGTTCGTTCGGGTTTCTGGATAAATTCCCCGGTGAGTGTTGCCGACATTTTGGGGGTTCCTATACTTTCTGCGCTTCGAAATTCTCTTGCCCTGCCGGAGGTCCGGTAGAACCTCTCCTCACCAGTGGTCGTTCACCTGTGTGGGGTGCGCGTGGCGCGGTGAGGCCCGCATGTTAACGGGCTAACAGAACGGTCGAAAGGGTTGAGCCATGAGCAGCGCGTTACTTTCCGAAGTGGACTTCATCGAGGAGTTGCGGCTCCGCCGCTGGGCGCGCGAAAATTATGTGCCCACCGATGAGCGCGACACCGCCTGGCATCCGATCATCTTGGAAGAGATGCGCCGCAAGGACGGGGAAGTGAGCGAGGCGGTGCTGGTCGGCTGACCTGCCCGCTTCGCGGACAGAGTGCGAGTGCGAGTGTGAGTGTGAGTGGAAGATAAGAGGCCGGCGCATCTCCGGTCTTGGTCTTCCTCACCCTCACACTCGCACTCGCACTTTTCAGACAAGGAGGTTGCGAGATGGGATTTTTCAACGGACGGGCTACGTTTTTGCGATTCAAGGTGAACGGCCCAGCGCCGCGCCAATTTGATGACGAACACCTCGCCAGGCTTACCGACCGGCAAGCGGGCCGCCAACGGATCGCGGCTGCAGACGGTGTCGAAACCGGCTGGACCGCCGGCGAACACATTCTCGACACCGACTTCCACCTCGAAAAGAACGTCATCAACGACACGCTCACGTTCGACCTTCGCGTCGATACGGATAAACTCCCCACGGACCTGCTGCGCGCGTACATGGCGGTCGAACTGAAGGCGCTCTCGAAGAACAACCCAAGCGGGTTCGCGAGCGCTCGCCAGA
Organism: Singulisphaera sp. GP187; assembly: GCA_945905925.1. Taxonomy (GTDB): domain Bacteria; phylum Planctomycetota; class Planctomycetia; order Gemmatales; family Gemmataceae; genus Gemmata. The sequence continues at coordinate 7,879 of CAMDQN010000132.1, forward strand.
AACGCGAAGCGAAGGAGATCGCGCGCGACCGGCTTGAACAGGAGTCGAAGGACGGGCGCTACCGCAAGCGGAAGTGCATCCCGGTTCTCTGGGACCGCTTGACCAACGAGGTGCTGTTCGGCGCGACCTCGCTCACGCAAGTGGACCGACTGTGCAACCTCTTCGAGCAAACGTTCGGTGCGGAACTCGAGTGCGTGACCGCTGGGCGCCGCGCGTACCACCTCGCCGAAATCAATGCACGCACGCGGTTGGTGGACGACTCTTCCCCGAGCGCGTTCGTGTCCGGGTCCGCTGCGGATGTGGCGTGGATCGCCGACGAGAGCAGCCGCGACTTCATCGGTAACGAATTCCTATTGTGGCTCTGGTACTACACCGACGTGGAGTCCGACACGATCAAGCTCGCAGACAACTCCGAAGTCACGCTGATGATCGCGCGCACGCTGAACCTCGAATGCCCCCGCGGACAGACCGGGCACGAGACCATCAGTCACGAAGGCCCGACGCGCCTGCCGGAAGCGCGCCGTGCGATTCAGAGCGGCAAACTCCCGCGGAAAGCCGGGCTGACGCTCGTGCGGCACAGCGAGCAGTACGAACTCACGCTGCACGCCGAAACGCTCGGCGTCGGCGGTGCGAAGTTGCCGCCGCCCGACGAGGCCGCGGACGCACGCGGGAAGTTGGATGACCGCGCGAACCAACTCCGTGCGCTGATTGAGACGCTCGACCTTCTCTACGACGCGTTCGGGCAGAAGCGGTTCGGCCGCGAGTGGGCGAAGGAGTTGGAGGGCATGCAGAAGTGGTTGAAGCGCGAGGACAAGCGCGCGGCGTAACGGCACGACGTTTGCGCGTGGGCCGTGCGATCGCGGTTGCACGGCCTATTGTGTTGAGTCGATTGCGTTGGGGCGGAGTTTCGATTTCCGACCTGTGTTGTTACTTCTTTTTCCGCTCTTTCTCGCCATTCTTGCGGAACTCGGCCATCTTCAGGTTGTACTCGCCGCTCGCATCGGCAAGTACCGCGGTCGCTCGCTTGAGGCGCTCGGCCGTTTCGTCGCTCTCGGCGGCGGTTCGCGTTCCGGTTCCTTCGTGCGGTGCGACTTGATCGCTTGCCGGAACAACTTCAGGTAATCGGCCTTCGCGATGACGACGAAGTCGTAGCTCTTGGCCGGGTCGAGTGGCGCGATGCAGCGCGCGAACGTGATCCCTTCGACGCAGTACTGCCGGATGCCGAATTGCACTCCAGGTTAGTATTTGCGGCTCACGCCGATCCAGTCGCGCGTGAGGATGCCGTCGATGGGCAGCAGCGGTCCGCGGGTCGCGTTCTGGATCAGCGGGTAGTATAACCGCTGGGGGACGAACATCACCGGGTCGCTGACACCGGTGGCGTTCGCCACCGCGTCGAGAAGATAGCGGTGGTTCGCGGTGGGTTGCTCGAGTGCCACGCTGGGTGGCGCGGCCCGGGGGAAGGGAATCCCAACGGCGCACCATTCTACACACGGGTTCGCTCGTCGCTTAGTGTTGGCGTTGCCGCGATTGCGGTTACACAATTAGCATGTGGGTAACTCCAACTCGAGGGCCGACGATGACTACCGCCTCGCGCTTCAACATTGCGTTGCTTGAAAACGCCCAACGGGTTCCGGGCAAACCGCGACACAAGACCCGCGAGGTGAAGGTCGGCTCCGTCGTCATCGGCGGGAACAACGCCATCGCGGTGCAGTCGATGACCACCACCGACACCTACGATGTCGACGGCACCATCAAGCAGATTCACGCGCTCGAAGAGGCCGGGTGCGAACTGGTTCGCGTGACTGTGCCCAAACCGGAAGACGCCGGCGCTCTCTCTCTGATCAAAGCGAAGATCGGGATCCCGCTCATCTGCGACATCCACTTCGACTACAAGATGGCGCTCGCGGCGCTCGACCACCCGGTGGACAAGATCCGCATCAACCCGGGCAACATCAACAAAGCCGGCGACACCACGCAGGACCGTTTCCGACAAGTCGTGCGCAAGGCGAAGGACCGCGGCATTCCGATGCGAATCGGCGTGAACGCGGGGAGCCTCGAAACCGAGTTCAACCTGAAGTACGGATTCCCGTGCCCGCCCGCGATGGTCGAGAGCGCGCTGCGGTACATCGAGGTTGCCGAGAGCGAAGGGTTCCACGACATCATCGTGTCACTGAAGTCGAGCGACGTGCTGGTCGCGGTGGAAGCGTATCGGTTATTCGCGCAGATGTGTGATTACCCCACGCACATCGGCATCACGGAAGCGGGCAAGCCGCCGTACGCGGTGACCAAGTCCGCCGCGGGTCTCGCGCCGATCCTCCTCGACGGCATCGGCGACACGATCCGCATCTCGCTGCTCGGCGACCCGGTTCCAGAAATCGCCGCCGCGTTCGACATCCTGCAAGCGACGCAGCGCCGCGTGCGGCGCCCAGAACTGATCGCGTGCCCGACGTGCGGCCGGCTCGCGATCGACCTGGAGAAGATCATCGCGGAACTCGAAGTGAAACTGCAAGGGAAGCGCCTGCCGGTGAAGATCAGCGTGCTGGGCTGCGTGGTGAACGGCCCTGGCGAAGCACGCGAAGCCGACATCGGGATCGCCGCCGGCAACGGTCAGGGGATGATCTACCGCAACGGCGAGATGGTTCGCCGCGTCGCGGAAGCCGAAATCGTGGACGCACTAATGGAGGAACTCGCGCGATGGGAGCGCGAGAACCAGCACCGCATTCCGAAGACCACCGATGCGACCGGTTTGGGCCGACGCAAATTGCCAGTCGTCGCGGGGTGAGCGCGGGCTGTGATATGCTGAACGTGGGCGATGAGTTACTGCAAGAAGAAGTAAGAACGAGGGTATTCCTCGTTTAGCCGCAAGCCGAAGGCAAGCGCGGGCGTTCGCCTTTGGCTTGCGGCTAAACGAGGTGCGAGCCGTCTCCATTCCTGCTTTAATACCCCTATGCTTCGCTTCACATTCTCCTCCTTCCTGTTGCTCCTCGCCGCTGCGCCGGCGATGGCGCATCCGCTGCCCGATTCCCGCTACGACCGAGAACTCGACATCCGCATTCAACCGCAAAAGGTCGAGGTCCGGTACACCCTCTCGGTCAGTTTCTGGACGATGTTTAGGGACAGCCGCAAACTCTTCACGTCCCAGGAAATCGAGGAGATGGGCGGGCGACTCCGCGAAGTGAGCAAGCGGTACTGCGAGAAGATGGCGTCGATCCTCGCCGCCGGGTTGGACGCGAAACTCGGTAACACCAAGATCACGTTCCGGGCCACGAAATTGGAAGTCGAGCAGGACCGCGACCACGCGAAATTCCGCTACGTGTTCCAGGCGCCGTGGCGAGTCAACGGCGGCGGGCCGGAAAACAGTCTCACCTTTGAAGACCACAACTTCGCCACTGAAACCGGGGCCGTGTGGCTCACGGTGAAGGCCGACGAAACCGTCCTCGACGTGCGCGACCTTGTCGAACCCGAAGACCTCCGCAAACGCGACCCGAGCCAGTACAAGCCCGGCGACGCGGAGCGCGCGCGGAAAGCGTCGGCCACGTTCGTCGCGCCGACGCTCCCGCCGCTCGCGCCGGACAAGCCGCCGCCGCCGCCGGAACCGACCCCGGACCCGGCCGTCGAGGAGAAGCCGCCCGAAGATTTCTTAACGCTCCTCTTCGAGCGCGGACCGAAGGCGCTGTTCGATACGAACTACGGTCTCGGGATGCTGCTCCTCGCGGCGGGCATCTTCGGGGCATTTCATGCGTTCGCGCCGGGGCACGGCAAGAGTGTCGCGGCGGCGTTCCTCGTCGGCGAACAAGGCACCTTCCGGCAGGCGGTGCTGCTCGGCTTGAGTACCACGTTCGCACACACCGGCAGCGTGATTCTCATCGCGGGGATCTTCTACCTGCGCTACCGCGAAGCCGTGCCGCAGGACGCGCAACACTGGCTTGGTCTTATCGGCGGGTTGCTCGTGCTGTTCGTCGGAATGTGGCTGTTCATGCGCCGACTGCAAGGGCAGGTCGATCACGTCCACCTGTTCGGCGGGTGCGCCGACATGTGCGGGAACCACGCCGCGCCGCCGAAGATCCCTGAGTGCCGCGTACCCGTGCGCGAACCCGAAACCAACGGCGAACAGATGTTCTCGCTCCAACTTGCACCCACGAAATCCCCACTGAGTTGGGTTCGCGTGGTGCTGCTTGGTATCGGTGCTGGCGCGATCCCGTGCGTGGACGCGGTGCTCTTGCTCATGCTCGCGGTGTCCGCAGGGAAGCTTGCCTTGGCGTTGCCGCTGTTAATCGCGTTCAGCATTGGATTGTCGGCCGTGTTAGTATTGGTAGGGTCGCTGGTCGTGGCGCTGCACCGCGCTGGGCGCAAAGTGTCTGGTGAACGCGGCTGGGTCCGCGTCCTGCCGACGATCAGCGCGGTGCTGCTCATGGGCATGGGCTTGTGGATGGCGCGCGATGCCTGGAAGGGCTTCAGCACCGGGCTGACGCCCTGACGGCACCGACCACGGCGGGATTGACCAATGACCGAAGACCCACTCTACAACTTCTCCGGCGTGGCTCGGCTGTTCCCACTACCGAACCTCGTGCTGTTCCCGCACGTCGTCCAGGGGTTGCACATCTTCGAGCCGCGCTACCGCCAGATGACGGCCGACGCGCTCGCGGGCGACCGACTCATCGCGATGGCGCTGCTCCTCGCTGACGCGGACGAACCTTCGGACCGCCCCGTGATCGAACCGGTGGTGTGCGTCGGTCAGATTATCTGGCACGAGAAACGGCCCGACGGGAAGTACAACCTGCGGCTCCGCGGCGTGAGCCGCGCTCGCATCATCGAGGAGTTAGATAGCGAGTCGCCGTACCGCACGGCGCGCGTGGAACTGATCCGCGACACCGCGTCAGTAGACCTCGCGCTGCTCTCACAGTTGCGCCGCGACCTCGCCGCGGTGGTGTTGCCGCAGTTTGGCGACGACTCATCCGCGAAGCAGCAACTCACCGAACTCTTCGACGGTGACATGCCGCTGGGTCAGGTTTGCGACGTGCTTTCGTACGCGCTGCCGCTACCGCTCGAACTAAAGCAGTCGCTACTGGCGGAATCGCACGCAGACCGCCGCGCGCCCGCCATCGCCGCCGCTCTCCGCATTTCCGCCGCGCTCGCCGAGCGACCCTTTCCCCCGCCGTTCAGTGCGAATTAGTGTTTCGTGTTTCGTGTTTAGTTTTTTGTGTTCGGTGTTCCGCACTCCGCGTAAATCACGGGTAGTCCGAAACACGAAACACCAAACACCAGGAGAAGACAATGGCCCGCACCGTCACGTTCAAGAGCAAGCCGGTCGAACTAGCCGGTCCCGAACTCAAGGTCGGCGACACCGCCCCTGCGTACACCGGCCTCAAGGGTCTCGATGCGGTCACTCTGGCCGACACGCCCGCCAAGGCGCGGCTGTTCAGCGTGGTGCCGTCGCTGGATACCGGCGTGTGCAGCATGCAGACCAAGAAGTTCGACGAAGGTATCAAGGCACTCGGAGACTCGGTCGCGTGCTACACGGTGAGTCTCGACCTGCCGTTCGCGCAGAACCGGTTCTGCACGGCCGAAGGGATCACGACGATGAAAACCGTGTCGGACGTTCACAACCACTCGTTCGGCAAGAACTGGGGCGTGCTGATCGAGAGCGGTCTGCCGTTGAAACTGCTGACGCGTGCCGTGTTCGTGGTGGATGCGGCCGGGAAGGTGACCCACGCGGAGTACGTCCCCGAAGTGACCAACCACCCGAACTACGACGCCGCCCTTGAAGCGCTGAAGGCTGCTGCGAAATAGCCAACTGGCGAACCTGGAGCGTCAGCGACGGGGTGAACCTTCGATGTGCGGGTGGCGCAGAAGTCCACCCTGTCGCTGTCGCTCCCGGTTCGCCCGGCGTGCCAGACTGCCCATCCTCTTTTTACAATTCAATTTCGCGCCCCCCTATCTTGCCCAGATGTACCGAAACATGGGCAAGTATGGCCGGATGCACCGGCCATACCGCTTGTAACGGCTATTCCGCTCGATCCCGGTTGTGACACGTGACGAAACCGTTTGTGCAACGAAGAGCGTGACTTACCCTTAGGGTTAATGTTCGCCGCGCGCCCCGCGTCTGGCGAGACGACGAAGCACCACGGAGACCTCACCATGAACTTGACCCGATGTGCCGGGCTTGCGCTCGCGCTCACCGTCGGCCTGCTCGCGACACCGACCACGGCCGTGGCTGCCTGGGACAATGTGTTCCAGGTGTGCTGCAACGACTGCAACAAGAACAAGTCGCGAACCAGCTACTTCGCTCCCCCGTGCCCGCCGGCGCCGTGCCCGCAACCAGTTGCGCAGATCAGCTACGTGCAGCGCAGTTACTATCAGCCGGTTACCGAGTACGTTCGCAAGAGCTACTACGAGCCGGTGACGAAGAAGGTGACGAGCTACTACTACGAGCCGGTGACCGAGTACAAGTACAGCACCTACTACGACCCCTGCACCGGGTGCCCGCAGCGAGTCTGCACACCGGTCACGGCATACAAGCTTCGCAGCCAGTGCAACTCGGTGACGAGCTACGTCGAGCGCTGCGCGATGGTCCCCGTGACGACGCTCAAGCAAGTGAACTACCAGCAACCGGTGGTGAGCTACTACTACCCACCGACTCCGACCGGTGCGAGTTTCTCCCCGCTGCCGCCGATGGGCGGCCCGACCGTCGAGCAGTTCCGCGAGAACCCGCCGAGCGTGTTGCCGAAGGCCGGCAGCGACGGCATGATCCCGCCGACCGAAGTGCCGGTGCAACCCGGCGCGTTCCCGAAACCGGGCACCGCCAAACTCCGCCCGGAGAAGACCGTGAGCCGCAGTAGCGTGGTATCGGTTCGCGGTGAGGTGGTGCTGAACGACCAGATCACGCCGCGGGCTGGCGCGAAGGTGGTGTTCATGAACGCGGACAAGCCTGAGCAGAAGGAGTATGCGACCGCGAACACGTTCGGCGAGTTCGACGTGCGCCTCGCGGCCGGGAACTGGTACATGTACGTCGGTGGCGAAACCGGTAAGGCGACGTACCACAAGCAGATCAGCCTCGGCGACCGCGACACCGTGGACTACAAGGTTGTCTCGCGCTGAGCGAAATGTGAGAGCAGAAGCGAATAAGCAAGGTAAAAGCGAAGACGGAGCGTGCTGCTCCTCCTGTCTGCGCTTTTACTTGTTACCTTTCTTATTCGCCTTGCTCTGGTTTCCTCATCCAAACGCTGCGGCCAATCTCAGGTGCTGTTCCAGATCCAGCGCCTCCGAGCGCACGGTGCCGTCGATTCCCAACTCCGCGAGCTTCGCGTCCACGTACTTCTTCTCGCGGTGACCGCTCGGCCAACCGACCAGCGCCTGTCGCAAGTTCTTCCGCCGGTGAACGTACAAGTCACGCAGGAACACGCGGAACTTTGCCACGTCACCGACCTTCGCGCGCTTTTCGGCGTTGGGCCTGATCATCACGATGGCGGAATCCACCTTCGGCTGCGGGTGGAAGTTCTTAGGCCCCACCTTCCGCACCACCTCCACGTCCGCGACGCTCTGCACGAGAATCGACAGCGCGTTGTAGTCTTTCGTGCTCGGGAGTGCCCGCATCCGCTCCGCGATCTCCCACTGCACCATCACCACCATCCGCTCGATGTCGGTTCCGGCAATCAGCAGGTTGCTGATGAGCGGCGTGGCGATCACGTAGGGCAGGTTCGCGACGAGCTTCTTGCGTGTGCATCCCGCTTGCGTTTTCGCTGCGTCCCACGCGGTGAGCATGTCGGGGTTGAGTGTGTTCTTCTTCGCGAGGCAGTCGCCGAACACGAACGTCACGTTGGGGCGTTCGCCGACGACCTCCTTCGCGACCGGTTGGAGCGACCGGTCGATTTCCACGGTGACGACCGCGCCGGCCGGGTCCGCGAGTTTGGCCGTGAGCGACCCGGTGCCGGTGCCGACTTCCAGCACCGCGTCCGTCTTGTCGAGTTCGGCGGCGCGCACGATCAGGTCGAGAAGGTTGAGATCGATGAGGAAGTTCTGGCCGAGTTTGCTCTTTGGTTCCAGCCCGTAGCTCTCGAAGAGCCGGTGCAGGTACGAGAGCGTCTGGCGCGGTGCGGTGTCTTGCTGAGAAGTATCTGACATGTGTCCTCTGGCGAACCCCGCCCGCAAGGGCGGGGGTGGCGCGACCGTGAGCGCCACCCCCGCCCTTGCGGGCGGGGTTCGCCTAAATGGTAATGTTGATCCGCTTGAACAATTTCTGCACGTGCTTGGCGAGCAGGTCGAACTCCAAGTTCACCGCGTCACCTCGCTTCTTCGTTCCCAATGTCGTGTGCGCGCGTGTGTGAGGGATCAGCATCACGCTTAACCTATCACTCTGCGCGTCCACAACGGTGAGGCTCACGCCGTCCACCGCGACCGAGCCTTTCGCGACGAGCAGGTCCGCGAACTCCGGGGGGAACCCAAACCAGACCGTTAGCCACTCGCCGGTCACGACCTCTTCCAGTACCGCCCCGACGCAATCGACGTGGCCCGTGACGAAGTGCCCGCCGAGCGCGTCGCCGACGCGAAGCGCGCGTTCCAGGTTCACGCGGTCGCCGATGACAAGTTTGCCGAGCGTGGTCTTCGCGAGCGTTTCCGGGCCGACTTCAAAGTCGAACGTGTCCGCATCGTGCGCTACAACCGTGAGGCACGCGCCACAAACGGAGACGCTTTCGCCGAGTTGCAACGTGGGCGTGATTCCAGACTCGGAGACGCGCAGGCGGCGCTCGCCGTGCCCATCCGCGACTTCGCGAACCGTTCCCAACGCTTGCACCAGGCCGGTAAACATGAAGACTCTACACAGGGGAGTTCGCGTGAAGTGCATTCTAGCAGAGTGCGGCGCCGTCGGAAGGCGAGCGGGGGCGTAAGGAGGTTCTTGCGCGTTCCGGGCGTGGCTGGAATCGTAGGTGTTGGTGCGGATCGCAAAATCGTGTTACCCCCGTCTTCTTGGCGTTCAAGCGGTTTATCTCGTCTCGTCGATGATATTTCGTGATTTCTACCCCAGTCCCTCGGTT
>CAMDQN010000133.1 GCA_945905925.1 Singulisphaera sp. GP187
CTGTTGGCAAAGGCTCAACGCCAGGAAGGTTCCTTCGGAACCATGAAGCTCTCACCCATCGCCAAAAAGCTACGCGAACTCATCGGGGAGAAAGACGCGAACTCAGCCGAGGGCGGCTGAGTTACAAGTCCACAGCGCAAGCCCCTCCCGCGCTGTCCCCGAACAACTGGGGGGCGTTCCGATTCCGTGTCGTCGTCGGACTCATCGCGTCGAGGCGTACTGAGACGCGGTTTCAGCGATTCCACCCGCGCCGAAGCAAATTGCGGCGAATGCCACATCAAAGCGGCGCGATCTTTTTCTCCAGCAGATATTGACAGGATCCAATTCGCCGCTAATGTAAAGTCATCTTGTTGAGAATTTGTCTCAACAAGATTTGCTGTGCGCCGATCGTGAGACCGTCGCGGTCGGCACACCTTTGAGTTTGCTACGCCATCGTTCGGGACGCGACCGGCTAATCCCACCTGCCGCTCGCTCACCATCCGTCGCAACGCAGCTCCGTTTCCTCCGGTTCACACCCAAAGCAGGAGCGCCGCCGTGCGTGCGAAGAAGGGCTTTACGCTGATTGAACTTTTGGTGGTGATCGCGATTATTGCGGTGCTCATTGGGCTACTGTTACCCGCCGTGCAGAAGGTGCGCGAGGCCGCCGCCCGCATGAAGTGTCAAAACAATCTCAAACAACTCGGGCTAGCGATGCACGGTTACATGGACGCGCACGACGGCCTGCCCGCGAACGGGAATTACGCCTACAGCGGGTCCGCGGTTGTGGTCACCAACGCGTGGTCCGGGGCGGCCCGCATCCTGCCGTACATCGAACAGGAGAACCTGTTCCGCGGAATCGACTTCGCGACCGGGTACAACACCCAGCCCGGCATCTCGTCGAAGCGTGTGGGCACGTTCATGTGCCCTTCCGAAGTCAACGACCGCGGTCAGGGAACCGACCCGACCTACGGGAACAAGTACTGGCCGATCAACTACGCGCTCAACCTCGGCACGTGGCCGGTCCTCACCGCGAAGGCGACAGCGATGCAGACCGGCGACGGCGCGTTCGGCCCAAACCGGACCTTTCGATCCGGCAACTTCACTGACGGGTTGAGCAATACGCTCGCGATGTCCGAGGTCAAGGCGTTCACGAACCGTGTCGGAGGCGCCGCGAACACAACGACCTACCCGACTCCGCCGGCTCCCCCGAGCGCGCCGTCGGGCGTGTCAGCCTCCCCGCTGGGAACCTTCAATCCCGCGTCGTTCACCCACGTCGAGTGGGTCGATGGGAAGGTTCACGAGACCGGGTTCACCACCGTGTTCGCCCCGAACACACGCGTCCTCTATTCGAGTGGCGGAACCGACTATGACGTGGACCTGGTTCTCGCGACCGAATCGAACCTGGGCGACACTTACGCGGCAGTGACCTCGCGCAGTTACCATTCCAACGGCGTGAACACCTTGCTGATGGACGGTTCGGTTCGGTTCGTAAACAACAGCATCTCGCAATCGACGTGGCGCGCGCTGGGCACGCGCTCCGGCGGCGAGGTGATCGGAAGCGACTTCTAACCCCGAGGGTACCGTGAGTGTTGCCGATCCGACCGCGTCGGAAGCGAGCCACGGCGAACCGTCGCGGTTCGGAGGAACGGTGCGGTCGCCTGGCTCGGTAAAAGCCATATCGTCGTCGGATCGGTTGCCGGTGCAAGCACCGGACCCGCCGGCGGTAGGGCCACGAGCGAGACAACTGACCCACTACTTGGAAAGAAGGGAAAAGGTAACACGCCAGAAGCCGATCGCGTAGGATGGCGACCGAACCGGTCCGGTCCGTATCTCCCCACCCCGAAAGGCCGTTGCCATGTTCACCACGCGCCGCGAGATGTTCACCGCGGTGGGCGCCATCGCCGCGGGTCAGGCCATACTCACCGACGCGGTAGCCCAAGAGAACAACCCGGCCGCGCAAGTGGCCGATCGTTCTTCGACGATCAAGATCACAAAGATGCGTGCGATCTGGGTCGGCCCGACGGTGTTCGTGAAGATCGAAACGAATCACGGCGTTACCGGGTGGGGCGAGATCAAGGGCGTCGATCCGCGCGTGTCGAAGCCGCTCGCGGAGTCGCTGTTCGAGTTGATCGATGGCGAAAACCCGACGCGCATCGAACACATCTGGCAGAAGCTCTTCCGCGCCCACCGCGACATCCGCGGTGGCCCGTTCATGATTCACACGATGGCCGGCATCGACATCGCGCTTTGGGATCTCGCGGGTAAACTCTGGAACACACCGGTTCACCGGTTGCTCGGCGGTCCGACGCGCGACAAGATTCGCGTGTACCACACGCCGCAGGCGAAGAAGCTCCCGCCCGGCGGGCTGTTCGAGCACAGCGGCACGCCCGCAGACATCGAGAAGGTGGTCGCGAACATCAAGGCCGCGCGCGAAGCGGTCGGGCCGAGCGGCGCGGTGATGTTCGATGCGCACTGCGCGATCCCGCCGGCGACGCTCATTCAGCTCGCGAGCGCGCTGAAGCCTTACGACGTGCTGTTCATCGAAGAACCCGCGGTGCCCGGCAACATCGAGGTATTCAAGCGACTCAAAGAGAAGATTTCGATCCCGCTCGCATCCGGCGAGCGCGACCGTACCATCTTCGAGTTCCTGCCGTACCTTCAACACCGATGTCTCGACATCCTCCAACCGGACTGCTGTCACACGGGCGGCATCACGTCCATGAAGAAGATCGCGGTTCTGGCGGAGACGTTTCAGGTGCCGCTCGCGCCGCACTGCACGGCGGGGTTCCTCGGCATCGCGGCCAGCCTACACGTCACCGCGTCGATACCGCTCTTCCTGATCCACGAGTTCTACCCCGACAACGCCGGGTTCAACCTGAAGGGCATTACGCGGATGGAGTGGAAGCTGGACAAGGACGGCTACATCGGGCTTCCGCCGGGTCCGGGGTTGGGCGTGGAGGTGGACGAGAAGAAGCTCGAAGAGGAAGCGAAAAAGCCGCAGACGTACAAGTGGCCCGGTGCGAAACTCAAGGACGGCTCCATCGCGGACTACTGATCCGAATCGAGGGCCGCTCCGACCATTACCGGCCAGTACCGACGACCGGCGCGATCCGGTGTCGTGCGGTCCTGGTCGGCTCCCGCCGAATGGGGACACCTGAACAGTAACCTTGCAACACGATCCGATATGAGCGAACCAGGCGCTGAACCCACCCCGAACACGTTCCGGCGCCCGTTGGGCAGGCGCGTGATGCACGCGGTTCGCCGGACACATTTGTACTTCGGGTTATTCCTGCTCCCGTGGGCCGTGCTGTACGGCGTCACCGGGTTCCTGTTCAACCACCCGTCCGCGTTCAGCGACGCGCCCACCGCGACGTTCGGCCCGAGCGAGTTGGTCGGTACGCCGATGGCCGCACCGCTCGCCCCGGCGGCCATCGCTGAGCAAGTCGTCGCGGCGCTCAACGAGCGCGCGAAGGACGGTGCGAAGTACACGCTCGTCGAACCGGCGAAGGCGAAATACACCCGCGACTTCGCGTTTGCCACCATCAAGGCCAACGGGCAAGACGTGAGCATCCTGTTCGACGTGAACACCCCCGGCGGCACGGTACGCTCGAAGGCGGCGGCCCCGCCCGCGAAGGTCGAAGAGAAAGCCCCATTCGCGATCTCCGGCGCGAGCGGCGGCAGTCCCAAAGGCCCGCGCGGCGACCGGGGCGCGCCGAAAAGCGGTGAGAAGGCCGAGGCGCCCGCGCACCACGCGCCCGGATCGCTTACGCTTCCCGAACCGCTGCACGAGCGTGTCAAGGCCGCGGTGCCCGTTGTGCTGGAGTGTACCGGCTTCCCGACCGGCGACGTGACTGTTACGAGCGTGCCGGACCTCGGCTTCCTCATGTCCGACGGAGCGAAGACTTGGCGCGTCACCTACAACGCGCTGACCGGCACCGTGAGCGGCACCCCAGCCGAGTCCGCTCCCGCGCCCGACGAACTCTCGACGCGCCGGTTCCTCACGCGCCTGCACCTCGCGAGCGGCTTCCCCGGAAGCCAGAACGCGAAATGGTTCTGGGCCGTTGTGGTCGACGCGATGTCCTTCCTGATGGTGTTCTGGGGCGTGTCCGGCATCTTCATGTGGTGGCAAATCAAGGCCACGCGTAAACTCGGCTTCCTGATCCTGCTCCTCAGCGTCACCGCCGCGACCGCACTCGGCTTCGGCATGCACGATCTGCTCGCGCCGAAGTAGGACAACAAGTAGACGCCCTCCGTGTGCCGTTGCTGTGCAGGTCGGAACCGCGTGGTGCGGTTGGACTGCGAAACTCGCGAGCGGCGACACCGTTCGGCACGAACTGAAGTCGAGTCTCGCCGCGTTCGTCCACGTTGTCGCGGGCGCCGCGATCGGCAACGGCCGAGCGCTGGTCGCGGGGCGATGCGGTCGCAGTCGCGGTCGGAGACGCACGGGGAGTGATCACGAGCGGTGAAGGGAATGCGATCCTGTTCGATCTGGCGTAACCCGTTCTCCGCGTTCGGTCCGCCAGAGCGATGTCCCCCTCAGTTGGCTCGAATTGCGTGAATTGTCTTGTCCTCAAGAGTGCGGCGGGGTAGTCTCCATCAAGCCGATTTCATTGATTGTCCGTTAGTTCGTTGGTGCTTTCTCTCCCCACCACATTCGAGGGCCGTTCATGCGCACTCTCTCCCCATCCACAACCCGGCTGCGCCAGCAGTTTGGTTTCACGCTGATCGAGTTGTTGGTGGTGATCGCGATTATCGCGATCCTGATCGGGCTACTCCTCCCGGCGGTGCAGAAGGTCCGCGAGGCCGCTGCTCGCATGTCGTGCAGCAACAACCTCAAGCAGTTGGCCCTAGCGGCCCAAGGGCACCACGACGGCGTCGGGTCTTTCCCGTCTGGCGTGTGGGCGCCGCCTGGGGCGTGGGCCAGCGGCACCACCCCGGCGAGCAACTGGACGGCGGCCTGGAAGGATCCGAACAACGCCTGCTGCCCGTGGGGTGCGTTCAGTTGGTCGGCCCGCATCCTCCAGTACGTCGAAGGTGGGAACATTTACAACACCATGAACTTCAACGTCCCGGCCTACGCCCCCGCCGTCCCGGAAGATACCGGCTGGGGCTCACCCGGTGCGAACCGCGGACCCGGCCAGCCGACCATTCCGGCTGGGCTGCCCGGTGCCGGTTCGGCCAACCCGAATATCCAGGCCGCGAACAACATGCCCAAACTTTTTTCCTGCCCATCGGCGATTCGCGGCAGTATGGGGCCGGTCAACACGAACAAAGACTACGCGATGTACTACGACTCGAACCGGGCGGGCTTCAGTGAGACCTGCTGCCCCGAGCGGGACGGCGACCCGACGAAGTACAACGGGATGGGGTGGGTCAACAGTACCGTGGTGATCAAGGACGTGACCGACGGCACCAGTAGCACGATGCTTTTCGCGGAGAAGGCCAACTGGGCGACCCAGAGTTGGTGCAACGATGGCGCGGGTACATCCCGTATCGGCGGCGGCGGGTGCAACCAGTTCTTCTGGGTTCACCACCAGTCGCAGGGGTTGATCACCGGTTCCCAGCCAATGAACTGGACGGTCCGAAACAACAACAGCCGGGCAGCCACAAGCAGCCACAGCGGTGGGGTGATGGTGGCGTTCGTAGACGGGCACGTGCAGTTCCTCACGAACTCCATGGACTTCAACACTTACATGGCGCTAGGAACCCGCAACGGCGGTGAAGTGCTCACCAACGCGCCGTAACCGATGACGCGACCGCGCGAACTTCTCCCTGGCACCGGCGACTCTCGCCGGTGCCAGGGAGATCGCGCGGTCTCACCCCCAACCAATCACCCCGTCATCCTACTCCGAGGCTACTGATGCTCCGCTCATTCGTCCGCGCGTCGGTCTTCGCGCTGGCCGTCTGCTTCTTGCTCATTGGGTGTCAGGGTTCCAACGTGGTCCCCGTGTCCGGCACGCTCACTTACAAAGGGAACCCGGTCACGAACGCGATCATCAATTTCGTGCCAGAAACCGGCCGACCGAGTTCGGCGGCGACCGACGAGAACGGCCGGTTCACGATGCTCTACGACCCCCAAACCAAGGGCGCCCAAGTCGGCAAGCACCGGGTGTTCGTAATGCGCAACACTGCCGTCGACGCGAAGTTGCCCGGCGCCATTCCTGGAGTGGCACCGAAGTCGTCGCCCGAGTCACAGGAGTTCTTCAACAAGTACGGGACCGAGAAATCGACCGTTGAAGTGGTGATTGACAAGGCGACGCCCGACCTCAAGTTGGAGTGGAATTAACGGGCACTGTTGGCAAACACCTTGGGACCACCTCTTGCGGCGGTCCCTTCGCGACTCGCCTCCTTTGCTCGCAGCACCACAGAACCCACGCCCGTTCCTGTTCGCACCCCGCCACGCGGGCGGGATTTCGCACACTCATGAACGAGTTTGCACGAGGGTACTATTTTTAAGCCGGCTTTAGTAAATGGAATTTAGTAATTCCGCTTGTCTGCCCGGAATGGGTTCGGTAATCTTCACCAAACCGACTTTGTTCGTTTCATCGATTTGTCGGGGATCTCTCGCCTCATCTTTCGTCGCGTCGAGGACCGCTATGCGTACTCTCCTTTCCCGGTTGCGTGTGCGCACCGCAGGTTTCACACTAATCGAGTTGTTGGTGGTGATCGCGATTATTGCGATCCTGATCGGACTGCTGCTCCCGGCGGTGCAGAAGGTGCGAGAGGCCGCGGCTCGCATGAAGTGTTCCAACAACCTCAAGCAACTCGCGCTCGCGTCCCACGGTTTCCACGACACGCAAAATCGCTTGCCCTACGCGGGCATGGGCGGTCGGACGACATCTCGCCTCGGTGGCGATCTCACCAGTCAAAACTGGGCCGATGACCACTCGTGGTTCACGGAGACCCTGCCGCACATCGAGCAGGTGAACATTTTCAACCTCGCGGTAATGACCAATCGGATCAATGGGCAAACCGACGCGAACCAACAACTGATCCGAACCGTGGACATCTCCACGCACAACTGCCCCTCCGACCAGCAACTGATCCGCGAGGACGGGGCCGCAGCGTGGCGGATGCGGACGACAAACTACGTTTGCAACGTCGGCAACACTACCTATCTGGGGAGGACGTTCACGTACCCGGCCGGTTCCACGGCGGTGACGTTCGGCGGCGCGCCGTTCGACTTCGGTGTGTCGAAGACGCTGATCTCCATCTCGGATGGCACTAGCAACACAGTCATGTTTTCGGAGTTGGTCGTCCCGAAATCGAACCCTGCGGCCTGGCAAGGTCCAACCGGGTTGGTTCGCTATCAGTCGGGTTCGGGGTTCAACACGTTCTTCCCGCCGAACACGATGGAGCCGGACCGGTTGTCACGCAACCGTTACCCGGCCAATTCGTTGGGCGGGCGGTTCAACTCGATCGCTGGCATCCCGCCGGTGAACCAGGCCGGCGGCAACGAGATGGAATGGCAGATCGTTAACGCGCGGAGTTTCCACACCGGTGGCGTGAACGTCAGCCTGTGCGACGGCTCGATTCGCTTCGTCAGCGAGTCGATCAACGTCGCCACCTGGCGCGCGGCCGGAACCACGCAGGGCGGCGAATCGCTCCCCCTCAACTGAGCCCACCCAGGCCACACGACCGAAACGGGAGAGCCGGCGAGCGAGTCGGCCAACGGGTCACATCCTTTTACTCTCGAACACCGGACGTACCATGAAGCCGTTGCACAAGCGGTTGCCCTTGCTGTTGCTGTTCCCGGTCCTGTTCTTCGCGTCCGGGTGCAAGTCCGGCGATGGGAAAGTCGATGTGAGTGGGACCGTGACCTTCAACGGCAAACCAGTCGAGGAAGGCACGATTCAGTTCGTTCACACGGCCGACACTGCGGACACCGTGACGATCACCGACGGGAAGTACGCGACCCGAATTCCACCGGGGAGCAAGAAAGTCGCGGTCCACGCCTACCGCAAAACGGGGGAGTTCCTTCGCGACCCGACGGACAAGCAGAGCGGATACCCCGTTGTATCAAACTACATCCCGGCGAAGTTCAACGACCAATCCGAACTCACGGCCGAAGTGAGTAAGTCGGGCGGCGTCCACAATTTCGACCTGACCGGCGAAGACTTGATCGAGAAGACGAAAAAGAAGTAAGGTGTTCGTTTAGCCGCAAGTCGAAGGCGAGCGACGTCCTCGCTCGCCTTCGACTTGCGGCTAAACAGACGACCCCAACGCCAACTCACCCAAGACTAGAACAATTCTTTCACCACTTCGCCGCCGTTGGGCAACAGGTTCAGCACGCGACCAGCGGCATCCGTGTACGTCGAATCCAGCGGCACGCCAAAGTGCCGGTAAATTGTCGCGGCGAGGTCGCCCGGCGATACCGGACGCTCCTGAATGTGGCCGCCGTCCTTCGTGGAACTGCCAATCACGTGCGCGTGCTTCAACCCGCCACCGGCGAGCAGCATCGACATGACGTAGGGCCAGTGGTTGCGCCCGTCGGTGCTGTCCTGCGTGCCGAGTTGCGGTGTGCGCCCGAACTCGCCCATCGCGATTACCAGCGTCTGATCCAACAGCCCGCGTTGTTCGAGGTCACTCACCAGCGTCGTGATAAGGTGATCGAACAACGGCAACAGCGGCGTGAGTCCCTTCTTGATGCCGCCGTAGGGCGGGATGTTGTCGCCGTGCGTGTCCCACGTTCCGCTCGCGGTGTGGTAACTCAGATCGAGCGTGACGAACGCAGTGCCGGCTTCCACCAATCTTCGCGCGAGTAGCGTCTGCTGGCACCACAAGTGTTTGCCGTACTTGTCGCGATTCGTTTGCGGTTCCTTCGTGAGGTCAAGCGCGTCGCGCACGCGCCCGCCGGTCAGCATTCCCACTGCTTGCTGTTCGTACTTGTCGAGAGCGGCCATCGAGCCTGAACGATCGATGTCCGCGCGAAGTCTGTCGAAGTTCTTGAGCAACTGTTGTCGATCGCCCATGCGGTCCGCGGACACGTCCGTCGGTAGCTCGAACATCTTGCCGCCGGAGAGTTGCCCGGTGTCTTTACCGACCAGATCGTACACCGGGAGCCGCGCGGCCTCGTTCGCAAGGAACGGATCGTACTGTTTCCCGATCAGCCCAGCGAACGCGAGGTGACTGCGCGACCGCATGAACGCGACGTAGGGCGGCACCTGCGGGTGGTTGGCGCCGCGGAGCTTCGCGACCAGCGAGGCGATCGCGGGGTAACTGCGTGCTTCGGGGTTGGTGCGCGGTTCGGCGAGCAGGTTCGCCGTCTGCATCACCGTGTTCGGCTCGTGGTTGCTGTGACGCGGGTCCACGGAACGAATGACGGTGAACCGGTCGAGCATCGCCGCGAGTTTTGGGAGGTGCTCGCAGACGATCACGCCGGGGAGTTTGGTTTTGGTAACGCCGAACGGCCCGCGGTTCTCCGGCGGCCGGTTCGGTTTCGGGTCGAGCGTGTCGATCTGACTCGGCCCGCCGGCCATCCACAGAAGAATGACGCTCTTGGGCGATGCGCCCCCGTTGCTGCTTTCGCTCGCGCGCAGGAGCGACGGAAGCGTGAGACCACCGAAGCCGGCGAACCCGGCTTTCAGCAGGTTGCGCCGCGACAGGAGAAGCCCGTCGCGGCGCGCGGCGTTGAGGTAACCGAAGGCGTGGGCGTGTGGCATGGCAGAGTCACTTCGCCCGTGAGAGCTTGTAGAGGTCGGAAGTCATCTTCATCACGTACAGCGTGTCACTCTTAGGATCGTACTCCAGCCACGTCAGCGCCGAAACACCTTTCAGCTCCTTCGGCACTGCGACCGGCTTCGACCACGTGGCGCCACTATCGGTGCTTTCGACCACGCCCGCATTGGTAAGCACGAACAGGTGCTTCGTGTCCTTGCCGAAGATCGGCCCGTAGCGGGCGCCGGCCACATCGCTGACCTTCTCCCACTTCGCGCCTTTGTCCGTGCCCTTCAAGAGTGCGCCTTCGACGAGCCAGAACAGCGAGTCGCCGTGCGGCTTGGGAACCGACACCGTGACGTAATCGCCGACCGGGGTGAAGGTCTTGCCGCCGTCGGTGGTGCGAACGATCCCGCCCTTCGGCTTGTCCTTCGACTTCGCGATCGCAACCACCGCGGTGTCCGCGTCGAAGATCCACGCGCCCAAGCCGTACCCCTTGCTCCCTTCGGTGAACGTCTTGCCGCCGTCGCGCGAGTGGAGCAGCAATCCGCCGGCTTCGTGCTTGAACGCGAGTTGGAACTTCATGTCCTTGTCGGCCCAATCGACGGCGCACCAATCAACGTGAACGGATTTCTTGTCCAGTTCGCGCCACGCGTTTTCCGTGTTCGTGGAGCCGACGAGAACCGGCGCACCGTACACGAGCGCCATGAGGAGCTGTTTGCTTTTGCCGGTGGGGTCGAGTTGCAGGCAGCCGGGCGTTTCGGTGCGCCCTTTCATCTCCTTACCGTGGCGCTCCCAGGTCTTGCCCTGATCGTTCGATCGGAAGACGCCGCGATCGCTGACGTTCACGTACAGCGCGCCGGTGGTGTGATCGACGACGACACCGCACAGCCCGCCGTAGCCGGGCTTTTCCTTGGCGAGGAGGTCGGTCGCGACCGGTTGCCAGTCTTGTGCGTGCGCAACGGGCGCGAAGAATAAGCTGAAGGAGAGGAGAGCGATTCGCATGGGAGGGATTCCAGTGGGTGTTGTGAAGAACCTCTCCCCCCAACCCCCTCCCCTAAGAAGGGAGGGGGAGCAATGCAGGCTCCCCCTCCCTTCTTAGGGGAGGGGGTTGGGGGGAGAGGTTCTTCTACTTTTCGCCAACGCAATACAGCATTTTCCGGCCCTTGAGGTACAGTCTACCGTCTGCGACCGCGGGCGAAGCGGGGCCGTCGTCGCCGAGATCATTGGTCGCGAGAATCTCGAACTTCGCGCCGGCCTTCACGACGTAGGTCTTGCCGGCGCTCGCGAGGTAGATGCGGCCGTCCGGCGCCGTGATCGGGCTGGCGTGAACCGACACGCCCGCGAGTCGTTCGCTGTACACCACTTCGCCCTTCGCGAGCGTGAGGCACTTCAGCACTCCGGGCGAATGCAGGCGGTACAGATGTTCGCCCACGATCACCGGCGAGCCGTGGCCGTCGGGGATGGTGCCGGTCTTCCACTTGAGGTGTGTCTTGGTAACGTCGCCGGTGCCGGTGGGATCGACCGCGATGCCGGTTCCGCCGCGCCCGCTGTCGAGGTACACCAGACCGCCGCTCATCACGGGTGAAACGGTGTCGCCGCTCGCGGCACACGTCCACAGCACCTTGCCGGTATCGGGATCGACTCCTTGCAGCGCGTTACTCGCGGCGACGAGCAGTTGTTTCTTCCCACCGATCTCCGCGAGCACCGGCGTGCTGTGTGCGAACCCGTGCGCGGGTCGGAGTTGTTCCCACTTGGTCTCGCCGGTCTTCTTGTCAAAGGCAACCAGGCGCGACTGCTTGTCCACCTGATCGCACTGCATCACGATGGTATCGCCAACGAGCACCGGACTGGCGGCGAACGCGACATCGAACTTGAACGGCTTGATTTCCTTCCGCCAGAGTTGCTTGCCGTCGTGGTTGAAAGCGGCGATGACGGAAGACCCGAACACCGCGTACACGCGATCGTCGTCGGCGGCGGGCGTGGGTGCAGTGTAGCCGCCGCGCAGGTCGCCGAAGAGCCACGGCCCCGGTTCGACCTTCACGTTCCAGAGCAGCTTGCCGTCTGTGGCCTTGTAGCACGCGACGTGATGTTCCGGCTGTTGCTTCGGGTCGATCTTGCCGGACCAGTAGCTCACGGTGACGAACACTTTCCCGCCGCGCACAATGGGGCTGGATTGGTTCTGATCCTGTGTGGCTTTCTCCTCGGTTCCCGGGAGAGCCACTTTCCAGCGGACGTTCTCGCCAGTCTTACCGTTCCATGTGAGCGGAAGGTTCTTGTCGTCGGTGTGGCCCTGCCCGGTTGGCCCGCGCCACCCGGGCCAGTCCGCGGCACCGGCGAACCCGATGAGCGCGGCGCACAGAACCGGCGCGAGCAGTCGCGACTGCCGGGAGAGCATTTCGATTTCCTCGCGTGAAGCGGCTACGGGGTCAACTTGAAGTCGAACGGCGGGTTGTCGCCCTCTTTCACTTCGATTGAGAGCTTGCTGGTTGCAGTTTTGTTGTAGCGTACCGGGATGGTGACCGTGAGCTTCGGGCGAGTGGATTTCGTCTTGCCCGCGAGTGGCGACTCCTCGCCCGGTTCCATCACGCCACCGGGAAGCACGGCGACCTGGTAGGTTCCCGGCGGCAGGCCGTCGCCCTGGTAGTTCTTCACTTCGTAGTTGCCGTCCGCGTCGAGTTGGGCGTTGATGCCGACTCCGGCTCCCGCGTTCTCGAAGAACACGGTGGCGCCGGTGACGGGCTTGTCGCCCATCGTTACGCGGCCCTTCACGGGGACGCGCACCGGTTCCTTCTTCCCGCATCCGGCGACGAACAAGAAGCCAACAATAAGAACACCGCCGAACGCGACTCGGAACCGCAACATGCACACACCGGGAGAGATTGAGAGGAACAGAACTTCTCGGCGCGGGATTAGAAGTTGACCACGTTGCCGTCGTCGCGGTTCGCGAGGTTGTAGAGCGTTTGCAGCGGGGTGGCATCGGTCAGCAGGCGTACCGAACCGTCGGCCAAGAGCACATTGGCTCCGCTGCTGTGAACCGACTGGATCGGCCGGTTCTGGCCGTAGTAGGTGTCGCCGACGCCCTTGTTCTCCCAGGTCTTGTTGTTGATCGCGTAGCGGACGCTGGTGACGTTCCAGTGCCGGTTCTCACCTGCCGGACCGGGGCCCATCGCGTAGCTGTGGCCGAAGTCGCTGCGACAATCGAAAGGGGCTTTCGCGGCGTTGCGGCAGAAGTCGCTCTGCTCCGCGACGACCATCGTGTTCGAGGTGCCGTCGGTGGCGTCGAGGAATTTGTGCGACTCGTGCGACGCCAGCATCCCGCCGCGTGAGGTGATACCGATGCCGCTGTGGGCGTAGGTTTCGGCGTCGCGGTTGAGTGCGGTCGAGTGCCCGATCCCGCCGGCGATGCCGGTGTAGGTCGGTGACGCAACGCCGGCGGTGCTGCCCGCGATCGACCCGACGAGGACGAATCGCGGGAGCGGCGACGCCGGGCAGAATAGCATCGGCTGGCCCTTGCCCGCGAGTAGTGTCCCGTTGGCCTGGTTCGTGCCGGAGTACACGAGCCCTGTGTGCGCGCTGGTCGTGCCCTTGAGGTCGAGCTGGCGGAAGGTGTTGTCCTGTTCCAGGTGCGGGAGAATGAGGAGCCACCAGGAGTGTCCGTAGCCGCTGGCGGGCGACTGCGTGCCGCCATGCGGGAGCCTTTCGTTCGCGTCGTGGAAGTTGTGCAGTCCCAGCCCGATCTGTTTGAGGTTGTTCTGGCACGACATGCGTGCGGCGGCCTCGCGCACCTTCTGCACCGCAGGGAGGAGAAGTCCGATCAGGATCGCGATGATCGCGATGACGACGAGCAATTCAATCAGCGTGAACGCGCCGCGCGTTCGGGTGGTAAAGAGCATGTAATGAACTCCAAAACGTGTGCGATAAAAGGTAGGGATCTACTATCCCCTCTCGCGTGAACCGTGTCAACGATCGCGTCGCGTTGACGCTACGCATTCGGCCGGATAGCGTGGGCAATTGACCGGAAGGCCCGCAGGCCGCCGGAGTGACCCGGCGGCCCGCTTGGTTTCACCCCGCGAAGCCGCGAGTGGCTTGGTTTACTGGTTGAACCAAAACTCCTTGGTGTTCACCAGCGCCCAGAGGATGTTCTCGTAAGCGGTCTTCTTGCCGGCCACGCCGCTCTTCGCTTCCAACTTCTTGATGTGGTCCACCGCGGCGGCCACGTCGTCCTTCGTTGGCTTGCGCGAGAACACCCACAGGAACAACTCCGTCACCTTCTCTTCGTCGGAGCGCTTGTCGTCCGCTTTGGAGAGCGTGTCGGCGCGACCGCTCGCGCGGCTAATCTTGCCCTGTACTTCGTCGCTGTTCAGCATGTGTAGCACGGCCGCGAGGTTCGCTTCGCTGACGCGCTCGCACTCGCACGCCGAGATGCGCTGCGGCCGACCGTTCACGTCCAGGAAGTACGACGCGAACGATTCGTCCGGCAGCATGATCGCCCGGTTCGGGGCATTCTTGTCCGTCGGCAGACCGTTGAACCGCGAAGGGCTGTCCGTTACCTGGCACAGCGCGTCGAGCAGCACTTCCGCTTGCAGTCGCTTCGGGTAATAGCGGGCGTAGGCCTGCTTGTCGTGCTTGTTGAAGTCGTTCGGCGCGCTGCTCAGTTGATACGTGCGGCTCTTGCAGATCGTCTTGATCAGTTCTTTCAGACTGTACTTGTTGTCGGTGAGGTTCTTCGCGAGCGCGTCGAGCAGTTCGGGGTTCGACGGCGGGTTCGTGATCCGCATGTCGTCGAGCGGGTCCACGATCCCGCGACCGAAGAAGTGCGCCCAGTAGCGGTTCGCCACCGTCTTCGCGAAGAACGGGTTCTTCGCATCGGTCATCCAGTCCACGAGTTTCTGGCGCGGGTCTTCGTCGGTCGAAACCGTCATCGGGTCCGCGTCGAGCGCCTTCGTCTCGGCCGGCTTCTGCGTCCGCTTGTTGGTCACGCTTCCGATCGTGCGGACGAACACCACCTGCAAGCGGTTGTCTTGCGCGTTCGGGTTCGTGTTCGGCAGCCGAACTTCCTTGCGCCCGACGCGACCGTAGAACGCGGCCAGGCCCCAGTAGTCATCTTGCGACCACTTCTCGTAGGGGTGGTGGTGGCAGTTCGCGCACGCCATTCGCTGGCCCAAGAAGACCTGGCTCACGTCGTCCACGAATTGCTCGGCCTTGTCGATTTCCTTGTACCACACGGTCGCGGGGGATTTGCGCTCGTCGCCGCTCGATGCGATGATCGACCGCGCGAAGTCGCTGTATGGCGTGTCATTTGCGATCTGCTGGCGAATCCATTCGTGGAACGCGAACGTGCCCGCGGCGCGGTCCGGTTGCTGCCGGCGCTTCACGCGAAGGATGTCGGCCCACTTGTTTGCGAAGAAATACGCGTACTCTGGCGTGTCGAGCAGCTTGTCCACCAACTTGTCGCGCTTTGCGGCGTCGGTGTCAGCAACGAACTCCGTGACCTGCTTCGGCGTGGGCAGCGTCCCGGTGATGTCGAGCGACACACGGCGTACGTACTGCTCGTCGCTGCACAGTTCGGACGGTACGAGACCGAGTTCTTTCCACTTCTTCGCGGTGAACTTGTCCACCACGGTCTTTTCCGCGAAGGTCCATTCGGGCGTCTTGACGCCGAGCGGAACCGTGGCGCGGAACACCGCGACCATGCCCTGGAACCGGGCCATCACCGCGGCTTCCCCGCTCATGCCGAGCGTGCGAACCAACCCGCGTTCTTCGACGGTAGCGATTTCGGGGTCGTTGCTCTCGTACTGTGCGCGGCGCGTGATGTCTTCGACTTTGCCGTCGGAGTAATGAGCGTACACCGCGAACTGTTGCTTGCTCTGGCGGTTGAGGACGCGGTGTTCGGGGAACACGCTGATCTTCGTGACGGTCGGGTCTTTCTCGCCGCCCCACGGTGAACCGGCGGCGATCCACCGGCGAACGAGCTTGTACTCGTCCGAGTCGGGGTCCATCTTCTTGCCGCCGCCGTGCGGCGAGCGACCGGTGGCTTTCATCAGGAAGAGGCTCGCGTCTGGGTTCGCGGGGAACAGTCGGCGACCGCGACCTTCCTTCACAAGTGTCATGAAGTCGAGGTCTGGCTCGAAGCCGAGCAGCGAGAGGCGGAAGCCGTTCTGACCCGCGAGCTTCCCGTGACAGCCGCCGCTGTTGCAGCCGAGCTTCGTGAAGATCGGCACCACCTGATTCGTGAAGTTGAGCGGCAGGTTCTCGCCCATACTCTTCACGCCGAGCGGCACGCGAGCCGTGTGCGTGCCAAATGTGACGATGACTTCTGAGGTGCCGTCCGCACGCGGAACCACGCGTCCACCGGTGAGTACCGCAGCCGATTTGCCGTCCGCGACGGTGTACTTCGCGTCCGGGGTGAGGTCCACCAACCGCCCGTCACCGAGCGTGCCGGTGACGACGAGTTGTGTCGCGTCGTCGGAGCCGACGAGCGCCACCTTCGCGGGGTGGACGGCGACGGTCTTCACATCGGCGGGGTTGACTTCGGCACCTTTGGCGAGCGTGGGGCATAAGCCCCCCGAGACGCTTGCAATGACGGCGAACAGAACCGCCCACGGACGGATGTACTTCGGCATTGATGAGACCCTCGACGGGTGTGTGGTAGGCGCAGGTAAACTTCAGCGGAAAGCGTGGTAGGAGATGTGATTGTCGCTCACAACCGGGCGAGTTGCAAGGGGGAGCCATAGAAAGCGAGGTTCTTGCGCGTTCCGGGCGTGGCTGGAATCGTAGGTGTTGGTGCGGATCGCAAAATCGTGTTACCCCCGTCTTCTTGGCGTTCAAGCGGTTTATCTCGTCTCGTCGATGATATTTCGTGATTTCTACCCCAGTCCCTCGGTTG
>CAMDQN010000134.1 GCA_945905925.1 Singulisphaera sp. GP187
GGCGCGCCTGCTCCGACGCCTGCTCCGCCTGGCTCTCAAACTCCGCCTTCACATCACAACCGCCGACATCCTGCCCGCGCCGACCGACCGGCGGGAGGTGTCGCGTGTCTGAACCGAACACCGCCCCGGCCTCGGCCGCGGACCTCGACGCGCTGCTGAAACTGCTCCGCGACCGGCTGGCCCCCGCGCCCGAACTGCTCACGCGGGACACGTTCGCCGCACTCCTCGACGTGGGCGTGAGTACGTTCGACCGGCTCCGCGAAACCGGTGCGGTCGGTCCGAAGCCGATCCGCTTCGCCGGGTGGAAGTGGCACCGCGCCGAAGTGCTGGCGTGGCTGTCGAACCGCGCCCCGTCTGGTGACCTGTTCGACGCGGAAACGTGGCCGTCCGTCTGGGACGCGCTCCGCCGTCGCGCCGCCGCCAAGTAACCGACCCCTCACACCACAAACGCACAACGGGCCGGGTGCCGCCAAGCATCCCCGACCCGTTGCGATAGGAATTACCAATGGAAATTGTAACAACCGATAGGCCGGATGGGGAGGCGCTTCGCGACGATGCGCTATCCCTGCTCCGCGCCCACCGCGCCGTTTTGGTGCGCCGCATCCAGCGCGCCTTTCTCCGCTACCTGCTCGACACCGGGCCGGACACGTCCGACGCGGTGCGCGCCCTGGTGCCGATCCCGCCCGGCATCGACCCGCGGGTAGTCGGTGCCGCGGTGCGGGCGCTGTCGGCCGACTGCGGTCTGATCACCTCGACCGGTCGCGACAAATCCCGCCGCCGGGAAGCGCACGCTCGCACCCTCGACGTGTGGACGATCCGCGACCGCTCCGCCGCGGTCGCGTGGCTCATCGCCAATCCCGAACTACCCGACCCCGGTCCCGCGGTCGCTGACCCGGCCGACCCGTTCGCGGACCTCTAACCACACCCCGGAGAAACACCGTGCCGAAGAACGACCCCGGAGCGCGGGAGAAGATGCGCCCCGTGAGCGCATCGAACCCGTGCCCGGTTTGCAAGAAACCCGATTGGTGCCTTGTCGCGCCGAACGGTTCCGCCGCCATCTGTACCCGCACCGAAAGCCCGAAGCGCTGCGGTGACGCCGGCTGGTTGCACCCGCTCACCGACCGGCCCCCGGACCCGCGCCCGTTTATCGGCAAGCAGCGCACGCCCGCCCCGCCGAAGGACTGGCCCGCGCTCGCCGCGACGTTCGCCGCGAACCTCGACGCCGACCGCCGCGGGAAGCTGGCCGCGAAGCTGGGGCTTCCTGCCGACGCCCTCGACGCGCTCCCCCTGCTCGGGTTCAACCCGGACGATTCCGGCGGCGCGTGCTTCACGTTCGCGGAGTTCGACGCGGCCGCGCACGTCGTCGGACTGAACCGGCGGTTCAAGGACGGCAGCAAGAAGGCGATGCACGGCAGCAAGCGCGGGCTGACGCTGCCGACCGGCTGGCGCGACCGGCCCGGCCCGGTGTTCGTGGTCGAGGGACCGACCGACGCGGCCGCGCTGTTCGCCGCGGGGTTGTCCGCGGTCGGCCGCCCGTCGAACACCGGCGGGGTTGCGCTGCTCGCCGATCTGCTCCGCGACTTGGACCCCGTTCGTGAAATCGTCATCCTGGGTGAGCACGACCAGCGCGTGACCGGCTGGCCGGGTCTGGACGGCGCGGTCGCGGTCGGGCGCGGGCTGGCCGCGAAGCTCCGCCGCGCCGTGCGCCGGACGATGCCGCCCGAACCCGCGAAGGACGTGCGCGACTGGCTGACGGCCGACGCCCGCGCCGCGGTGCCGTGGGACCAGCGCGGCGCGGAGTTGCGCGAACATCTTATGGCGAGTTCCGTCGTGGTCGATCCGCCCGACAAGCCCCCGGCCGGTTCGGGCGAACGCGCTCCCGCCGATGGGCCGAACGATGGGCCGGACAACCCGCACCGGCTGGCCGCCGGGTTCCTCGACGGCACCACCCCGGCCGGTTCGCCGCCGCTGCTCCGGTTCTGGCGCGGTGAGTTCCACCGGTACGACTGCGGCGCGTATCGGCCCGTTCCCGACGACGACCAGCGCGCCCGGTTGACGCAGCACGTCCGCGACGAGTTCGTGAGGCTGAACGCCGCCGCGGTTGCCGCGCACGAGGACGAAGGCGACGAGAAGAAAGGCCCGCCCCGTGTGCGGCCGGTCACGTCGCGGATGATCGGCGACGTTCTTCAGGCGCTCCGCGGGCTGTGCCTGCTGCCGGCATCGACCGACGCGCCCGCGTGGATCGACGGCGCGACCGGTCCCGACCCGGCCGGGTTGCTGCCGACCCGAAACGGTATCCTCGACCTCGACGCCCTGGCGGCCGGCCGGGCCGGGTGCCTGCTCCCGCCGTCGCCGTCGTTCTTCACGCCCACCGTCGCGCCGTTCGGGTTCGATCCCGCCGCGCCCGAGCCGCGGGAGTGGTTGCGGTTCCTCACCGAACTTTGGCCCGACGACCCGGAGAGCATCGAGGCGCTACGGCAGTGGTTCGGCTATTTGCTCACGCACGACACCCGCCAGCAAAAGATTCTGTTCCTGTTGGGACCGCGGCGCGGCGGGAAGGGGACCATCGCCCGCGTGCTTCGCGAACTGGTCGGACCCGCGAACGTGGCCGGGCCGACGCTCGGCAGTCTCGCCACCAACTTCGGACTGTCGCCCCTGCTCGGGAAGTCGGTCGCGCTGGTGTCCGACGCCCGGTTGTCGGGCCGGTCGGACTCCGCCGTCATCACCGAACGGCTTCTGAGCATCAGCGGGGAAGACGCGCTGACCATCGACCGGAAGCACCGCGACCCGCTGACGGTAAAGTTGAACGCCCGGTTCGTCATCCTCTCCAACGAACTGCCCCGGTTGGGTGACGCATCCGGCGCGCTGGCCGGTCGGCTCATCCTGCTCCGCCTGACGCGCTCGTGGTACGGCAAGGAAGACCCGCGACTGTTCGACCGGTTGCGGGGCGAACTGCCCGGCATCCTGCTCTGGGCCGTCGAGGGCTGGCGACGGTTGCGGGACCGCGGGCGGTTCCTTCAGCCGACCAGCGCGGCGCGGCTGGTCGAGGACATGGAAGACCTTTCTTCGCCGGTCGGCGCGTTCGTGCGGGAGCGCTGCCGCGTGGCACCGGGCGAGCGCGTCGAGGTTTCCGACTTGTACCGCGAATGGCGCTCGTGGTGCGACGCGCACGGCCGCAAGGAACCGGGCACGGAAGGGACGTTCGGTCGCGATCTCCGGGCCGCCGTGTCGAGCATCGACAAGACCCGGCCGCGCACGTCCGAAGGCCGGTTGCACTTCTACACCGGTATCCGAATCCGGCGCGACTCCGACCCCGACCGCGACGACGAACCCGCCCCCGGCGGTCACTCTGGTCACCCTGGTCACAGTGACCAGACATTGCACGCGGAGGGGGAGAGCGCACGCGGGGCGCACGCGGAGGAAGGCGCTAACCCCCTACAGCCTGCAATGGGCGGTCACGGTGACCACCATGACCAGAGTGACCAACCGCGCCCCCGCCGCCGGTTCGTGAGCGACGACCGACCGCACGAACGGAGGGATTGACCGTGGCGACGACCGCAACGATTCCGACCACCGCGGCGGGGTTGCTCGCCCTGGTCGCGGAGTTCCGCCCGACCGTCGAGGGCGGGGCGCTGGCGTTCGACCTCGACCCGCCCGCGGACCTGCTGCCCCTGCTCCGCGTGCTTCACACCGGCATCCGGGCCGGGCTGACCGGTCGAGGCTGGTACGGGTGCGGCACCGACCGCAAGACCGCCGCCGCGAAGCTGCTCGATCCGTGCGCCCCGATCCCGCCGGACGTGTGGCTGCTGGCCGCCGAGGGCGACGAGCGCTGGGACCGGATCCGCCCCGACGCCCGTCTCGACCTGCCGCGCCTGTTCGCCCCCGCGGGCTGATTCGTTCCCGACACTGGCGCGCCCCGTGGCGTCGGGTATACTGCTCTCGCCTTTGGCCTGCCGTTCGGCCGACTCCGCGACTGGGAAGCGCGGGGCGGTCGGCGGTGGCTTTCTTCCCAGAAAGGTACTCATCACATGGCGACTCTCTTCAAGCCGACCCGCCCGTATCCGCTGCCGCCGCTGCCCGACATCGTGGACAAGGACGGCAAACCGCACGTCCACATCCGGGAGCGGGGGCGCTCCGCGTTCTACCCGCTTTCCGAAGACGGTACGCACTACCTGAAGCCCGCTGCGAAGTGGGCCGCAGACGTGCGATACCCGAACGGCGAACGCAAGCGCGTCCGGTTCAGCCCGAACCGCGAAGCCGCCGCCGTCATGCTCGCCAACCTGCTCAAGAAGATCGAGAACGAAAAGGCCGGTGTTCGCGACCCGTTCGCCGACCAGCGCAAGCGCCCGCTGTCGGCGCACCTCGACGACTGGAAAAAATCACTGGAAGCGAGCGGGCGCGGGGACGAATACGTCACGTTGAAGCTCGCCCGCGTCCGGGCCGCGTTCGACGGGTGCGCGTTCCTGATGCCGCCCGACCTGTCGGCCGACCGCCTCGAAACCTTCCTGCACAAACTCCGCGTCGAGGACGGGCGGAGCATCCAGACCGCGAACGACTGGCTCCAAGCGGTTCGCCAGTTCGTGCGCTGGATGGTAGCGAACGGGCGCACCGAGCGCGACCCGTTCGCCCGGCTGAAGGCGGGAAACGCGAAGCTCGACACGCGCCGCCGCCGCGGAGAGTTCACCCCGGAGGAAATCGGGAAGCTGCTCGCCGCGGCCGGGGACAGCGCCGTCCCCTTCCGCTACCTGACCGGCCCGGCCCGGCGGATGGTGTACCGGGTGGCGCTGGGCACCGGGTTCCGGGCCGCGGAACTGGCCGCCCTGGTGCCCGCGTTCTTCGACCTCGACGCGCCCACCCCGGCCGCGGTTCTGCCTGCGGGGTTCACGAAGAACCGGAAACCCGCCGTACAACCGCTCGCCGCGGAACTGGTGGTTGAGTTGCGCGACTACCTGAAGGGCAAGCCGGCGAAGGAACCGCTCTGGCCGGGGACGTGGGCCGACCGTTCCGCCGACATGCTGAAACTCGACCTCGACGCGGCGGGAATCCCGGTTCGGATCGACGGGCCGGAAGGGGACGAGGTGCGCGACTTCCACGCGCTGCGGAACTGCTACATCTCGAACGTGCTTCGAACCGGTGCCGATCTGAAACAGGCGATGACCCTGGCGCGCCACTCCGACCCGCGCCTGACCGCCGGGCGGTACGCCCGGACCCGGCTGTTCGATCTGGGGGCCGTCGTGAACAAACTCCCCCAACCGACCCCGCCGACGACGGACCCGGCCGCGTTGCGCCTGACCGGAACCGACCAAAACGATACCGTTCGGGAGCAGCACCGGGAGCAGCAGCGCGCAGCAACGGGAGCAGCAGAGGGCGGTTGCGGGCAAGGACGTTTGAGGATGACTGAGGAAAATGAGGGCGTGGAAGACGACCCGCCGGGAACGCTAAAACCCCTGATTTCTCAGGGGTTTGAGGACAATCGAGGACTGCTGAAGACCATCGGAGCGGAGAGGGCGGGATTCGAACCCGCGGCACAGTTTTACCCGTGCGCCGCTTTAGCAAAGCGGTGCTTTCGACCACTCAGCCACCTCTCCCGGGTGACGCGCCAACGAGGGCGTTATGTCTCCGAATGTTAGCACCGAGGCGCGAAAGCGACAAGGTGACGCCAGGGTTTTCGGTTTCATCACGCGAGCAGACGCGCCAGTGCGGTCATTCCCAGTTCTGTCACCTGGGTCGCCTTCAACGACCACAGCACCGGGTTCATCAGTTCGAGCGACAAGCACCCCGCGTACCCGATCTCCTTCAGTCGGCGCACGATCGCGTCGAGGCGAAAGTCGCCGTCGCCGGGCATCACGCGGTCGCCGTCCGTCATCAATTCGCGAGGCACTCCCGCCACGTCGCACACCTGAACGTGAAACAGGTTCCCCGCGGTCAACCGGTCCAGGTCTTCGGACTTGCTTGGTCCCTTGTAGTAGTGGAATACGTCCAGACACACGCCCGCGTTCGGCTCGCCGCACTGCTCGACGAGTGACAGCGCCGTATCGAGGCACGAGCAGAATGCTTCGGCTCGGAACTCCAGAGCGAGACGCACCCCGAACCCGGCGGCCCACTGCGCCGCTTGCGTCAGCGAGACGACCGCGCGCCCGAACGCCTGTGGGTCACTCGTTGTCGGGTCGGCGGCGATTACCAGCGTCGGGATTCCGAACTGCTGGCACAGCGTGAGCCGTCGCTTGAAGTGGTCGAAATGGGACTTGCGCTGCTCACCCTGCGACAGAAGTAACCCGCCTTGATACGCGGCGGCGACGAGCGCAAGCCCGCGGTCCTCGATCGCGATGCGGGTGTCGTGGGGCGAGACGGTCTCGAGGTGTTGTTCCAGTTTCGTCAGCCAAACCTCGACGGCCGCGCAATTGCCGGCCGGGTAAGCTACCATGTCGTCCGCGAACGACCCGGCGAGCGTGCTTACTTGCGCGATGCACGGCGTCATGTGTTAACTGGACTTTCCGCGGGGCTGTTTCTGATTCGGGCCTGTGGGCTTGTCCGGTTTCGTGGGCACGGTTTCCGGGGGGGCGTCGAAGACTCCGACGCCCCACGCGACCAGTAGCCCCACAGCCGAGAGGTGCAGACACAGCCCGACCGCGATCCATATCTTCGAGCGGCTCTTTTCCTTGTTGGTAAGCCCGCGGCGCCGGGTCTGCCGGGTGTCTGCCGCCGACTCGTCTTGTGCGTCGGCGAAGGCGTT
The DNA here is from genome assembly GCA_945905925.1 of Singulisphaera sp. GP187. Taxonomy (GTDB): domain Bacteria; phylum Planctomycetota; class Planctomycetia; order Gemmatales; family Gemmataceae; genus Gemmata. Next base: position 6,734 of record CAMDQN010000134.1, read on the forward strand.
GGGGTTCACCCCCCAGCCGTCCGGTTCGGGAGGCTCAACGGACACCGCGACCGGGACCGCGTGCGCCACCGGCGGGCTGGCATACGGCATGGGGGCGGCGGTCACCGCCGACACCGGCATCGCCATTGGGATTCCTGGCGTTGGGACCGCGGGGAGAACGCCCGGTCGGCAGAACCGGGCCAGCGAGTTTTGAACTTCAATCGCAGTCTGGGGCCGGTCTTCCGGGCGCACCGCGATCATCCGCGTGATGAACGCGGCGAGGTCGGCGGGCACATCGGGCCGTACCGCTGAGAGCATCGCGGGGGCGGACGTACGGACTTTCTTCAGCAACTCCTCCGGTGTGGCCGCGACGTGTGGGGGCCGACCGGCTAGCAACTGGTACAGCGACGCACCGAGTCCGTAGATGTCGCCACGCGGGTCGTAGACGTTCGTGTCCAATCGCTCCGGCGGCAGGTACGCCAGCACGTCGGCGCCAGGCGCGTTCACGGACGCGGGGGGACGAATCGGGATCAGCCCGGTTTCGCTCAACCGCACGGTTGCGTTCGGTGCCGGTCGGCGACTCGTGGTCCCGTCGGCGTTGGTCTTGATCGAGAGGGGCCCGACGAGGAGCAACCCAGGGCGCACTTCGCCGTGCCAGCCGCCACGCTCGTGGATCGCGCGCAAAGCCGAGGCGATGGCCCAGCCGTACTCCGCCGCGAGGAACGCGGGCATCGCCCCGCCCACTTCCTTCAGCAGCGAGCCGAGGTCCGAAGCGTCTGCCGGCTGATCGAGGACCGCGTATGCCTGTCCCTGGAAAACACCTGCGTCAAGAAGCGGCAACAGGTTCGGGTGCGGGAGCATACCAAAACCGCGCGCCCGGTTCACCATGTCCGACGCCGTATCGGTGGGAATGAATGCGTCGGCGCTGAACCGGCGCAGGACGACAGGGGTGCGTAGCGACGGGTGGAGCGCGCGATACGCGATCCCGCCGAAGCACGGGCCGATTTCGTCGATCACAGGGTAACTGCCAAAGCTCAAATCCTGCCCTCGGCCTTCGCGGATCGCGTCCGCCTGGAATCGCGTAAGGACGCCTTTTTCGAGGAGGTACGAACAGAGTGCGGTGAGGTCTGACTGCGGAACGTCCGGTTGGCGGATGAGTTGTTCCACCTGTTCGGGGAACAGCACGCGGGTCGACTTCGCGTGATCGAGGAACCCGGCGATCGAGTCGGACGGCATCGGATGAGTCCCGAGGGGGTGTCGCAAGCGGTACGGTAGATTCTAGTAGGCTTACCCTTGCGCGGAAGCCGGAATGACGGGAACATTGGGCAGCGGCCCCCAAAGGTCGGCCCACTCTGCCCAGGTCACGCGCCGGTCGAGCGCGGAGAAACCATGCTCAGGGGTTCCTTCGGTGGTCCGCTCACGGTTGCCGAATCGCGCGGTCGCGCCCATGTCGAGCAGGCCGCGGAGCGCGAACGTGAGGACGCCGCGCTGGCCCTCGGTGAGTTGGTTGGCCCACCCCAGCAATTGGATGCTCGCTTCGATCAAGCCCCCGACATTCTCGAACGTGATCACGAACGGGTCGCGGCCCAGCGCCGGCGCGACGAGTTCGACCTCGGCGCTCTGGCAGCCGAAATGGACCGCGCCGACCTCGACCGCGACACCGCCCCAGTTCGCGCTACCGGCCAGCAGCGGGAGCAGTTCGCGCTCGACGAACCGGTGAACTCCTTCGGCTGCGTGATCCAGTTCGTGGTGTAGGCGCGCCGCCTCGGCGCGGTCGCCTTTATCAAGTGCGTGTCGCGCTTTGCGGTGCAGTCTCGGAACCGTACCTGAGTGGAACCCCGGGCGCAACAGCCCGCGCATCGACTCGCCGTGTGAACCCAACATCACCGGCTTCAGGACCGGAGAGCGGTTCGCCCGGTACAGCCGCCAGTTCTCCTTCAATTCCCACGCGACGAAACCGAAGATGCCGGGGCACCCGTTGATGATTACCGTCGCCGGCCCCCACCCGATGCTCTCCGCGAGTGCTGGGAGCGTCGGCCACACAACCTTGTGCCCGACCGTGACGACCGGGAAGTGCTTCACCGGGTTCACCTGCGGTTCCAACAGGAGGTAGAACGCGAATCGTGTCAGGTACGCGATCGGGAACCAAACCAGACCCAACACGGCTTTCATCGCGAGCGAGCCTTGCGAGTCGCCGCCCCGGAACCGCATCCACTCGTCTACCGCATACAACTGACGCTCCACCCAGTTCGCCAACATGCGGAAGCCGTCGATGATCGAGCCGAACAGACCGGGGATCAGGTTCACGCGCACCAGCCGCCACCAGTCGGACAGCGCCTCTGCGATCCGGTCCTGGAATAGCCATCCGTAGGGGTGGTTGTACGCCAGCACCAGGGCCGCGAACCAGGCCGGCCCCCACCACAGGAGCCACCGAGCGGGAACGCCGAAGATGAAGAGAACCCCGACCACGAGAAGCGTGAGGAACGCCGGGCTAGAGATGTGACGGTGCAGGAACCTTGTGGTGCCGCTGAGTCGGATCGCGCGCAGCGACCGCGACCGCCAGACCGCGTGGGGCACGTCCCACAGCACCCCGCGAACTCCCCGCCAGAGGAACGCCAAGGCCGCGAATACCGCGCGCCGGAACGGCGGCACGTGGAACATGAAAAGGAGAACCGTCCCCAGGCCGAGGATCGACGGCCACGTAATCAGGTCCGGGCCGTGGTGCGGTGCCTCGTAGAACTCGAGCGTTTTCTCGTCGAACTCCCAGTGTGCCGGTTTCTTGTCGGCTGCGGACGACCGGAACACGCCGACCGCGATCTCGGCCCGCTCCCCGATGTCGCGGATCACGTAATCTAACGTTTCCTCGTCGAATTCTGCCGGGGTGGCTGCTTCATGCTCAAAGAATTCGAGTTCCTCTTCGTCAAACTCCCACTCCCACTTTACCGACGTGATGGGTTTGCCGGGCGCAGTTCCCGGAGTGACTGGTGAGAACTGCGGTCGCGGCTTTGGAGCGAACGAGTTGCTTACCAACCCGGCCACCTTTCCGCCCAGGTGTCGGAGTTCCTCCACCACCATCAGCGTGAAGAGCGCGCCGCCGAACGGCAGCAGCAGATAGAGCGTGAGCCACCGGCCCCAGGGCGTTCCGAAAAACACCGAACTGAGTTTCTGGATCCACCGTAGGTACACCTCGCCGCGCCGGTACACACCGTCGAGCGCGTGGGAGAGGTTCCGGTCGGCGCGCAACAGCCCGTCGCCGGTGAAGAACTCACCGACGCCGGCGAGGTCGGGTAGTTTGAGTCGGTTCCGTGCAATCGCGTCACGCAGGTTGCCGATCCTCAGGAACCCGCGATCGCACACCCGGTCGAGCAGTTCCGCCGTGAGTTTGTCGCGCGCGACTTCTTCCACGCGGTTCGTGGGCACCAGTCCCGCGTCGGTCAACGCCCCGACGATGATCGGTGTGAACGTGTGCCGGATGCCGTGTTCGCGCCGATGTCGCTCGTGGTACATCAGGCGATCTAGACGCAACTGTTCCAATTCCCCCAGGCCCGCGCGGAGCAGTTGTTTGTGTGCCTTATGGAACGCCATTAGCACCATGACCGGGCGTGCGTACGGCAGGTGACGGCGGAGCGGGCGCCGGCCGAGCGTGCGGATCGCCTCCGGGAGATCGACGGCGTAGACTTCGCGCGCTAGGTCCGCGGGGATGCGCTGAATCTCGTAGAGGCAGCGCGCCGCGCGCGTCCAGATGCCGGCCGCCGCTAGCGGGAGTAGTGGCCCGAGTGCCTGACGCCACTCCTGACGTGTCTCGTGGTCCCATTCCAGCACCTTGCCAAGTCGGTCCACCAACTGTCCTAGCGCGGAAAGGGCGCCGGTCACGGCCTGTTCGCGGGCTTCGCCCTGCGTGGCCTCGGCTGCCTGCGTGCGCAGAATCGCCGCGCGAACCAGGTTGCCATTTTGTTCGGCGTCGATCGCCCGTTGGAGCCGTTTGGTGATCTCGGCCGCGGGCGCCGCGATGCCGAGAGCGACGGGAGCGGTGGCGAGGGTCTTGCTCCAGAGCTCGTCCGCGGGCGGATCGCGTTCTGGGTCCGCGGACCCTTGTGGTCGTGCGGCTTTCACCAGTTCGGTCACCGCGATTCCGTCCGACAGAAGATCACGAACGGCGTGACCGCTGGGCAGGGCGGGGAAGAATTCCTCCACCGCGTGTCCCGTGAAGTGGTCGAGGTCCAGGTACACTGCAGCGAATACGCGGTAGCGGTCGATGTCGCTGGCGTCCGGCGACGCGAAGTGTTCGTTCTCCAGTACGTAGCGGATCTCTCTCGCGGCGCCTGGGCCGAACGCGTTCAGCCGTTCCGAACACGTTTCCGGTTTCAGTTTCTCGGACGCGAGCTGCTGGTCGATCGCGTCCATCACGGCCGCGCGGAACAGCACTCGCCAGTAGACCCGCAACTGTTCGGCCCGAGGCTTGTGCTCGATGAGGCGGTCGTTCGGGTCGGTGACGAGCAGTAGGCGCGGTTCTGTTCCGGCCATCGCCGCGCGGGTGAGTACGTCGGCGTCGGTTAGGTCGGCGCGGCTGAACCAGTATGGCAGGCCAGCGTGTGCGGGCAATGCGTGCCCGCGGTCGGTCAGGTATTGGAGCACTTGCCGGAGGTGCCGCTCAGGCACGAACCGGATCGCTGGTTCGACAGCCCGGAGTGTCGGTTCGAGGCTCGAATCGTGGGACAACGCCTGCTCCAGACGCGGTTAACTCAGATGCGTACTCACGATCATCCGGGAACGCGGGCGCCGGTCAAGCCTCTGGAACCGAAGTTCGGTTGTGCGGGCTTCGGCAAGCGAGTCTAATTGGAACGCGGCGGTGCGGGTCCACGCGCGGTGCGCGAACGGCGTATCATTCACTTGGAGACGCGCACGCGTCACAATCGGAGCTGCTACACCATGCCCGATATTCCGAAGTTGACCCACCCGTGGTTCGTGGCAGTGTGGCCGGGCATGGGCCACGTCGCACTGAACGCGGGCGTGTATCTGCTCGCCAAACTCGGCATGACCGCTGTGGCCGAGTTCGAGGGCGGCGAGTTGTTCGACGTGTCGCAGGTTGAAGTGAAAGGCGGCGTGATCCAACCGGCGCGTCGGCCGCGCAACCGCTTTTTTGTGTGGACCGATCCTGCGAAGCGCCACGATCTCGTCGTGTTCCTCGGAGAGGCCCAGCCGCCGGTGGGCAAGTTCCCGTTCTGCCGGCAGGTGATCGACTACGCGCGCGAACTGGGCATCGAACGGGTGATCACGTTCGCGGCGATGGCGACGGACATGCGCCCCGAACACCCGTCGCGGGTATTCGGCGCAGCCACCGATGAGGACGGGGTCGCGGAACTGCGCCGGCTCGACATCACCATCCTCGAAGAGGGGAACATCGGCGGCTTGAATGGCGTTCTTCTCGGCGTCGCTGCCGCAGTCGGGCTACGCGGAACCTGCTTCCTCGGCGAGATGCCACAAGTGTTCGCGCAGGTGCCGTTCCCGAAGGCGTCGCTCACGATCCTCGAAGCCTTCACCCTCTTGACCGACGTGGGTGTTGACCTGGAGGAACTCGCGGAGCAGGCTCGCGCCGTGGAGGACCAGTTGGGCGAACTTCTCTCGCGCGTCGAAGACCAGTACGGAGTACCGTCCGGTCAGGCTGAGGATGAAGTGGACGATGAAGACGAGGATGAAGACGATGAGGACGAGGTAGTAACCGACTTTGGCGCTGACGAGATCGAGGTCGAGAGCGCGCACGAACAGGAAGGGATCGGATACCGCTACGAAGGCCCGGACGAACCGGTTTCGCCGTCGTCAGTGCATCGCATCGAGGAACTGTTTGCGCGCGCCGCAACCGACCGCACCAAAGCGTTCGAGTTGAAGCGCGAACTCGACCGCCTGGGGCTGTTCAAGCGGTACGAGGACCGCTTTCTCGACTTGTTCAAGAACCATGAATAGAGGGAATCGTCCCTCCGGGTCGAACTCTAAACATTGCATCTCAGATGGGGCACTCCTGACATGCGCCGAGTACTGTTGGGTCTTGCTGCTGGTTTCGGCGCAGTTGCGCTCGGCGCGTCGCCGACTGATGCCGACATGCTGGCGCCGTTCCCGCACCCGAAGGGGTACGTGTGTTACCGCGCGTCTGCGCCCGTTACCATCGACGGTGATCTCAAGGACGCGGCGTGGGACGCGGCCCCGTGGACCGACGCGTTCGTGGACATCGAGGGCGACAAGCAACCCAAACCGCGGTTCCGCACGCGCGCGAAGATGCTCTGGGACGACGAGGCGCTTTACATCGCGGCGGAGCTGGAAGAGCCGCACGTATGGGCCAACCTCAAGGATCACGACGCGGTCATCTTCAACGACCCCGACTTTGAAGTGTTCCTCGACCCCGACGGCGACAACCACCTTTACGGCGAACTCGAACTCAATGCGCTGAACACGACGTGGGATCTGCTGCTCACGAAACCGTACAAGGACGGCGGGAAGGCCGTGAACGCGTGGGAGATTACCGGGCTGAAGACCGCGGTGAAGGTAAACGGTACACTCAACGACGCACGCGACAAGGACGCCGGCTGGACGCTCGAAATCAAGTGGCCGTGGAAGAGTCTCGCGGAACTCGGCTCCCTCAAGATACCGCCGAAAGACGGCGAGCAGTGGCGCATCAACTTCTCGCGTGTTGAGTGGGATATCGACATCGTGGACGGGAAGTATCAGAAGGTGAAAGGGAGGCCCGAACACAACTGGGTGTGGTCGCCGCAGGGCGTGATCGACATGCACCGCCCGGAGCGGTGGGGCTATATCCAGTACAGCACGGCAAAGCCGGGTGAAGCGAAGTTCTCGCCCGACGCGGACTGGAACATTCGCGACACGCTGCACCGTGCCTATTACGCTCAGCGCGCGTACCAAAAGAAGAACGGGAAGTACGCGACCGCGACCGCCGATCTCGGGTTGAAGGGGACACCTGGACGTGTTGAGGTGCAAGCGACGCGGAGCGGCTTCGAGGCGACGTGGATGGATCGCGATGCGAAGCCGCCGAAGCCGCTCTACACCATCACCAATGACTCGCGCATTCGCAAGGAATGATGCCGCGGGGTCACCCGCCTTTTTCCAGATCGCCCGCTGCGACGCTGTCGGCCGGCACATTTGTCGGGGCTTTCGCAATCGGTTGCGTGCCCCGGATCGTGTTGAGGATTTTTTCGATGCGGAGCCGCGCCCACGGATCCAGGTCGGCGCGGACTAGTTCGAACGCCGCTAGCGCGGCGCTGCCATAGTGGATTAGTGCGCGAATCGACGCGCCCCGCACTTCGACCGCGCCGAACTTCAGCGAGAGAAGCAACGGACGTATCGCGCTCGGGGCTTTCAACTCGCCGAGCCGTTCGGCTGCGTACACCGCGACCTTCGGGTCCGCGTGGTCAAGAGCCTTGAGGAGCACATCGACTGCGGCGACGCCATGCTTGCCAAGCGCTTCGCGGGCCGCGTAGCGCACCATGTCGACCGTATCTTTGAGAAGGTTCAAGAGTTGTTCGCTGGCCCACGGTTCGGGCACGGTCGCGAGCACCTCCGCGGCCCGAGTTCGTTGTTCGGGTTCTGGGTCGTTGGCTTGCTCTTCGATCGCGCGCGGCGAGTTTGGCTTGCCGACACCGAGCCATCGTGAGAGCCAGTTCAGCACGGGTCGGCTTCCAAAGTAGTAGGCACAATCCGTGTGCTGTGGCTGCACAACTCAGGAACCCCAAGTAATTCGTTCAGCGACGGCACACGGAATGTGCCTACTACTTTGAAAAACGAAGCCTACAGCCCCTTACCGGGCGTGACAGTGAGCTTCACTTCCTTGCCGTCGCGCTTCACGACGAGCGTCACTGCCTTGCCCGGCTTCACGAGCGACGCGGCCAGGAACGTGTCGCTCACGGTGTCTGTCCACCGGCCGTCCAGCGTGAGTAAGCGGTCGCCTTCCTTCAACCCGCCGAGCGCCGCGGGGCTTTTCGCGAGTACCTTGCCCACAGTCACGCCGGCGTCCTCATTGTCCTTGTCGCGGGACACATCGAAGCCCCATACCGCCGCGGGCGCGATTACCGCCGGTTCCGACTGCTTACCGGACGCGCCCATGAGCTTGTCCATCATGCCCTGCATCGCGTCGCCGGGGGAGTAGCCGTTCGGCGTGAGTGTCATCTCTTTCTTCTCGTAGTCGATGGTCATCTTGTATCGCGCGAAGAACGGGAACCCGATGATGCCCTCGACCGGCCCGACCACTTCCGCAATCGCGGAAACGGTGGGGTGGTCCATCACCATCGTCGGCATCCCTTCGAGCTTCAGGTTGCCGATTTCCAGCTTCTTGATGGTTTTCGGTGCCGGTGCGGCGCCGAACAGCGATAATCCGCCAGCGTCGTTCTTGTCCGTCAGACCGGCTTCCTTCGCGACCTTGTTATTCACGAGGTTCGTTGGCGCGCCGGTGTCGAAGATGAGGCGGTACGGGCCCTTGTCGTTGATCTTCACCTGAATCGCCATGTGGCGCGACTTCAGCAACTCGAACGGAATCACGACCGGCTTGTCGTCCGGCTTCAGCGGTTCCTTTTCGGGCGGCGCGCTGCGCGCGACCGGTGAGAACGCGAGCAGCCCGGCGAACAGGAAGAGTCCGAATGCGCGTTTCATGATTACAGCCCCTTTCCGAGTTCGACGACCACTTCTTCTTCCTTGCCGCCGCGGGTGACGTAGAACCGCCACCTGGTGCCGACCCCAGCTTTTGCGAGCGCCCGGTTCAAGTCTTTGCCGGAGTCGATTGCGTCCGTCTTCACGCTCGCGATGTGGTCGCCGACCTTCAAACCGGCCTTCTCCGCTGGGCTGCCCGCGAGCACCGTCTTGATGAACACCTTGCCGTTTTTCTCTTCGTACTCGATGCCGGTGAAACCGCGTGGCGCGGTTTCAAAGTTCGGTTTGATGCCGAGTAGCGCGGTGAGCATCTTCACCATCGGACCCATCGACTGAATGCCCTCGCCGCCTTTGCCGCCCAGCGGCATCAGCGGCGGCGGGTCGAACTTCGGGAGCGACTCGAACACCAGTTTGTCGCTGGTGAGGTCGTACTCGATGCGGTACTTCGCTAGCACGTTGTAGCCGATGACGCCGTGCAGTTCGACCCCGGCGAGTCCCATTCCGTTCATGCCGTCGAGTTGCACGAGGTCTTCGATGCGCCCGCGAGCCTTCTCGACCTTCAGCCCGCCTTCGAGTTCAAACGTGTCGAAGTTGACCCAATCCTTTTCGTCGGCTTCGGCTTTCGCTTTCTTCGCGACGTTCTTGGTGATGAACACGGCCGGTGCGCCGGTGTCTACGATCAGGTTGAATGGTCCCTTACCGTTGATTTTGGTGCGCACCATGAGGTGTTTCGTGTCGGTGAGGCGGTACGGCACCTCGACCTTCGCGGCTTTCGGTTTCTCGTCGGTACGCGCGGCGAGCGGGGGCAGTAGCCCCAAGCACGCAGCGAGCGCGAGCGCAATGCGCCACTTCATGCGGTGTCTCCGTGGAGTAGGAACTGGAAGGGATTCTATCAGTGGGGAAGGGGGAAGTGATTGTCTACGCACTCGTTTAGCCGCAACCCCGGAAGTGTACGCGGACCTTCGCGCACCATTCCGGGGTTGCGACTAAACGAGAGGGGCTTGCGCTGTGGACTTGTAACTCAGCCGCCCTCGGCTGAGTTCGCGTCTTTCTCCCCGATGAGTTCGCGTAGCTTTTTGGCGATGGGTGAGAGCTTCATGGTTCCGAAGGAACCTTCCTGGCGTTGAGCCTTTGCCAACA
>CAMDQN010000135.1 GCA_945905925.1 Singulisphaera sp. GP187
CCGGTCGCGCCATGATCGCGACTCTGTGCGGCCCGTTCCCGTTAAACGGCGCTTGCCGTTCGCCCCGAAAACACCGAACATGGTGACTTGCCCACGGGCATGGCCTGGCCCCGCGGTTTCCCGAACACCAACACACATTCCCGGCTGACAACGATGTTCAGTGCGCGTAAAGTTCTCGTCACGCTGGCTGCGGGTATCTTTGGTGTTGCGGTCGCGCTCGCGGCCCGGAACGCCACCACACTCCCAACCATCACCATCCCCAAACACGAACTTCCGGGGAGAGACGGTCCGACGGCGGTCGGGCGCGTCGCGGTCGGGATGTCCGGGTGCCTCGCCGCCGCGTGTCATGGAGCGCCCGCGGGCAAGTTACTCAACGGCGAACGCGGAGACGATTGCTGGCAGAGTTCGGGGAGCTGCTGGGCTGCGGCTGACCCGCACACGGCTGCGTACAGCCTACTCACCGAGAACCCGCGGCGCACGCTCAAGGTGACGGCTGCGGAGATCATGGCGAAGTACGCTCCCGGCACGAAGGCTACCGACAACGTCCGGTGCCTCGCGTGCCATTCGAATCCGACACTCGCGCTCCCGGACCTGATCCCTGACGCGAGAAGTCGCGTGCTTCGCGAACAAGGGGTCAGTTGCGAGGCGTGCCACGGGAATGCCGGGCAGTGGCTTCAACCGCACACCGCCTGGAAAGGCGATCGAAAGGACGTGTACGAGAAGACTGGCATGAGGCCGCTAGATGACCTCGGCGAACGGGCGCTTGCATGCGCCGGGTGCCACGTCGGAGCGCCGGCGGAGAAAGACAGCGAGGGCAAAGTGATCGTCGCGGTCCGGGACATGAACCACGACATGATCGCCGCCGGACACCCACGCCTCGCGTTCGACTTCGCAGAGTACCAGCGCCGGCTCCCGCAGCACTGGCAGGAGAAAAACCGCTCGCTAACTACCAATCGGGCGATCACGCACAACGAGGCGAAGGTGTGGTATGTCGGGCGCGTGGCACACGCGGAAGCCGCGTGCAGGTTGCTCGCAGACCGCGCGACACGTTCGGCGAGCGATCCGGTAACGCCGTGGCCCGAGTTCGCCGAGTTCAACTGTGCATCGTGCCACCACAACCTGCGCATGCCCGAGGGCGAAAAGGTCGGGGTCGGTGCGGACTGGCGCCGGAGTGACGCGTACCTCGGTGCGGAGCCGGAGGCCAAGCCGCCAATCAGCGGGCGCCCGCTTGGTTCGCCCCCGTGGCAGACGATCTGGCCCGTGACCTTCGCGCCCGGGATCGAGTTCCCGAAGCGTGACAAGGCGCTCCTGGCGGATGTGATTCGCGCGATGGAAACGCCGCGGCCCCCGAAGGCCGACAACGCTGGGAAGGTCGCTAAGACCACCGCCGAGCAGTTGAAGACCAAGCGAGAGGCGCTGGTTCTGATGTCCGGCCCGGACGTTCAACGCGAATCGTGGGCGCTGTTCCCGAAGGGTGCGCCGCTTGTGCCGGAGTGGGATAGCGCGTCGCAGTTGTTTTATGGTCTTGTGGCGCGGGAATACTCGCACGGAACGCCCCCGAAGCCGATCCAAGACAAGTACCGCGCCGCCGTGAGAGCCTTCCGCGCCCAGGATTGGGCACGCCCCGACGAGTCCTGGGGGCGGGTGAAGGACGCGTTCGACGCGCTACGCGAGAAGTGACCGAATAACGGATTTCCCCGCATGGATGCGACGGACGCGAACCGCGAGTTTTACCGTGCGTGCCGTTCCAATGATCGCGGTGGCACTCGCCGCCGGTGCAGTTGCCTGCCTGCTCCCCGCAGCGCGGTCCCATCAACCCCCGACCTTCACCGCGCCCCTGGACGCCGCCCCTCGCATCAAGCCTTACGGCGTTGACAAGGCCGACTTCAAGGAACCGTTCGCTCAGCGCGCGAGTACGTCATGTTCCGCGTCCGCGTGCCACGGTGGCGGTGCGGTCGGAAAGGTCGGCAGTGAGCACACTACCTGGGCGCGTGAGGCTTTCCCGGCCGAAACGAGTGACCCGCACGCGAAGGCGTACAGCGTACTCTTCAACCCCGTGTCCGTGCGGATGGGTAAAGCGCTCGGCATCAAGGAACCGCACAAGGACAAACGGTGCCTCACATGTCACGCGGTCGATAGTGCGAAGGAACCCGAAACGCGAGATCAGATCCTCTCCGAAGGTGTCGGGTGTGGAGCCTGTCATGGACCCGCGGACAAGTGGATTTCGGAACACACGCTCCCATCGTGGAAAGCCCGCAGCAATCAGTCGAAGTGGACCGAGTTTGGGTTCGTGCCGACGAAGAGCCTCGTTGCCCGCGCGCTCAACTGCGCGAGTTGCCACGTCGGGGACGGCGATCGCGATATGAACCACGACTTCATCGCGGCCGGGCACCCGCGACTCGCCTTCGAACCGGCTCGGTTCCACAACCAACCCGATTACCGCACGCACTGGACCGAAAAAAGCGACGCGCTTAGCTTCGAGGTGCGCCTCTGGGTCGTCGGGCAAGCGGCGACGCTTCGCGCCGCGGCGAACCTGCTCGCGGAGCGCGCGGCGCGAGCAGTCAAGAACGACCAGATCACGCCATGGCCGGAGTTCAGCGGGTACAGTTGCTACGCGTGCCACCAGACGATTGGCGACCCGGAGTTGCGCGGGAGCCAGAGCGCGACTTCGCGACCGGCCGGCGTGCCGGGGTGGGACGTGTGGTCGAACGCTGCGGTGAATGTCGCGGCGAACTCTTGCGGACTCGCGTTCCCTGGGGTAATCTTGCCCGAACTGCGTGAGGTCTCGTTGCCCGCAGTCGAGGAACTTCGCAAGTTGATGGAGTCGAAGCGGGCGCCCGAACCGGCCGAGATCGTCAAGAAAGCAAAAGCAGCTGTGGTTGAACTCGACCGGTGGCTCGCGGCGATGCAGGCCGAGGAGGAACGCGGTCCGGGCGTGGTCGCGAAGGGGACACCCGAGAAGATCGCACACCGACTCGCGAAGAACGCGCTTTCCGGCGACCGGAAGCAACTCGCCGACCACGATTGGGACGCGCTGGCCGCGAACTACCTGGGGACGGCGGCGATGTACCACGCGGCCGGCGGCAAGGACGGTACGGTTTCCGCGTGGCGCGAGTCGCTGGCGAATGTGGCGAAGGAACTGCGATTTCCCTTCGGCACGAACAGCCCGGTGAAGTTTGATCGACTCAAACTGAATCCGATTCGAGACAACTTCGAGTTACTGTACAAGACGACGAGCATACCGGAGGGGAAGTGATGACGACGGAACACGCAAAGCGGGCCGGCCGCGCGATCGGGCTGGCAGCGGCGTTCGCCGGCCTCATGCTGGGTTTGGTGATCGCCTCCACGTCACCGCAGGTTACCGCCGCGCAGAAGGATGGGAAGAAGGATGCGTTCCCGCGTCCAACTGACGATCAGAGGAATAAGGACTACGCGTTACTCGGTGCCTCTCAGTGCAAGAAGTGCCACTCCGTGAACGATCGGAAGGCTCCTGGCCTCGATGAGTACCAAGATACGATGGCGTTTGACTTCATCCGCCTTTCGGAAAACATCGTGTGGAGCGCCCACGACCTGCACTCCACCGCGTTCCGCAGTCTGCTCACCTCGGAAACCGCGAAGGGGCCAAACCAGAAACCGAACCCGACCGCCCAGCGGATGGAAGACAAACTGCGGAAGTACAAGGCACCGGACTACCGCGTCGCCACCGACAAGGATTGCCTCGCGTGCCACTCCAGCACGCGGCAGCCGTTTTCAAAGGAGCCGCCGTCCGCTTGGAAGGGGGGAACACTGAACAACGGTGTGTTAGACGTCAAAACCTCGTCGTTCTCCAGCCTGGAAGGCGTAGGCTGCGAGATGTGCCACGGGCATGGCAAGATGTACCAGACTGTCCACCAGGAGTCGCGCGAAGACGGGTCCAACCCGCCCGCGGTTAAGGTCGTGGACTGGCGCAGTTTCCCGCCCGCTGTCAAGCGCGATTGGGGGCTGACCAACCTGCGCGATGCGGCGACCGCGACCCAGACGTGCGCGTCGTGCCACATCGGGAACAAGTCCGAGGGACGGTTCGTCACGCACGACATGTTCGCCGCCGGGCACCCGCCGCTTCCGCCGCTTGACCTACTCGCTTACACCCGCGAACAACCCCGGCACTGGGGGTTTGCGCATGAGATGAAGTACATCACAGACATCGCGGAGAAGGACGAGAAGAACAAAACGGAGCAGGCCTTCACTCTGTACCACTACCGGAAGGGCGAGTCGTCCGTTGCCCGGCGGTTTGCCGAGTCTTCGCTCGCGACCCTCGGGGCGACAGCGGTTCTCGGCGCCCAACTGGCCGACGACGCGAAGGCCAAGAACGATGGCCTCGATTTCGCCGCGTTCGATTGCTACTCGTGCCACCACAACCTGAAGTATCCCAGCGAGCGCCAGGATCGGGGGTACGTCGGGCGACCGGGACGCCCGCTGTACCGTCCGGCCGCGTTCGCACTGGCGAGACTCGTCCTCGACCACGCCGCCGGGATGAAAGGGGCCGATCTCAAAACCGCAGTTGCTGAACTCGACGCTGTCGAACTGGAATTGGCCGACGCCTTCACCACCAAGACTTATGGCGACGCCGACAAGGTGAAGGCATCGACCGCCAAACTCGCCAAGTGGTCCGAGGACACGCGGAAGAAACTCGAAAGTGTGCGCTACACGCTTGAGGAGACCAAGCGACTGCTCGAAATGGTTAAGGCTGTCGCCAGCGACGAGAAGAAGCCCGTCGGCGACCCAGAAGTTGCGCAACTCTACACTTGGGCCGTCGAGACGCTGTACATAGACCTGCAACCGAAGGACAAGACAGACAAGAAGGTCGAACCGGAACCGCTCGTCGCGATGCGCAAGGCGCTCGACGGAATGATCGTCACCCGGCTCCGCCCGAATGCGGCCTTCTACTACGAGCAAGGCGTCACCGGCGGCATTCCCGGTCCGACTGTCGAGTCGGTGGACAATCGCCTCAAAGTGCGCATGGAGACGTTCAACTCGTTCCAGGGCGCTCCGTTCCGCAAGGTGCTTGGGGGCATCAAGCTCCCCTAGAACGCGATGACGAGGAAGCCCATTGGGACCGAGAGGGGCGGGTAGCGTGAGCCACTGTTGGCTCGCGATACCCGTCTCTCTTCATTCCGCGTTCCGGTGCTGTCTCAATTCAACATCACCGTTTGCATCGCGACCGTCTGGTTGTCGGAGTTGTCGGTTGCCCACGCCGACTGTGACCATCTGTCCGGCGCGTGAGTGGGTGTGGCCAGCATGAAACTCCACGTCGCGAAGGAGTCGTGGAATCGCGGTCGGCAGTGGGCTTCCAAACAGACAGACCGAAGAACGAGAAAGGGTGGCGTCGGGACGACCGGAGCGGTATCATCGGTTTGAGGGTCCAGTAGGCATCGGGTGAAGCCGCGCGATCCGCGTCGGGCCGAACCTTCCTTACCCCATTGGGTGGTCACCGGCTCCCCCAACCAAAGTCAACGTTTCGCCCCCCACTCGTCTGTAACCTGCATGTCCGTCGCGTCCGGTCGTTTGCAGACCGTACCGGTCGACGGAACCTTAATAGGAGAGTTCTCATGCCCCGCAACTGGTTGTTCGCGACCCTCGCGGCGTGTGTCGTGGGCGGCGTGGTTGCCGTTCCCGTGCCCCAGCCAGCTCAGGCGGCCGACGACAAGAAAAATCAGAAGAAAGAGATCGAGACGGCAATCGAGAAGGGTCTGGAGTACTTGAAGAAAACGCAAGCCCAGGATGGTCACTGGGAGGCTCAAGGGGGCCAGTACCCAACCACCATGACGGCGCTCGCGGGGATGGCGTTCCTGATGGAGGGCAGCACTCTCAAGGAAGGCAAGTACTCGGACCAGGTGAAGAAGGCCGTGGACTGGTTCCTCGCGCCCGCGCGCCAGCAGCCCAACGGCATGATCGGCGACGTGCGCAACCCAACCGAATCGACCCGGTACATGTACGGGCAGGGCTTCGGCACCATGTTCCTCGCCAGTGTCTATGGCGAGGAAGAGGACAAGGAACAGCGCGAGAAGCTTGAGAAGTTGCTCAAGAAGTCGGTCGAATTCATCTGCAAGGGACAGACGCTCAAGAAGCACAAGAAGCCCGAGGGGAAGGAAGTGGACATCGGCGGGTGGGGCTACGTGAGCGCGGCCGACGGTAATAATTTCGACGAAGGCTCGGTGACGATCACCGCGCTACAGGGGCTGCGCGCCGCCCGCAACGCGGGCATCCCGGTTCCGAAGGAAAACATCGACAAGGCGGTCAACTATCTCGAAGCCTGCACGACGACTGACGGCGGGATCATCTATAACTACGGCGGCGGCGCCGGGCGCGGTGCGGGCCGCCCACCGCTGACGGCCGCGGCGATTTGCTGCGGGTTCAGTGCGGGTCAGTACAAGAGCGAACTGCCCAAGAGGTGGCTAAAATACTGCAAGGACCACGAGACCACATTCCTCGCGAAGTCCCGTCAGGCGCACAACGAGTACCAGGCATACTACTTCGGCCAGGCCATGTACGCGCTGGGTGATGAGAAGTACGGCGAGATGTTCCCCGACCAGAAGGACAAGGACAAGTGGCTCAGTTGGTCGCGGTTCAAAGACTGCTACTTCGAGCAGATTCTGAGCAGCCAGGACAAAACCAGCGGGGCGTGGACAGTTGGCGGTGGCGGTCTCGGTGGCAACATCGGGCCGGTCTACACCACGAGCGTCAACCTGTGCCTGCTCCAACTGGAGAAGGGCATCCTTCCGATCTACCAGCGCTAACCGTGAAGGGCGTGGGGAACGAGTTCCTCCTAACTGCCGCCCAACGCGGCCCGAAACAAGACCCCCAACCGATACCGTGGCAAGAGCGCGGTATCGGTTGGGGGTTCTCGTTTCGGGCCGACTGCACCACGACTGAAAGCCCCTGACGTGGCGATGGCCGCGATGGGTCGGGTAGACTGGAACCTGTGACGCGGGGAACTCCGACGATGGCGGCGTTAACCACCATTGAGCGGATAAGCTCCCACCCACTCATCGAACGTCCCACTTGAAGCGACTGGAATCGGAATGACTGCGACGGAGTTGCACCCGGTTCTGCAAGGGAGCGCGTACCGCGCTTACGTGTACGCGTACCCGCACAAGACCGCGTACCGGCCGTTCGCGCCGCGCTCCCTGAGTGAGGTGTGGTCGAACGAACCGCGAACCGGGCTGTTCCTCTATGTTCACGTGCCGTTCTGCACGATGCGGTGCGGGTTCTGCAATCTGTTCACCACCACGAACCCAAAGCAAAACCTCGTCGCGTTCTACCTCGACGCGCTCCGCCGACAGGCCGAAACCGTGCGCGAAGTAATCCCCGACGCGCGCTTCGTCCGGTTCGCGATCGGCGGCGGAACGCCCACGTACTTGAACGAAACCGAATTGGCTGAAGTGTTCGACATCGCGGAAAAGGTGATGGGTGCGAACGCTCGCGCAATCCCGGTCGGCGTGGAGACTTCGCCCGATACACTCACCCCGGGAAAGGTGGCTCTGCTGAAGTCGCGCGGCGTGGATCGCGTGAGCATCGGGGTGCAGTCGTTCCTCGAAGCGGAGGCCGCGAACTCCGGGCGCCCGCAGTCGCGCGCGGACGTTGACACCGCGTTGTCACTGCTCACCGGCGCGGACTTCCCCACGGTGAACATCGACCTGATCTACGGTCTTCCAGGTCAGACGGTCGCGACGTGGCTGTACTCGCTCCGTGAATCGCTACGCCACGAACCGGAAGAGCTTTATCTGTATCCGCTGTACGTCCGGCCGCTGACTGGGCTGGGCCGGTCGCGCAAGGAATGGGACGATACGCGGCTCGCGTGCTATCGCGAAGGGCGCAACGTGCTCCTCGCATCCGGTTACGAGCAGGTGTCGATGCGGATGTTCCAAAGGCGGAAGGCGGAAGGCGGAAGGCGGAAAGCGGATGCCGCCTCTGTGATTCCGCCTTCCGCCTTCCGCCTTCCGCCTTTGAGCTACTGTTGCCAGGAAGACGGCATGATCGGCCTCGGGTGCGGCGCGCGGTCGTACACACGAGGTCTGCACTACTCACTCGACTACGCGGTCCATCCGAAGAGCGTGAAGGAAATCATTGCCGATTATCTTTCGCGCACCCAGGACGAACTCGCCACCGCCGACCACGGTTTTGCGCTCGACCGCGACGAGCAACAGCGACGATACTTGCTTCAGTCGATCCTGGACGTCGAAGGATTGAACACGGTACACTACGCGGCGCGATTCGGCACCGAACCGGCCGACGACTTCCCGGAGTTGCACACGTTCGCGGACGCGGGCCTGGTCGCGTTCGGCGCGGGCCGATGGGTTCCCACGGCGCTCGGTCTGGAGCGATCCGACGTCATCGGCCCCTGGTTCTTCTCGGAACGTGTGCTCGCACTCGTGGCGGAGTACGAGACGAAATGAGTCTCTCGATTCTTTATCGTGGCCCGCTGTCGAGTTGCAACTACGCGTGCGACTATTGCCCGTTCGCGAAGCGCACCGAAACAGCCGCACAGCTCACGCACGACCGCGAATGCTTGGAGCGGTTCGTCGCCTGGGTGAGTACGCGCACTGCGGATACCATCGGCGTGCTGTTCACACCGTGGGGCGAAGCGCTGGTTCGCAAGTGGTATCAAGACGCGCTCGCGGCGCTCACGCAGATGCCGCACGTGACGAAGGCCGCGATTCAGACCAACATTTCGTGCAAGCTCGATTGGGTCGAAGCGTGCGACCGGGCGAAGCTAGCGCTCTGGTGTACGTTCCACCCGTCCGAAACGACCCGCGAACGCTTTCTGGCAAAGTGTCGCGAACTGGTCGCGCGCGGCGTGCGGTTCAGCGTGGGCGTGGTCGGATTGAAAGAGCACCTCGCGGAGATCGACGCACTTCGGAGCGAGTTGCCGCCAGACGTGTACCTCTGGGTGAACGCGTTCAAACGCGGAAGCAACCCCTCCCCAACCCCTCCCCTAAAAAGGGAGGGTCTTCAGACTCCAACTCCCCCTCCCTTCTTGGGGGAGGGGGTTGGGGGGAGGGGTTCTTCGAGCGATTACTACACCCCCGAGATGATCGAACGTCTCACCAATATCGACCACTTGTTCCCGCTGAACAACGCGTACCACGCGAGCCGCGACGAGCCGTGCCGCGCGGGCAGCAGCGTCATCTCCGTGGACGGCGACGGCACCGTGCGCCGGTGTCACTTCATCCAGGAACCGATCGGCAACATCTACGACGCTAACTTCGAGGCGTGCCTGCAAGAACGCCTCTGCACCAACGACACGTGCGGGTGCCACATCGGGTACGTTCACCTGAACCGGTTGAAGCTGTATGACGTGTTCGGCGCGGGCGTGCTGGAACGGATCCCCGATGGCTACCGCTAGAAGTGAGATCACATGCGCGAAGCATTCGAGAACTCACTGGCCGCGAACCCGGACGACCTTGCGTGCTGGTGTGCGTTCGCGGACTTCCTCGCGGACCACGACGACCCGCGCGGCGAGTTCATGCAAGTGCAACTCGCACTCGAAGATAGTTCGCGCACCCGAGACGAACGCGACCTCCTCAAAGCACGCGAAGCGGAGTTGCTCGCGATCCACGAACGCGAGTGGC
The DNA here is from genome assembly GCA_945905925.1 of Singulisphaera sp. GP187. Lineage (GTDB taxonomy): Bacteria > Planctomycetota > Planctomycetia > Gemmatales > Gemmataceae > Gemmata. The sequence continues at coordinate 9,612 of CAMDQN010000135.1, forward strand.
TCGGCGAACTCGCCCCGCATCTACTCGACTGCGACGATTTCCGCCCACGGGTCGAACACTGGTGGGCACGCGGGTATCTCACCGAACTGCGAACCGAGTGCCTGACGTTCGAGTTCGCGCAATCGCTCGCGGTGGCCCCGGCCGCGCGCACACTCCGCGCACTGCGAATCGAAGGGCCGCTCGACCGTTCGGCGTACACGACTCACGCTCCCCGCGTGCCGCTTCCTCCCGGTGCGACGGCACATGAGCCGTACTTCGAGTTACTCGGCGCGCCGTGGCTCGCGACGCTGCAATCGTTTCAGGTCGGCGAATCCGGCGGCGATTCGGACTCGGCCGAAACCGATGTCAGCATGCACGCACCGGGTCTCGAACATCTCGTCACCGAGATGACCCGCGTCGAAGAACTGCAACTACTGTGCAGAGGGTACGACGCGAGCGCGCTGTTCGCGCTGCCGAACTTCACAAACCTCCAGGTACTTAGGGTGGTCGGTCTCGGCGACGGGGGCGAAGGCCCGCCGATCCCGCTCGACGTGGTCGCGCGCAACCCGGCGGTCGCGAACCTCACGCACTTGTTGGTTCACCCGAACTCCACCGGTTGGAACTACCTGCCGTTCGCCCAGGTTCGCGCGCTCGTGAACTCGCCGTGGCTGAAGAGCCTCACGCACCTGCAACTGCGGCTCTCGAACATGGGCGACGACGGCGCGACCGCGATCATCGCGTCCGGTATCCTGAAGCGGCTCGGCTGGCTCGACCTGCGGAACGGCACCATGACCGACCACGCCGCGCGGACGTTTGCCGAGTGCGCCGCCACGAAGGAACTGCGCCGGCTCGACCTGTCGCGGAATGCGGTCACGCAAGCGGGCTTGAACATGCTCACGCGTGCCGGCGTGAACGCGGTGGCGAAAACCACGGCGAGCCGTCGCGAACTGGACGCCCACGAAGCGAACGTACGCAACTACCGCGGTCGGTACGACCCTGACGACGAAGGGCGCGAAGGCGACTGGGAGTAACTGCGGACGAACCACGTACCACGGAGAACCGCCCGATGCGAACGTTTCAGTTCAGCGACGCGAAGAGCCACAAGTTCTGGAACATCGATGTACAAGGCAGCGCGTTCATTGTCACGTTCGGGAAGGTCGGCTCGGCCGGTCAGACCCAAACGAAGACCGTCGCCAGCCCCGCCGCGGCGCAGGCCGAAGCCGACAAGCTGGTCAAGGAGAAGACCAAGAAGGGCTACACCGAGACGACTCCCAAGACGAGCGCGACCGACGCGGAAGCGTTCGAGGCAACGCTACACGCGAACCCGCACGATCTCGCGGGGTGGTGTGCGTTCGCGGACTACCTCGCGGAGCAGGGCGACCCGCGCGGTGAATTCATGCAAACGCAGATCGCGCTCGAAGATGAATCGCGGCCCAAGAGTGAACGCGACGCGCTCAAGAAGAAGGAAGCCGCGCTGCTGAAGAAGCACAAGAAGGAATGGCTCGGGGACTGGGCCGATACCCCCGATATCGGCGGTGCAACCGACGAGTGGGCACCTACGGAGGGCTGGGTTCCATACCGGTTCACGCGCGGAATGATTACGGGCGTCGAGATTGGCTCGCTGTCCGTTGACATCGCGCGACAGGTGATCAAAGCCCCGCAACTCGGATTCGTGCGAGAACTCATCGTTCACGGGATCGACTACCAGGAAGAAGGAGACTACGAAGCCGGGCCGGATACCGCCAACGTCGAAGACGGTGACCCGGGCCAGTACGTTCTCGTTCGGTGGCCGCAACTCAAGCACGTTCGCGTGTTCCGGTTCGGCGGCTGCGAGCCTTACGAATACGACGACGACTGGCCGCACAGTTGCCACATGCCGGGCACGCTGATCGCGGACTTCGTCAAGCAGATGCCGGACATCGAGGTACTGCACATCATGGCGCACTTTCGTGAGGAGGTGAACCGAATCGCCTCGTTCACGATGCACCGCCTGCACACGCTCCTCCTGTACCACGGGTGGAATTTCCCGCTCGACAAGTTGGCGAAGAACGTGTCGCTCACCGGTCTCCGCGAACTGTACTGCCACCCGCACTCGCACGAAGGCGATGACGACGGCGCGTACATCAAGCTGTCGCACCTGCGCGCGATTTGCCGATCCCCGATCCTCACCAACTTGACGCACCTCCGACTCCGGCTCGCGGATTTCGGCGACGAGGGCATTGAGGAGATCATCAAATCGGGCCTGCTCAAGCGGCTCAAGTTACTCGATCTGCGACACGGGTTAGTCACCGATGAAGGAGCGAAGGCACTCGCCGCGTGTGCCGATCTGAAGAGCCTCACGCATCTCGACCTGGGTTGGAATCGGCTCACCGACGAGGGCATCGCGGCGCTCACCAAAACCGGGGTCGCGGCGACGCTGATTCACCAGCAGTCCGCGACGACTGATCGGTGGGAAACGTTCGGCCAGGGCGACATCGAATGACCGCATCGCGCTATGTGCTGATCGCGAACCCCGGCACGAAGCGGTGCGAAACGTACCGCGCCGAACTGATCGCGTACTGGGCCGCGCACGCAGTCACACCCGATTTGGAAGTTGTGCCGTGGGCCGAGGTGGTCGCGCGCGACGGGAACCTCGATGACCTTCGCGCGTTCGAGAAGCCCGCGATCGTGCGGATGGAATCGCCCGGCAAAGACGAAACCGCAACGCGCCTCCTCCTCGAAGCCGGTGCGCGCGCCGACCCCTCCGAACCTCCGCGCGACTGGCGCTCGCTGGAACTCCCGAAAGGCTTGCTCGTACGGCCGGGATTGCTGTACCGCGGGTTCCACCGTGTGCTCCGCGGGCTGCGGAAGTCGTTCGACGCACGGCCGCATCTGATGCCGACCGCGTGCCCGCTGGCAATCGCCGAGATGTTCGACAAGACCGCGACCTGTGAAAAGCTCGTCGCGGCCGGTGTGCCGGTGCCGGACACGTTGCCCAGTCCGGTGGATATGCCGGAGGTCGTCCACGATCTCGCGATCTTCCGTGAATGGCCGTGCGCGTACGTGAAGCTGAACACGGGTTCGTCCGCAACCGGCATTGTCGTGCTTCATCCGAACGCGAGCGAGCGACCGGCGTTCGGGGTTACGACGCTGGCGGAAATCAGCGGCGCGTTCTACAACTCGCGGCTCGTCCGGCGGGTCGAGCGCCCGGAATGGAACCGAGCCATCCAGTTCATCCTCGACGAGGGCGCGATTGTTCAGCGCGGCATTCCGATCGCGCAAGTGGACGGCCAGAACTTCGACGTTCGCGTGGTGTGCGTGTACGGGAGGCCGGTGGCGATCATCTTCCGACTCAGCCCGCACCCGATGACGAATCTGCACCTCGGCGGGCGCCGCGGCGACTACGACAGGTGCCGCGCCGCGATCCCAACGCGCGAGTGGCTCGACGCGCTCGACCACTGCGCCGAAGCCGCTGAACAATTCGACTCCGCCATCGCGGGCGTGGACTTGCTCTTCGAGCGCGGGTTTCGCCGGCACTACATCTTGGAAGTGAACGCGTTCGGCGACTTCTTCCCCGGCTGGACCGACTCTCGCGGCCGGTCGGTTCACGCAATTGAGATCGAAGCGACCGCAGCGCGGTTCCCACCGGGATAGTTGTTGCCGCGCGCGTCGCGAACCGCGATACTACCGGTGTTCAGGTTCAACCCGCCTCGCTGTCACCCTCCCACCGCCAACCTGAACGCAACCGGAGAACCGCAATGCTTGTTCGTCGTCTCATGAGCGCCGGCCTCGTGCTGGCCCTCTGCATCGCTGCGCCGATCGGCGCGCAGGAACCCAAAGACAACCCGGCCGCGAAGGCGATGAACCGCGACATCGCGCGGCACAAAGAGTTCCTCAAGAAAGTGGAGAAGGGCGAAGGCGACGTGATCTTCCTCGGCGACTCCATTACGCAGGGTTGGGAGGGCGCGGGCAAGAAGGTGTGGGCCGACAACTTCGCTACCTTCAAGCCAGTCAACCTCGGCATCGGCGGCGATCAGACCGGGCACGTGATCTGGCGCATCACCGAGGGCAAGGAGATCGACCCGCTCAAGCCGAAGCTCGCGGTCATTATGATCGGCACGAACAACGGGCACACGCCCGAGCAGGTTGCCGGCGGCATCAAGGCCATCATCACGGAACTTCAGAAGCAGAAGCCCGATATGAAGATTCTGCTCCTCGGTGTGTTCCCGCGGGCCGGCGGGATCGGCAAGGAAGACACCGTCGCCCCGAAAGAAAAGCTCAGCCCGAAGTTCAAGGCGATCAACGACATCATCTCGAAGTTCGCGGATGACAAGAAGGTGTTTTACAAGGACATCGGCGCGAAGTTCCTCAACGCCGAGGGCGGTCTCGAAAAGAAGGTCATGCCCGATCTGCTGCACCTCAGCGAAGCCGGGTACAAGATCTGGGCCGAAGCGATCAAGGAAGACATCGCGAAGCTGGTGAAGTAAGCGCAGAGGTCAGATGGCAGAAGCCAAAGAACAGCGGGGTAAGGCTCCGTGGTTCTTTGGCTTCTGCTTTTTCACCTCGTTACGACAGTCTTCCGCAAGCGGCGTTCCAGACTCGCGCCGATGAAGTCGCGGAACAACGGGTGCGGTTTCGTCGGCTTCGACTGGAACTCTGGGTGCGACTGTACGCCGACGAACCACGGGTGGTCCTTCAACTCGATTGCCTCCACCAACCCGCCGTCGGGACTAGTCCCCGAGAAGAGCATGCCGCGTGCTTGGAGCCGCTCACGATACTTGTTGTTCACCTCGTAGCGGTGCCGGTGCCGCTCGCTGATCACGTCCACGCCGAACGCGGCGCGCGCCTTGGTGTTCGGCTTCAGGTGACACGGGTACGCGCCCAACCGCTGCGTGCCGCCGAGGTTCGTGATACCCTCTTGCTCCTCCAGCAGGCACACCACTGGGTGAGGCGAGGCTTTGTCGAACTCGGTGCTGTTCGCGTTCTCCAAGCCGATGTGCCGCGCGAACTCGATCGTCGCGCACTGAAGCCCGAGACAGATGCCGAAGAACGGTAAGCCGGTTTCGCGCGCGAACTTGATAGCTTCAATCTTCCCCTCGATGCCGCGTTTGTCGAACCCGCCGGGGATCAGCAACCCGTCCACGTTTGCGAGTGCTTGCGGCGCGCCTTCGTCCGCGAGCTTGTCGGACTCGATGCGGACCACCCGCACCTTCGCGTGGTGAGCAATCCCGGCGTGGTCGAGCGACTCGTACACGCTCTTGTACGCGTCGCGGTGCTTCACGTACTTGCCGACGAACCCGATCGTGACCTCGTGCGCCGGCGCCCGCATCCGGTCGAGCATCGTGCGCCAGTCGCTCATGTCCAGCGGCTTCGCCTGCGTGAGACTGAGCTTCTCGACGATCAACTCGTCGAGTTTGTTCTGCGCGAGGGAGAGTGGCACCTCGTAGATGCTGAACTCTTTATCCTTCTCCTCGATGACCGCGTTCCGCTCGACGTTACAGAACAGCGCGATCTTCTCGCACTCGTCATTCGGGATCTCTCGTTCGGTTCGGCAGATGAGCACGTCGGGTTGGATGCCGATCTCGCGGAGGTCGCGCACGCTACGCTGCGTCGGCTTGGTCTTCAGTTCGCCGGCGGCTTTCAGATAAGGCACGAGCGTGAGGTGAACGAAGAGGCAGTTGTTCTTGCCCACATCGAGCGCGTACTGGCGGATCGCCTCGTAGTACGGCATGCCTTCGATGTCGCCGACGGTACCGCCGATCTCGGTGATGACCACATCTACGCCCGGCGCGGCCACCTTGCGGATGCAACTCTTGATCTCGTCGGTCACGTGCGGGATGACCTGAACCGTCTTGCCGCGATAGTCGCCGCGGCGCTCCTTCTCGATGACCGAAAGGTAAATCTTGCCCGTGGTGTAGTTGCAATCCTTGTTGAGGACAGCATGCGTGAATCGCTCGTAGTGGCCGAGGTCGAGGTCGGTCTCGGTGCCGTCGTCGAGGACGTACACCTCGCCGTGTTGATACGGACTCATCGTCCCCGGATCGACGTTCAAGTATGGGTCAAGTTTTTGCAAGCGAACTGTGAAGCCCCGCCGTTCGAGGAGGAGGCCGATCGACGCCGAGGTGAGACCTTTTCCAAGGGAACTAACGACACCACCGGTAACGAAAATGTGTTTGGTCATCGCGCGACAATCCTTGGCGTGAGCGGGCTATCCAAACTCACTATATCGCCCGCCGCGCGACGGACCAATCAGCGTAGGTTGCCGCTGTGCGTTCCGGGTGTACGACACGGTTTGCGCGCGATGATGATTGGCACTCTATCAGATTGTAATAACTCCTTGTCTTGAAGCGACTTGCCACCGTTGGTATTTCGGACTCCTCGGCACTTGAAGAGCCAAATTTCTCAAGGACACCTGGCACTTTCG
>CAMDQN010000136.1 GCA_945905925.1 Singulisphaera sp. GP187
ACCCGCCTGCGTCGGTTCTCCAGGCGGGCCGCCTGCACCACGACAAAACAGACAACACCAACCAGAACGTGTATCAATCGCGTCGCCCGCCGCGCCCACCGCCGCCACCGCGAGGGCCACCGCGCCCGCCACCGCCTCCGCGGTCGCCACGTTCACCACCCCGATCGCCACGATCCCCACCCCGGTCGCCACGATCCCCACCCCGGTCGCCACGATCCCCACCGCCACCGCCCGCGTCGCCCTCGCTAGGGGCAAGCAGCGCCTTGCGCGACAGTTTCACACGACCCTGGTCGTCGATCGCGATCACCTTCACCTGAACCTTGTCGCCGATCTGCACCACGTCCTCGGGCCGCTGCACGAACCCCGAGTCGAGTTCGGACACGTGGCACAGCCCGTCGCGGCCCGGTGCGATCTCGATGAACGCCCCGAACTCCTTGATCGAAATCACCTTCCCGTCGTACACGGCTCCCACTTTCACCTCAGCGGTCAAGCCCTCGACCATGCGGCGGGCGGCTTCCACGCTCTCCGCGTTGGCCGACGCGATCGACACCGTGCCGTCGTCCTCGATGTCGATCTTCGCGCCGGTCTCTTCCTGAATCGCGCGGATCATCTTTCCACCGGGGCCGATCAACTTGCCGATCATCTCCGGGTTAATCTTCAACTGGATCAGCCGCGGCGCGAACGAGCTGATGTCCTTACGCGGCGCCGAGAGCGTACTCAGCATCACCTTGAGGATTTGCAGCCGGCCCTCTTTGGCTTGTTCGAGAGCGCCGCGAACGATCTCCTCGTTGACGCCGTCCACCTTGATGTCGAGTTGAATGCCCGTCACGCCTTTCTGCGTGCCGGCGACCTTGAAGTCCATGTCGCCGTAGTGATCCTCATCGCCCTGGATGTCGGTCAGCAGCGTGAAGTGATTCTTCTCCATCACGAGACCGACCGAGATGCCGGCCACCGGTCGTTTGATCGGCACGCCCGCGTCCATCAGCGCGAGGGTTCCGCCGCACACGCTCGCCATGCTCGACGAACCGTTCGATTCGAGGATTTCCGACACGAGCCTGATCGTGTACGGGAACCGCGTGGGGGGCGGGATCACGGCCTTCAGCGAGCGCTCCGCCAGCATTCCGTGCCCGATCTCGCGGCGACCCGGCGCGCGGATGGGTTTGCACTCACCGACCGAGTACGGCGGGAAGTTGTAGTCGAGCATGAACTTTTTCGAGTACTCATCTTGAAGGCCATCCACCTTCTGCTCGTCGCCGACGGTGCCGAGCGTGACAACCACGAGCGCCTGCGTTTCGCCGCGCTGGAAGACCGCGGTGCCGTGCGTTCGCGGCAGGATGCCGACCTCGCCCGAAATGTGGCGCAAGTCCTTCGGCGCGCGGCCGTCGATGCGGGTGCCACCGAGGGTGATCTCACGGAAGATTCGCTCGCGCACCACGCTGAGAGCGCCGGACACTTGCGCACTTGTATACTTCGGGTTCGTTTCGCCTTCGGGCACGTACACCTTCTTGATCTCGTCCTTCATCGCGTCGAGCGCCGCGTTGCGTTCCTTCTTGCCCTTAGTGAGGTACTTCTCGCGGTAGGTCGTGCCGTACTTGCTGTAGAGTTCCTCCGCGAGCGGGTTGTCCGGGGTCGCGGGGGGAAGCACCTTCGGCCCCTGCCCAGCTTCGGTGCGTAATCGCTCGATGGCGTCGATCAGAACGGCGCACTGCTTGTGCGCTTCCATGATCGCGTCGCCCATCTCCTGTTCGGGGATCTCGCGTGCGAACCCTTCGATCATGCACACCGCGTCGCGGGTCGCGGCCACGATCAGGTCGAGGTCGCTCTCTTCCATCTGCGTCGCGGTCGGCAGTACGATGAGTTGGCCATTGACGCGACCCAAACGAAGACCGCCGTACGGCTTCAGAAAGGGGATGTGCGAGACGTGCAGCGCGGCCGACGTGCCGATGAGCGCGAGCATGTCGCCGTCGTTCTCCTTGTCTGAGGAGACGACGGTGCAGTGAATCTGCACTTCGTTGAAGTAGTTCGTCGGGAACAGAGGACGAGAAGGGCGGTCGATGAGACGTGACGTGAGCGTTTCTTTAGTACTCGGGCGCGTCTCGCGCTTGATGAACCCGCCGGGGAACTTGCCGGCGGCGTAGGTGCGTTCGCGGTACTCCACCTGTAAGGGGAAGAAGTCGCGTCCGGGGATCGGTGACCCCTCGACGACCGCGACCAGCACACAGGTTTCCCCGTAGGTGACGAGAACGGCGCCGTGCGCCTGTTTCGCGAGTTTCCCGGTTTCGAGCGTGAGAGTTTTACCGCCGAATTGACATTCGACACGAGCATGATTGACCGGCACGGATGTGACCCTTTCCGTTAAGCCGGCAGGTCGCGAGCGGGAAAAGTCGCAAGTCACAAGTCCGCAAGTCCCAAGGCGCATGACCGTTCGTCGGCCCGGTTGACTTGGGACTCGTGACTTGCAGACTTGTGACAACCGCCGAAGGCGGGGGGCTATTTGCGGAGACCGAGTTTCCCAATGACCGCGAGGTAGCGCTCGCGATCCGTCTGGCGCAGGTACTTGAGCAGGTCGGCGCGTTGGCTGACCAGCTTCAGCAGCCCGCGACGGCTGGAGAAGTCCTTCTTGTGGGCCCGCATATGCTCGGTGAGGGAGTTGATCCGCTTCGTGAGCAATGCGACCTGCACTTCCGGCGACCCGGTGTCCGAGTCGTCCCGCCGGAACTGCGTGATGAGGCCAGACTTCTCTTCCTTCGTGATCGACATCGTCCCGGTCTCCGCTAACCCCGCCGCGTCGCACTCCTGCCATCAGTTACGAAACGACGTTTAATTACACACTTCTTCTGGATTTATGCAATGTACCGGCGGCCGACTAGGTGACAAGGGCGGAAAAACCACCGAAGCCGCCCGGCAATGTGTCGCGCCTGGTCAGGCGCGCTTGTCGCCGCGTGCCTCCAACCGTTCGAGAACGGCGGCGAGTTGCCCCACGGCCGTACACAACAGCGCAACAGTTGCGAGCAAGAGGAGAGCCAGCACCATTTCCACTCGCGTCGGCCCGAGAGACGGCAGGTACAGGACCCCGGCGATGAAGGTGAAAACACCGACCACCGTGAGGGTCGGTTGGAGGACGGACGCCCCGAAGATGTTCGGGCCAATCCGCGAACAGCACAGCCGGCGCAAAAATGCCATGACACCAACCTCCAATGGGAAACTGCTCGCCACGGGAAACTCTCATGCGGCGCCCGCAGTCGCGGGCGATGTTCTCGTCGTTCATTGCAACTCAAGATGTAGGGCACTCGCGGAGCGAGTTGCCGACACTCGAACTGCAACGGAACACTACCGTTTGATTTCAGGCCCGAAGCCGGTGGTTTCTTTGGGGTTGTGCGCTGGCGGATCCTTCTTGCCAGCGAGACCGTCAGCGACGACCTGCCGCATTTCCTCCGCGGTGCCGCTGAACGTTTGTCGCAGGTAGGGCTCGAAGTGGTGGAACCGCAACGGCAGGCGGGCCGGGCCATCGTCTGCGGTTTCGGCGGCGAACTGCACCCAGGTGCCGTCGGCGTAGAGGAAGACCAACAGGTTCCCCCGCCGGATCGGCGCGAACGCTCCCTCCTTGCTGTCCGCGAAGATCACAACCGTCTGCTTGACGGCCAGTCGCTTGAGCAAGTGCGAAGGGCGGTTGTACTCCCGCGCGCCTTCCCTGTCTGCGTCCAGAGCGATGAGCAGTGTCTTGAAGGGAACCTTACCCTTGAGGTGTTCATCGACCGTTAACACGGCGGTGCGTTTCTCCGGGTCGAAGCTCTCGACTTTGGCGGTGAAGATCAGTTGGGTTTGGGCCAGGACGCTTTTCATCGAGACCGGGGTCTGGATGTACGCGCGCGCCGGGCGATCCGGCAAGAAGAGACCCAGGGCCAGCAGAACGGTCGCGGACTGAAGGAAGCGTTGCCACATGATTGTTCTCCGGTGAACCAGGTTGGAACAGGCTCGCGGAATACAGCGAACCGCGCCGCCGCGTTTCATTTCCCGGCTGGTATTCGGGCCGAAAACTCCGCCCACACGGCAGCGCGTTTTCGTCTCACTCCACCGTCCACAGAATTACCGACGTGTCGTCCTTCACGAAGATGCGGTTCCCGGTCGCGATCGGGTACGCGTAGGTCTTGCTCGCGCCCACCTTGTAACTGGTGATCTTCTTGAACTCCTTGTCGCTCGGCTCGAACACGGTCATCGTGCCATTCGGTGGCAGCGCGAGCATCACCTCCCCGGCGTCCACGATGTGCCCGTACCCCCGCGCGCCGTTGAGCGGTTCGGTCCACGCCGTCTTGCCGGTTTCCGCGCTCACGCAGAACAGTTGATCGCCGGACGTTAGCCCGAACACGAAGCCGTTCTTCACGACCGGCGTGTTGTACATCACCGCGCTCTCCTTGTTGTTCCACAACTCCTTCGTGGTGAACGCCCCGTCCTTCTTCTCGATCTTGATCGCCTTCGTGCCGCGGTTCGAACCGGAGAAGATGACGGTCTGGCCCTGGATCATCGGCGTGGACGCGTTGTAGTTTCGCATCCCGGGGATCGGGAACGCTGTCTTCCACAGCAGTTTGCCGTCCGCCGCCCCGAGCGCGACGACGCTCTTGTCGGTCTCCGCGACGACCGTCTTGGTCCCGTCCACGGTCATCAAGACGGGCGACGCATACGACGCACCCTCGGTGGTCCACTTCCACTTCTCCTTGCCGCCGTCGAGTTCGTAGGCCACGATGCCGCCACTGGCCTCGCTGCCCGTTTGCACGATGACGAGTTTGTCCACGATCATGGGCGAGCAGGACGTGTGGAACCGCGGCCGGCCCTCGGTTTCGATGCGCCAGACCTTCTTGCCGGTCCCGGCGTCGAGGCAGGAGAGCGTCCCGTTGACGCCGAAAGTAACGATCTTCCCGTCGGCCACCGCGGGCGAACTGCGCGGCCCCTGGTAGCCGGTATCGCCCATCCCCTTGAACGCGGCGGCGTACTTGTCGACCCACTCTTCTTTGCCGGTCGCGGCGTTCAGACACCGCGTGACCTCGGCCCCGCTTTCGCGGGTGAACACGAACAGTTTGTCGCCGACGAGTGCGGGCGTCGCGACCCCGTCGCCGACGGTCACCTTCCACTTCTGGGTGAGTTCCTTGGGCCACACCTTGGGGGCTTTGAAGTCGGCGGCGCGGCCGTCGCGGTTGGGTCCGCGCCACTGCGGCCAGTCGCCGGCGCCCGCGGTGGGGGAACCCGCAAGGCCAACGAGTACGATGCCCGCCGCGAACGCGAGTACGAACCGCCGACACAGTGACCGTGCGCGAGCGTGCGCCATGACGAGACTCCGAAGTGAGACGTGCGCGGGAAGGGCGATTCCCGCGCACATCCTAACCCCGGAGCGCGGCAAATGGTTCTGAGAATGCCGTGAGTGCGGAAAGGTGCGCCCTCACCCCGGCGAACTGGCGTGCGGCGCGGCGTCGCCTTCGATGACAGCGCGGACGATCTGATCCTGGCGGAACGGCTTGAACAGGACGTGCCGCATCCCGTCGGTGCGAGCTTTCACGATCGAGTGGGCCACGTCGTACCCGAAGCCCGTCGTCAGCGCGACCGTCGCGGTCGGGCACGCGGCACGCAGGCGCCGGTAACAGTCGTAACCGCCCATGTCCGGCGGCTTCACTTCCTGGAAGATCGCGTCGTAACCCGCGGCGGCCATCGCGACGCCGTCGGTGCCGTTCGCGGCGGTTTCCGCCGTCGCGCCGAGCCGACCGAGCATCAGGTGCGCCGCGCGGCGGATGCGCTCGTCGGCATCGACCACAAGAACCCGTTTTCCGAGAAGCGGCTGGCTCCCGGCCGCGGGCGGAGGGCTGTCGGTCATGTCGCGCCCGACCTGCGCGATGCTGTCCTTCACCTGTCGCGCCGCGCCGAGAACACGTCGAAGCCGCGTCGCCGCGTCCGGGTCGGTCGTCGCGAGCCGTTCCAACAACACGCTTGCCCCGGCGAGCACCTCGTCGAGCGGCAACGCGATCTCCTTGTTCACCGACTCGATCGACTGGCCCACCGTACACAGTTGTTGCGCGCTCAACAGGTCGAGCGTGTGCAACGCCGCCGCGACTTCCCGGCTGAACAGTTCCGTGAACTGAAGGTCGTCCGTGCCGAACCCGTTCACTCGCGGGCTTTCGACGTTCAACGTGCCGATCACCTCGTCCTGAAACTTGAGCGGCACGGTCATCGAACTGCGAGTGCCGGCGGCCCCGGCGATGTAGTGGGGATCGTCCGCGGTGTCGCGACACAGGTAGCTCGCGCCGGTGGCCGCGACGAACCCGGTCACGCCGTTACCGGTGGGCTGCGCGTACAGCACCCGGTCCGCCGCCTCCGGCAACATGCCGTCTTCAAGGAGTGATTTCAACTCGTTCGTCTGCCGGTCGAGAAGGCGAACTTCGATCGTGTCGTAGTGGAGTAGGTCGTGAATGGTGCGGCGCAGGTTGGATTTGAGCAACTCGACGCGGGCCTCCACGTTCATGTCGGTGAGTTGGTCGGCGTCCAGACCCGCCAGTTCTCGCCCGGCGGCGTGGAGCGCGTCGAGTTTCTGCTGCTGAACCACCTGGGCAGTTACGTTTCGGACGAGCGCGGTTAAGCCCGACACGGTGCCGTCGCCGGCGAATACCGGCCTGACGTCGATCTCCAAATAAGGCTGCTCGGTGTTCCTTGGGCAGTGGACGCGAAGGGCGGTCGCGGCGCCGCGCCGTGCCGGGCTGAGTGGGTCCGCCGGGTCGTCGGTGACACCGGCCGGCACTCGGGCGAGCGCGCCCTCGATGTGTTCGATCGACACGCGGTCACTGCCGAGCGATTCGAGCAACGGCTTACCGACCGGCTCGACGACCGACGCGGCACGGAACACCGGGTTCGCCCACAGCACAACGCCTTGCGAGTCAAGGACGGCGAGTCCCTTCTCGATGTGGCTGATGATGAGTTCGTCACGGCGGAACCGGTCGAGCAGTCCGACAACCACGTCGAGCGTGGCGACCACGCCGTCGACCACGCCAGCGCGGAGCCGGCTCGCGATCTCGGCCGTGTCAGGCGAAACCGATTCCACGTCGGCGACGGTGACGAGCGCGCCGTCGAGCGACTCGATGGACGGGCCGATCAGCAGTAATCGAGGTCGATCCGGCACGGCGTCTCCGGGGCGTCGAGTCTGGGCATCTGAGTATAGCCGGGAACCCCGCGATCCCACAATCGCCCGTAATGGGCTAGAATTGAAGAAAGGAGTTTCCATGCCGGTCACGTCGGCCACACTGTTGGGGCGTCTCCGCAACCCGCACGACTCGGACGCGTGGGCGCGGCTCGTGGAATTATACGCCCCGCTGGTTCGCGGGTGGGCGGAACGCTTAAACGTGCGAGGCGCCGACGCCGACGATCTGGTTCAGGAAGTCATGGCGGTGGTCGTTCGCCGGTTCCCGGAGTTCGTTCACCCGGAGAAGCCGGGGGCGTTCCGCGGGTGGCTCCGAGCGATCGCGGCCAACTGCGCGCGGACCGTGTGGAAGAGCCGGAAGGTGAACCCCGTCGCGCCCGGTGGAAGCGACTTCGGCAGCTATCTCGCCAAGCTCGAAGACCCGACCGACGACCTGGCGCGGGCGTGGGAGCGTGAACACGACCTGCACGTCACCCGCAAGTTGCTCGACCGCATCAAGCCAGATTTCGAGGCCCGCACCTGGGAGTTGTTCGGGCGGTTCGTGATCGACGGCCTGTCGGCGGAAGAGGTCGCGGCCGAAGTCGGTGTCAGTGCGAACGCGGTGTACATTGCGAAGTCGCGCGTCCTCGCCCGGTTGCGCGAAGAAGCCGGCGGGCTGTTGGGGTAGCGTCCCCTTCGGGTTCGAAGCTAAACATTTACGCTCACACCTCAGACCAAGCATCTAACACGAACTCCGACAGGTTGCCCGATTTCGTGCCATTCTTATCTTGTACCGATTGAATCTGCCCGCAGAGGTTCCGTTCGATGCCAGTAGCCGTTTGCCCCCGTGCGGAAACCCTGGCCGCGTTCGCTCGTGGCGATCTGGCCGCGACCCAACTTTCGGAGGTCGCGGAACACATCAGCACCTGCGCCGCGTGCGGAAACGCGTTGAAGTTCGTTCCCGAGGACTCGCTCGCGGACTTGGCCCGCGCCGCTGCCGCTTCGCCGGTCACGGTGAAGTCGATCACGCAACCCGCGCCGCTGGGCACGGCAACTTCTGGACATATTCCCGCGGAGTTCGCCGACCACCCGCGCTACCGAATCGTCAGCGAGATCGGTGCCGGCGGCATGGGCACGGTGTACAAGGCCGAAGACTTACTCATGGGTCGCGTCATCGCGCTCAAGGTGGTCTCCGCGCACCTGACCGCGAAAGCCAGTGCCGTCGCGCGATTCCAGAAGGAAATTCGGGCCGCGGCCCAACTCAACCATCCTAGCGTGATTACCGCGCACGACACCGGCGAAGCCGGCGGGCTGCACTTCTTGGTGATGGAGTTTGTGGAAGGCGTGAGTCTCGACCGGCTCGTCGCGAAGAAAGGACCGCTGCCGGTGCCAATGGCCTGCGCGTTCTCGCGGCACGCGGCGCTCGGTCTCCAGCACGCGGCAGACAAGGGCATGGTTCACCGCGACATCAAGCCCCAAAACCTGATGGTCACGCGCAAGGGTCAGGTGAAGATTCTCGACTTCGGTCTCGCCCGGTTCGCGAGCATCGACGAGGGCGACGAGGACGCGCCCCCGACCATAAAACTGCCTTTCGGCGCCGGAAAGGCGCCGACTTACGCCGACGTGACGAACCCGAACATGCTGATGGGTACGCCGGACTACCTCTCGCCGGAACAGGCCAAGAACTCGCACGACGTGGATCACCGCAGCGACATCTATTCGCTCGGCTGCACGCTCTACTTTTTGCTAACCGGCAAGGCGCCATTCCTCGGTGCGGCCACGCTCATCGACAAACTGCTCGCACACACGAACGATGAGCCGCCGACGGTTCACGACGCGCGACCGGAAGTGCCCGCGGGCTTGGCCGACGTGCTCGCGAAAATGATGGCGAAGAAACCGGCCGACCGCTACCAGACCGCGGCCGAGGCCGCGAGCGCATTGCACCCGTTCACGCGGTCCGATTCCGCGAAGGAACCGGTCTTCGAGATCGTGGATGCGGTCATCATCACGCCGGTGCCGCGGGTCGGTTCGCTCGCTCACACGCCCGTGCCGGCGGAACCGCTCGCGTTCGACACCGCCCCTGTCGCGAACGGCCCTACCGTGGTCGATACCACCCGAAAGCCGAAACGCGCGAAAAAGAAACGCGCGTCGTGGTGGAAGCGGCGGAAGGGGGCGGTAATCGGCGGTGCCTTCGCGGTTCTGCTCCTGCTCGGTGCGGTCGTTCTGGTGGCTCGTGGGAAGAAACCCGCCGCCGCGCCAACCGATCCGACGGCCAGCGCAAAAGCGAATCTTCAGAACAACCCACCGCGAGGGAAAACCGATAACGCCGAGAAAGGGACCAAGGGCACCAAGAGCGGGCCGGTGCCACCGACGGTCATCACGCCTCCGTCGAAAGGCACGCAGATTCTCTACGTGATACCGAGCAACGGCGTGTGGCTCGACGACTACCTCCCGGTGCGAGACCACTTCATCGCGAAGGGCGCAAAAGTCGTGACCGCAGCTTTTGACGGCGACCGAGCGTGGTCACGGTTGCCCGGGGGGCGTTTCGGTCCCGACGTGCCCATCGACGTGCGGCTCAAGGCGGACCTGGATCTGTCGGACTACTCCGCGGTGGTGTTCTGTGGTGAAAACATCAGCGAGTACATATTCCAGGGCCGGGGATCGAACGCGGCCGCCCGGGTGATTCAGCGGATGCAGACGGCGGGCAAGCCGGTGGCCGCGATCTGTATGGGTCAGGGCGTTTTGGTCGCGCACGACGTGTTGAGGGGCAAGAAGGCCGCACCCAACAAACGCCTGTTCGACAAGCACCCATTCATCACGGGGGAGAAGAGCGGCATCACGTGGGACGAACCGGGTGTGGTGGTGGACGGAATGATCGTGACCGCGAGCGGCCCGCCCGACGCGATTCCGTTCGCCGACGCGATCCTGAAGTTACTGGATGGGAAGTGAATCTTGGTAGGTGCCGCTTGCCAAGCGGCACGCGATAGCCTCCGTTCGCAGCGATACAGACGCCCGAAGCGATACGAATTGTGTTGCCGTGCCGCTCGGCAAGCGGCACCTACCAAGACTACGGGCTGATCTTCTTACCGTTCTTCGGACTGGGCAGCACGTCCGCGGACTTCAGTTTCACGCCCGCAGCGTGCTTGTACGGGTTGTACAGCGGGTCGCCGACTAACACCGTCATCCAGCTACAGAACAGCACCGTGCGCGCGTAGCACTCTACGAGCGTGTATTCGCCAGTCGCGAGCAGGCCGAAGAACTCCGCCGGCTTCGGGAACCCCACCGTGTACGGTTCCGCGACCGGGCCGAGCGTTGCACACACGCCCTTCCTGAGCAGATTCGGGCACCACACCTTGCTGTCGTCGCGCCGGAGCGTGACCGCTTCCGAACTCGCCAAGTGCCACGCGATCGCGCCGCGTTCGTACTCGCAACAGTCCACGAAGTTCGCGTGCGAATACCAGCCGCAGTAAAGCGCGACACCTTTCGCGCTATTGGGCTTCAGCACCTCGTTCTTGTCATCGAGTTCGACCGTGAAGCCGGCTTTCTCCAGCAGCGAAGCGGCTTCGCGAAACGACTCGTCGTAGCCGCCGTAGCCGTGACCGGTCGAGTCGCTACCTTTTGCATCGAACTTAATGCCGCGCGCGTCGATCACCACTTTGCCGCTCAACCCCTTCTTCTCAACCGCGACAGCGTCGTCGATCAGGCGCTTCACGATGTCCACGGTGGGGCCGTCGAGGCGCGACACGAGCACCACGGCTGGGGACGACGTGCGGTACAACTCCGATGCCTGAAAGTACATCGGGTTGTTGATCCACCGCACGAGTTTGTACTTCGGCCACCACAGCAACATGAGTTCGCTGTCCACGCTCGCGTGGCTCTCCGCGTGCGTGAGGACGCGTTCACGAGCCTGCAGGTCACTCACCTGCTGCTTCACGACCGCGAGTTCCTTCGGGTCGGCATCCTTGTCCTTGTCTTTCTCCTTTTTTTCCAGTTCCGCGAGCTTCTTCCGCGCCTCCGCGAGTTTCGGCCGGAGTTGCTCCAACTCCTTTTTCTCGTCATCGTTGGGCAACTGGTGACCGACCCGCAGCGGCACGCCATAGGTCGTCACGAGAACCTTCACCTTGTCCTTGTTGTCTTTGAGCGCGTCGCGGAGCGGACCGGCGAGCTTCGTGTCGTAGTCCGCGCGGGAAATGTCTTCGCCCTTCGGCAAATCGAGACGGACGACGTTTTCCTTGGGGACACCGCGTTTCACGATGTAGTGGTCCGCTACCTGTTGCGACTCCGGCACGTTCTTGTTCACGATGAGCCACACGTCCTTCGGCTCAAGGGCGCTGGCGGAAGAGGCGAAAGCGAAAAGCAAAAGGGCAAGCAGGTGGCGCATGGGAGGCTCTTGTGGTCGGTGCCGTTTGCCGAGCGGCACGGCGGTCCAGTTCGGATCGTCTCGCGGATGCTCGTATCGCTCGCACGCTGGCCAGGCCGTGCCGCTCGGCAAGCGGCACCTACACCCGTGCAAAGAACGCCCAAATCATTTCGGTCGCGTTCACCGTGGCTGACGGCGGGCCGGCGATTCGTGGGTTCAGTTGCGCCCCGCCGCCGGGCCAGTGGTGACCGAGGTCTTCGATCACCATCGCGTCGAACACCACCGGCCCAGGGTATCGCTCGATCCGAACCGTCTTGTTATCGCTCTGCACTACCGGCACAACGTTGCAACCAATCGCTGTTGCCCAGCGTTCGAGGGTTTCGGTTACGGGCGGGCGGCGCACGAGCCGATTGCGCCACGGCAAACGAACCTCGCCGCCGCGCAGCGGGAGCAAGAGATCGCGTGCTCCCACCGTATAGAAGGTAGGGATCGGGCGCGACGGGCGCGGATCGTTGACCCAACAGTGCCCTGCGACCGGCGCGATGGCCGTAACGCGATCCGCCGCTTCCGCCACAACGCGGAACGTCATCCCGGCGCCATTCGAGAATCCCGTCACAAACACTCGCCGCGTATCAACGCTCAAACGACGGACCGTGTCGTCGATCACCGCCGCGAGGAAAGCAACGTCGTCGGGAGAAGGCGAGAGGCGGAAGGCGGAAGGCGGAGAAGAGTCAAAAAGCCCGACCTCGTCTTTTTCCGCCTTCCAACCGCCGCCGTCGTTCCAGCGCGGCGGGTTGGTCAGAAATGACGGCGGTTTCGTGAGATCGGGAGGCAGCGATTCCGGTACGGCGAGCGCAAAGCCTTCGCGCCGGGCGAGTTCCGACCAGCCGGTTTCGCGGTCGGCCCATTCCGCGGTTCCACCCGTACCGGTCAGGAAGATTACGAGTGGCGCAGACGGTCGTGCCGGGAACAGGAGCCATTCCCGACGAAAGCCGCCGATTTCTGCCCGTATTCGTTCCACCGTGACATTTTAGAAGTCGGGCAGCGACCGACGACCCCGCAGGTGCGAACGCGCCGGTAGGTTTGGGCACGCGGTTTGCGCAGTAGTGGAACTGGTGAAGAGGGCGAAAGTTTACCGCCCGATTCTGCGCCCCGGCTCGGAAGGTCAGGTATAATGTTTTGGGGCTTGATGGGATTTCGCGCGGACCCCGAACCTTTGGTTGTTCGCGGGCGTCGAATCTCTGAGCGAAGTTCGTCCCGCCCGTGATTGTGACGTAAACTTTGTTTCCCTTCGCTGGCCACGCCCGGAACCGTGACCCGCGAGACCCCACCAAACCAGACAGTTGGCACGGAATTTGGACCGGAGCGGTCACGCCCCGACGAACTCGTATCGCGATGCGGCGCGCACAGGACTGATTTTGCCTGGCCAACCCGACGCTCGCCGAACCGGGAAGTGAAGAGCAAACAGGACATTATGAACCGGATGACGCACAACAACGAAACGACCGACCGACCCACGGACGAGCGTGACGAATTGGACGACGACCTCGCCGACGATGGCGAGGATTCGGACGATGACACGGCGCTCGAACCCGAAGGTGCACCGGCTGACGTAGCACCCACGAGCGAAGACGAATACGCCGGTGGCCCGGACGACACGCTCGGGCTGTACCTCCGTCAGATGGGTTCCATTCCGCTGCTCAACCGTGAGAAGGAACTCGCGCTCGCGAAGCGCCTCGAACACCACCGCAACCGGTTCCGCAGCGCTGCGCTCCTGTGCCCGCGGCTGCTGACTCGCGTACTCGAAAAGTTCGAGCAGATCACCGCCGGCCAAACGCCGATTGACCCTAACATCGACGCGTACTCCTCGGCCGATCTCCGCCTGACGCGTGCCCAGATCCTCTCACGCCTGGGCACCGACCTACCGACGCTCCGTATTCTGCTCAACCAGGACACAGGCGTGTTTGCGGCCGGCGTGCGGGACGAGTTCCGCGGCGGGCGAGTCGCCTGGCAGCGTGATCGGTTCGGCCGGCTCGCCAAGTGCCGCCGGCTCGTCAACGAACTGTCCCCGCGAACGGAAATCCTGGAGCGATGGACGGATGAGTTGAACGACCTCGCGGACGAGGTGAAACACCTTGCGATCGCGCACGCCGAAGCAGTCTGCCCGGCCGACCGCATCCGGCAAGCAAAACTCCTCCGCGATGCCGAGCGCCGTGCTTCGATGACGGCCGACGAGATGACCGCGATGGTTCGCGTGCTGCGGAAGCGGCGCCTCGCGTACCAGGCCGTGCGAAAGGAACTCGCGGAAGCGAACCTCCGCTTGGTCGTGTCGATCGCCAAGAACTACCGCAACCGCGGGCTGCCGTTCTCAGACCTTATCCAAGAAGGCAACCGCGGGCTGATGCGGGCTGTGGACAAGTACGAGTGGCGGTTGGAGTTCAAGTTCGGCACCTACGCGACGTGGTGGGTGCGCCAGGGCATCACACGGGCGCTGCACGACAACGGCCGCACGGTGCGAGTGCCGTGTCACCAGATCAGTTTGCTGTCGCGCATGGACAAGATGCGGGGCGAACTGACCGCCGCGACCGGGCGCGAGCCGACTTCCGACGAATTGGCCGTGGCGCTGGACATCAAGCCGGAAGACGCTCGCAGTTTGCGCATCGTCGGCCGACACCCGGTTAGCCTGAACGACTCGGTTGGTGGGGAAGGCGAGCGTGCCCTCGAAGACTTCTTGAGCGACACGCACATCTCGAACCCCGGTGAACACGTCGATGCGAACCTGCTGAAAGAGCGAATCAGTGAGGTTCTGAAGAGCTTGGCGCCGCGCGAGCGCGAGGTGATCGAACTGCGGTTTGGCCTGAAGGACGGCACGCCGCGAACGCTCGACGAAGTCGCGAAGTTGTACGGCATCACCCGTGAGCGCATCCGGCAGATCGAGGCTCGCGGGCTGTTGAAGTTGCGTCAACCGACCCGCTCGTGCCGGCTCGAAGAGTTCGCCGACGAGAACGAGTAACGCTCGCTTTCCTCACAGTGTGAGTACGAGTGTGAGGAAAGACAACGTGAAGAAGTGAAAAGGCGGAAGACCAGAGCCAAGATGGTTCTGGTCTTCCGCCTTTTCATTTCTTCACTGTTTTCGTCTTCCACTGCTTCTGTCTTTTCCCTCGCCCTCGCCCTCGTACTCACACTATTTGCTCTTCACATGCGACGTTTCCACCGTGAC
This sequence comes from Singulisphaera sp. GP187, assembly GCA_945905925.1. Taxonomy (GTDB): domain Bacteria; phylum Planctomycetota; class Planctomycetia; order Gemmatales; family Gemmataceae; genus Gemmata. The sequence goes on from CAMDQN010000136.1 coordinate 14,734, forward strand.
CGGAACGTTCGGCGTGGGCTTGCGGTCGGTTTCCAGTTCGGCCCCGAGTTTGTTGACGGCGGCGTAAGGGTTCGCGCTCACGTCGCTCGGCACAACGAGCATCGTCGGCGTGGGGCGGATAGCCGGTGGCGGGGTCGAACCCGCGGGCGGGCTCGGGAGCGGTTGGCCCTGATGGATCAGCGGCACTTCTTTGGCCAGTGGGCCGATCGGCTTGAATGTGGTGTTGCACCCGACTAGCCCGAGTGTACCCAGCGCGAAGAGGAGCGTTTTCACGGCTTCACCTCCCGAACGCCCGGGGCAGAAGCGGTTCCGGAAACGGGCACCGGCACGGCCGGGGCGACCAACTTCGCGGCGGCGGTCTTCGGGTCGAGCGGCTTCTCCGGCGCGAGGTCGAACGAGGCCGCGAACCCGGAACCCACAGGCAGCGGAGCCTTCGCGGTCTTCGACACACCCAGCGCCGCGACCCGCGCCTCGTAAACGGCCTTCGCCTGGCGTTCCAGTTCGTCCACCTGGCGCATCAGCGCATCGTCATTCTTCTCGTCCGCGATCAGTTTCAGTTGGACGCACACGTCGAGGCGCCGGATCAGCGCGTCGGCCTCGGCCTTCACGGCCGCCTGAACCGCGTCCGGCGAGAGCGGAGCGGACAACGTCCGCGGCGCGCCCGTGACCGGACCGCTTCGCACGACCGGACCGACCGGTTTGGGCGCGCTGAACATTCTCTTGTACCACGGCCGCGCGTCGGTCGCGGTCGGCTCGGCCGCGACGGTCGGCGCCGCCGCGCCGACCGCCAGCGCAGCGGCAACCCCCCAGACCCGGAATCGACTCATGGCTCCCCCAAATATCGTGTCTGCGGTCGCGCCCGTTCCCCAGGGGCGCACCGAATGCGGACGAAAATTCGCATTGAATGTGCGGGCTTATGCCAACGGAATCCGAGAGTGTAAAGGCCACCTCGCGATGTGAAGTTGATACTGTGAGGAATGGCACTTCCGTGCGGAGAGACTATCACCCAGAAGGTTTTGCGTCAGGTGCCCTGTTTTCTGTCGCAGCGACCAACGCGGCTCGTCCGGTCGCACGTGGCCGCGTCATCAGAGGGTAGATCTTCGGCCGCCGTTTGACTTCTC
>CAMDQN010000137.1 GCA_945905925.1 Singulisphaera sp. GP187
GGCTTCGAGGTCGCCGGTATTCTCCAACCCGATGAGGGGGTATTATTGAACCATCGCGCAGCCCGGTCGATCCGGCCACCTGCGAATGGGGCACGCCTCCACGGCCCGGCGAATCCGACCGCCCATTCCCAGGTGTTCCACGTGGCCGAGGCCCGTGGTAGCCATTACGTCCCGGCCCAGGAGCAGTTCGTCGAGCGGTTTGCCATCCGGTCGGTAATCGGCTTCGGCGACTTGCTGCCGAACGGCCAGTTGTTCGCCGTGGTCGCGTTTTCCAAGATTCCCATCTCACGGCCCTGCGCCGGGTTGTTTTCGCACCTGTCGCTGAGTACTCGGCTGGCCTTGTTGCCGTCGTGCCATACACGCCGCAAGATCGAAGCCCAGATCACCTCACTGGACAACCTGCTGAGCAATCACGAACGGATCGTTGCCGAACAGGAACTCCAATTGCGGGCCACGCTCGACGACTTGCAGCGTGCCAAGGAAGCCGCCGAAGCCGCCGACCGCACCAAGAGCGAGTTCCTGGCCAATATGAGCCATGAGATCCGCACGCCCATGAACGGCATCATCGGCATGACGGGGTTGGCCCTCGATACGGAACTCACCGCCGAGCAGCGTGAATACCTCGGGATGGTGAAGACATCCGCGGATGGCCTGCTGGTCGTAATCAACGACATCCTCGACTTCTCCAAGATCGAGGCCGACAAACTTGAACTGGAGACTCTGGACTTCGACCTGCGCGACAACGTGGATAACGCCGTCACCGCGTTGGCTCTGCGTGCCCACAAGAAAGGGCTCGAGCTGGTGTGTCACGTCCTGTCCGACGTGCCGGACACCCTGGTTGGCGATTCCGGCCGCCTGCGACAAATCCTCACCAATCTCATCGGCAACGCCATCAAGTTCACAGAACTGGGGGAAGTCATCGTCGAGGTCAAGGTGGCGTCGCAAAAGAACGACTCGGTGTGCTTACACTTTGCCATCGCCGACACGGGCGTCGGCATTACGCTCGAGAAGCAACAGGTACTCTTCAAGGCGTTCTCGCAAGTGGATGCTTCCACCAGCCGAAAGTATGGCGGCACCGGACTGGGCCTGGCGATTTCCGCCCAACTGGTGCAGTTGATGGGCGGGCGCATCTGGGTGGAAAGCGAAGCAGGCCGGGGAAGCACGTTCCATTTCACGGCCCGGTTTGGCCGGGCACGGAACCCCGCCGGGCCGGCGAACCATAAGGAGTTCGCTTATCTGCACCACCTGCCCGTCCTGGTGGTGGACGATAATGCCACCAACCGACGCGTTCTGCACGAAATGCTCAGTGCCTGGCACATGAAACCCACGGTCGTCGCGAGCGGGCCGGCCGCGCTCACGGTCCTCGAGCAGGCCCGCAAGGCGGGGACGCCATTTCCCCTGGTCTTGCTCGACAAGGAGATGCCGGAAATGGACGGCTTTATGCTCGCCGAGTTGATTCAGCAGGATCCAAACCTGGTCGGGGCCACGCTGATGATGCTCTCGTCGGCCAACCGCCCTGGCGACACCGCCCGCTGCCGCGAACTGGGCGTGTCCGCCTATCTGTCCAAACCCATCCGGCAATCCGAATTACTGAACACCATCCTGATGGTCCTCGCCGAGCCGCCCCCCGCGACGGTGGCCCCACACCAACCGAGCCAACCTGCCTTCGAGAAAAGCTCGCGCGGTCTCCGGCTGCTCCTGGCCGAAGACAACCCGATCAACCAACGCCTGGCGGTTCGCCTCCTGGAGAAACGGGGACATACGGTCGTGGTGGCCAACACCGGCCGCGAGGCCCTGGCGGTCCTGGCCACGCAGCAGTTTGACGTGGTGTTGATGGACGTCGAGATGCCGGAAATGGACGGCCACGAGGCCACCGCCGCGATTCGCGCTACCGAACAGACCACGGGTCGTCACATTCCCATTGTTGCCATGACCGCCCACGCCATGAAAGGTGCCCGCGAGCAGTGCTTGGCGGCGGGCATGGACAGTTACGTGTCCAAACCCATCCAGCCCACGGCGCTGTTTGAGGCCGTTGAAAGCCTGGTGCCCGCCACCGCTTCGGGTGCCACCGAACCCGCGGCGGTGCTGGACCGGACGGTACTCCTGGGCTATGTGGGGAACGACGAGGAATTACTGCGGGAACTGATCGCACTGTTCCTCGGCGATTTTCCGCGCAAGATGCAGGAGGCTCGCACCGCTCTGGACCAGGCCAACGCTCCTCAGCTCCGCGTGGCCGCCCATGCCCTCAAGGGGGCACTTGCCACCTTGGGGGCGCGTGCGGCGCGCGAGGTGGCCGAGAAACTGGAGCAACTCGGCCGTGCCGGGGACTTGATCGGAGCATCCGCCGTCCTGCCCGTGTTGGCCGCCCAGATCGCGTGCCTCGAGCCGGCGTTGGCGGCGTTGTTGCCGCCCGGACAGGGCGCGAACCCCAGCGCGTCGGGCGTGGTCTAACCACTTGTCGTTTCCTTTGTTAAATCGACGCACCGCGACATTCAGCAGTTGTTTCTTTCCTCACGCGGCCAGTTGAGCGGGTTGCACGGATTCGACCTCCCCAAACTTCGCCTTTTCCCATCTCGCGGTTCGCGTTGCACCTCTCCCGCAGCGTGGTATCTTCTTTGCAAGGTTCAGGTTGTTGAACGCCCCACCCGCGCAAGTTCCGCACGCGGACGCGTTTCCTGTCAGATCAAAGTCGTCGCACCATTGTTTTTTGAGGTATCCCGCCATGACCGAACGAATGCTGGAGGTGCTGCCCCTCGGCGTGTTCGGCTCGCTGGTATTCACGCTGGTCGGCATGAACCCCGCCCCCGCCCAGGAGCCGATTCCGCTCGTCGCGCCCGGTCAACCGCCGGCGCCGCGGCTCCAACCACTTCCGCTCCCGCTCCCAGGCCAACCGGGTTATCCGGGGCAGCCCGCACCACCGGTTCAACCGGCGCAGGGCGAAGGGATCGAGGTGCTCGCGAAGGGACCGGTTCACGAGGCGTTCGCGGCCACCGCGGAAGCCCCGGTCGCATCGCCCGTCGTCGCGAAGCAACCGCCCGAACCGATCGAGGAGTTGCCACCGGATCAGAAACCGGAAGGCGACAACGTGCAGTGGATCCCCGGCTACTGGAGTTGGGACGAAGAGAACAGTCAGTTCATCTGGGTGAGTGGGTTCTGGCGCCAGCCGCCTCCGGGTCGCGTGTGGGTGCCGGGTTCGTGGCGCGAGGTGAAGGGTGGCTGGCAGTACGTTCCCGGCTTCTGGCAGGAACTCGCACCGGCACAGCCGCAACAGCCTCAGCAACCGCAGCAGCCGGAAATCGAATACCTGCCGCAACCGCCGCAGTCGATCGAAATTGGGCCAACGGTCGCCGCGCCGAACACGACGAGCGTGTACGTTCCCGGTTCGTGGGTGTGGCGCGGGAAGTATCTGTGGCGCCCGGGCGTGTGGATCGAACACCGCCGCGACTGGGTGTGGGTGCCGGCCCGCTACCACTGGACCCCGGTCGGGTACGTGTTCAGTGACGGCTACTGGGACTACACGCTCGCTCATCGCGGCGTGCTGTTCGCGCCGGTCGTAATCGCGCAACCGGTCTACACGCGACGCGGGTTCGTCTACACGCCGGTGTACGTCGTGAGTGAACCGTGCATGACCGGCGCGCTGTTCGTGCGCCGCGGGCACGGGCACTATTACTTCGGCGACTACTTCGAGCCGCGTTACGCGACGGTCGGCTACTCCGCGTGGTGCGGAACCGTGGGCCGTAACGGGTTCGCGATCGGGTTCGGCACCGGACGCACCTGGGGATACGACCCGCTCTGGAGCTATTATTCAGTTCAGTACCGCAACAGCCCGCGCTGGCACGGGGGCGTGAACGACCTATACGCGGGCCGGTATCGCGGCGATGTGGTGCGCCCGCCGACCACGCTCGTGCAGCAGAACACGACGATCAACAACATCACGCGAACCAACGTCACCAACGTGACGAACAACATCACGGTGGTGAACGGCACGCCGACGGTGAACAACCGCGACGTGTCGAATGTCGCGATGGTCGCGCCGTTGCGGGTCGCGCCGGACCTTCAGCGGACGAAGTTCGAGGCGGTGAGCGCCGAGCGCCGGCGCGACGAGGGTGTCGCGGCGCAGCAGCTTCGCAACGTGGGTACACAGCGGAACAAGCTCGAAACCGCCGCGGTCGCCGCGCCGAAGCCGGCGCCGGTCGCGATCCCGGGCGCGCCGAAGGTCGCGGTTCAGCCGCAGACGATCAAACTTGACGTGCCGAAGGTCGCGGCGCAGCGGGCGCGGGTGACGACCGACGAAGCCAAGGCACCGCCGCCAAACCCGCTGCGGACGAACACCGGCCCCGGCGCGAAGATCGACCCGCCGCGGGTGAACCCACCGATCGTGCCCCCGGTCAATCCGGCGGTTGCGCCGAAGGTCAATCCGCCGGTGGTCGCGCCGAAGGTTGATCCGAAACCGATCGCGCTTCCCCCCGTTGTTGCGCCGAAGGTGAACCCGCCGGTTGTCGCGCCGAAGGTGAACCCGCCGGTTGCGCCCCCGGTGAACCCGCAGCCGAAGGTTGATCCGAAGCCGATTGCGATTCCCCCGGTGGCACCGAAAGTGAACCCGCCGGTTGCCCCGCCCGTTGTCGCGCCAAAGGTGAACCCGCCAACACCGAAGCCGGTGGTGCCCGTCGTTCAACCGAAGCCGGTCGCGCCGCCGGTAGTGGTCGCGCCGCCAGCGGCTCCGCCCCAGCCCAAGCCAGTGGCAGTCGCGCCGCCGGTTCCTCCGAAGCCGGTAGTGGCGGCGCCAGTCGTGCAACCCAAGCCGCAACCGGCACCGGTGGCGCAGCCGCGCCCGACCGCGCCGCCGGTGAAGGTGGTTCCGCCGCCGCCGCCCAAGCCACCGGCGAAGAAGTCGCAGTGAGCGCAACTCCATTTCGCGATGTGGAACGAGCGGCGCCCAGAGTGGGCGCCGCTCGTCTGTTTCTCGTCGGTGTGGTGCCTGTTCGCCGCTTGCGGCTTCGCGAAACTCGCGAAGCCGCAAGCGGCGAAAGACGACACAGACATATCACTTCTTCTTCGGCGCGCCTTCGACCACAACCGTGATCGGCACGGCCGCGTAGGTCGGCATCGGCCGCAGAACCGCGTTGTTCCCGCCCTTCGGTGGCGGCGCGGCGCTCTGCCCGCGAAGCACCAGCGTGTGCGTGCCCGGCGGCAGGTTCGCGGGGATGTCCACGCTCACTTTCAGTTCACTGCTTCCGGCCGCCGCGGTCCCGACCGGCGGGAACGGCTGGTTCCCCATCGGCCGCGGACCGAAGTTCGGCGTCGCCGCGATCACCGCGATCCCGTCCTTGAAGGTATCTTTTCGCGTTACCTTCAGCGTCACGTCGATCTTCCCGCCAGACTTCGCGGTGAACGCCGTTTCGGTGGGGACGAGCGCGAACGGCGCCTCGCCGCGAACCGCGAACGCCAACCCGTCGCCGCGGTCCATACGCGTGATCATCGGCGTGTTCGGGATCTGGTTCTGCTGAACGTTGAGCGCGGGCCACGTCACGGTGAACGGCCGCGCGGTGTGCTTCAACTCGCCCGCGGTCCCGGTGATCTTCACGAAGCCCTCGGAGTCCTCCGCGGTCGCGTCGCAGGTCAGCACGAGCGTGCCGCGTGTCTGCCCAGCGCCAATCACCTGCTTGGGGCACGTCACGCCTTTCGGCAGTTTGTCGGCGCTCAGTTCGATTGCGTCGTTGAACCCGTCGAAGCGGAACACGAACACCGTGAAGACCGCGCTGCTGCCCTTCACAAGCGTGCCGGCGTCCGGGAGGTACTGGATCAGCGGCATCACCGCGAGCCGGAAGTCGGGTTTCTCCTTCGCGATGCGGAGAACGAACTGATCGCGCACGCCGAACTGTACGCCGGCTTCGCGCGTGGACACCATCACCTTGTACGTGCCGTCGCTCGGCACCGCGAACCGGTAGCGGCCGGGGTCGTCGGACTTGGTGTAGAACTGGTTCGGGCTGAGCGTGTCCGGGCTGTCGTCCTGTTCGGTAATCATCTTGCCCTTGTCGTCGGTGAGGATGAAGTACGCGTCCACCGGCGAGCCAATGCGCTCGGCAAATACTTCGAGCGTTAACACGTCGCCCTTCGTCGCGCTGAAGCTGTACCAGTGGCGTTCGTTCTTCTTCGCGACGCGCCCGGCGACATCGCACGGCACCTTCACCTCTTGGGCGGCGTCCGCCGTGCCGTTCTTCGCGTTGTCGATCACGAGTGGGTTGGTGCCCGCGAGCAGCGGGTGCCCGCCCGGCGTGGTCGGTTCGTGCGCGTCGATCATCGCGGCCGTCGGGGCGACGGGCCAGTTCGACACCGGTGCGGTTTTCGGCGCGGCGACCGGCGGGAAGACCGCGGGAACCCAGGGCGTGGTCGTCACCGTGAGCCGGTAAAAGTGGTCCGAGCCGCCGGTGGTGTACGCGAACTGCGACAGCCTGACGACGTAATCGCCATCGGTGGGCGCCTTGAAGTCGAGGACCGCGTCGCCACCGCGATAGGCGCGGTTCGACGCGAGCGGCTTGCCGTCCGGCCCGCTCACCATCAGGTCCGCTTGCAGCTTGCTGTCGATGCTCGACGCGAGACAGTACACGTTAACGGTCTGCCCGCTCTTTGCCTTGAAGGTCACGAAATCCACGTCCGTCGGCGCGCTGATGACGCCGTTCACGGTGGTTTCGAGGTCGATCTTCTGCGCCTGCGGTACGTCGTTGTTCGACTCGGTTTCGTTCACGTCCGTCATTCCGCTCACGACGAATGCGCGCGGGTTGCTCAAGCCGCTCTTGCTCACGACGCGCACGTCGAAGGTTCCGGTCGCGCCTTTCGGCGCGGTCACCTTGAACTTGATGGCGACAGCCGGCGCGCCTTTTGGTGCTTTCGGTTCGACGGTTGCGGCGCCGATGCGTTCCGCGGTGAACCCTTTCGCGCTGAAGAGCAGTTTCTCGTCGCCGTCTAAGCCAACGCCCGCGAACGTGACGTCCACGGTGTCGCCGACCTTCGCTCCGGGCGGGAACACCGTGAGCAGTTGCGGACCGGGCTGCGCGCTGGCGGAACCGGCCGCGAGGATGAGGGTGAGCGTGGCAACAAGACGGCGGAGAAACATTGGCAGCACTCCTGAAGGTAAGTGCAGCCTAATCGGGATGCGCGCCGAGAACAAGTTGCTGTCTGGTGATCGTCACTTCGCAAACACGTCCACCGCTTTGAAGCCGTCGCCCACAATTGCCTTGCTGTCCACACCGAGCCACTTGTCGAGCACCGCCGCGTACACCTGCCGGAAGTCGGTGCCGTGAACCAGATTCCCTTCCTTCAGCCCCTTCAAACTCGGGTGTTCACCGACCACACCAGCCTTCACGTTTCCGCCGACGAGGAACATCGGTGCGCCGGCCCCGTGGTCGGTGCCCTTGCTGCCGTTCTCGTAGGCGCGCCGGCCGAACTCGGAGAACGTCATCACGCACAGGCGATTGCCGTGCCCGCGACCGGCCATGTCGCGGTAGAACGAGGAGATCGCTTCCGACACCTGCGTGAGCAGATTCGCGTGCGCGCCGGTCGCACCGCCCTGGCCCGCGTGCGTGTCGAAGCCGTCGATCGACACGTAGAACAGCCGCGCCCCGATACCCGCGTCGATGAGTTGCGCCGCGAGCTTCAGTTTGTTCGCGAGAGCTGAGGTCGGGTACGGCACCTTCGGCGTGTAGTTCTTGCCAATGCTCGCGAGCTTCTCACTACTCGCGTAAGTGTTCATCTGCGTGCGCGAAACGAAGTCGAGCAGCGATTGCGAACCAGAGCTTCCGCCCGCGATGCTTGCAGCCGAAGTAATCACGTTTTTCTGCGCCGCGGCGTCGGCGCCGGTCACGGAAACCGTCTTGAGCTTGAAGTCGTCGAGTGACGTGATGCTCGGCACTCGCACCGGCGCACCGGTCAGCGCGAGCGGTGACGTTTCGTTTCCGCCCGCGAGGTGGAACCCCGGTACCGGTTGCTTCTTGAGCGCTGCGCCGAGCCAGCCCGCGGTGAGCGTCTCGGCGGTGCTGGCAGCGTGCCACACGTCCATGCTGCGAAAGTGCGACTGGCTCGGGTTCGGGTAACCGACTCCTTGCACGACGCACGCGGCGCTGTCGTCGGTGTAGAGCTTCGCGAGCGCGGTCATCGCCGGGTGAAGGCCCACGTCGTCCGTGAGCTTCTTCACGAGATCCTTCGCGATGGCGATGGTCGGCCGCAGTTTGTAGTAGTCCGCGTTCGTGAACGGAACGACGGTGTTCAGGCCGTCGTTGCCGCCCGTGAGCTGCACGACGACGAGCACCGTGTCCTTCGCCCCGGCTTTGTCCGCATTGGGCGCCGCGAACGCGGTGCGCCCGAGAAACGCCGGCACTGTCGCGCCGAACCCGAGCAGCGATGAGGTGGCGAGGAAGTCGCGTCGCGTGGTCATGGGTGTCTCCGGCGAACCCTGCCCGCAAGGGCACGGGTGTTGTGCGTTGTGGGTGTTGTGCCGTGCGTTGCGCGAACCACCCCCGCCCTTGCGGGCGGGGTTCGCCTAATTCAGTTGGTATTCCGGGAGCGTCAGAACCAAGTGCGCGACGGCCCGCGTGCGGTGGTTCGCCACGTCGTCGTCCGACCAGTACGCGGGGTATTTCACGTCCTTCGCGGTCTTCAGATAGCCGAGCAACCGGGTACGCGCGCCTTCGGGCGCGTCACCTTGCAGGAACAAGTCGAGCAGGAAGTCCACGAGCTTCGCGTCAGTCTTGGTGTCGTGCTTGGCCGCGAGTTGGCTAGGGTCACAGCGGGCGCCGAATCGCGAGTCTTCGGTCGAGGTGAGCGCGAGTGCGAGGTTGTTCCGGCCGAGGAGCGTTTGCGCGTTGAGCCACGATTCGCCACCATCCCAGCCCTTCACCGATGGCGGGGCGAACAACACCTGTCCCAACCCTTCCAGCGCCTCCGCGAGCGGCAGTGTACCCGCGGCGCCTTCGAGCGCGCGAACGGTCCCGATTGCGAACTCCACCGGTGACTTGATCTTCGCGCGATACGACGCGGGGCTAAAGAACAGGTTCGAGCGGAGCATCGTCGCGACAAGTTTGCCGGTGTCGAACTCACTCTTGCGGTACTGCTCCGCGAGCGGGTCGATGAGGTTCGCGGCCGGTGTGTCGGTGTCGCTAATGAGGAACTTGTAGAGCTTGCGGACGATGAACCGCGGACCCTCGCCGTGATTGAGGCACAACCCCGCGACGTCTTCGCCGGTGAACTTCCCCGTCTTGCCGAACACGCGCTTCTCGCCCGCGTCGTGCTGCCGCCGGTTCAGCACGCCCTTGCCGTCCTTGATCTCGTAACCGGTGAACGCCCGCGCCGCCTCGCGAATGTCCGCTTCGGTGTAGTTGCCGACGCCGAGCGAGAACAGTTCCATCACTTCGCGGGCGTAGTTCTCGTTGGGCGCGGCCTTCGTGCTGGTGTTCGTGTCGAGCCACACGAGCATCGCGGGGTCGGTGCCCATGAGCGTTAGTAACCTCGCAAAGCTCCCGAGCGCGTGCGATTGAATGAGGCGGTACTGCGTGAGCATGAAGCGGGCGTTCTGGACCTTCGCGTTACTGGTCGCGAAGTGGTTGTGCCAGAACAGCGCCATCTTCTCGCGCAGCGGGTGTTTGGTCTTCAACATGCGGTCGAGCCACCACGCGCTGAGCCGCCCTTGCGGTGCGCCCGGCGGCATGCTGCGATCGCTCGCCATGAAGTCAGACGTGCGCGTGAAGTCTTCGGATTCCGGTGCGCCGGTCAGCACGCGGTCGAGCGTCTTCGCGTGGCCGTCCTTCGCGCCGAGGGCGAGTTCCGCGACAGTGGCGCCGAACCCGGCGCGCCGGTACAGGTGCCCGACCTTCGCGCGGTCCCACGGGTTCTCGGCGCTCGGCGCGTACGACTGCCAGGCGGTCTTGGGGTCGAGCATGGTGTTGTAGGGTGGGCGCTGCCCACCATGCGAACAGGGATGAAGGTGATACCCAATCGATCAAATCGCAAAGAGGTGGGCAGTGCCCACCCTACTTGATTGCCCACACCAGATCGAGTTTGTATTCCTTCGCGGTGATGGCGAGTTCGCCGCGGAACGTGCCCAACGACCGCACCCACGCGACCAGCGCCGCGACCTCCTTGCGAGCATCGTCGAGTCCGATGCCGCGCGTGAGGATCGCGTCCGTGATGAACGGTTCCGGGATCGCCGCGAGCGCGTCCGCCGCACCGCTCGCGGAGAACTTGCCCCGAATCACGGCGCTGCTCGCGGGGTGCTTCTCCGTGCCCTTCAACGCGGTGATGAGCTTCTTGCACAACTCGACCGTTGTCGCGACGACAAGTTGATCCTCCACGATCGCGAAGCACGGCTCGAAGTTGAACCGCAACCCGTCCGGGTCGTCGGCGAGTTCCTTGTTCTCAGGGAACCGGTACGCGACGATGCTAACGCCGTCGTGTTTGTGTTCGGAGATCTTCAGGTCGAATTGCAGACTCGCGATGATCGCGGCAGAACGCAGCGCCGGTTCGATGGACTTCGCGAACTTCGGGTCGCCCCCCGCCACAACGTAGCCGAACGCGGGGAGCCGCTGACCCGGAACTTTCTTATAGGGCGGCGTGTCGTGGTTCGCGACCACGATGCGGTGGTGCGGCCCCCACATTTCGAGCAACTCGCCGACCTTCGCGTTACCTGGCAGAATCTTCGACACGTCCTTTTCGGCCTTCTCGAACTGCCCGCGGATCTCGTCATTGAGCAACTTCGCGCGGTTCTTCCACAGGAACCCGACGTCGAGATAGAGACTGTGCGAGTAGAGCGTGCCAGGCGGTTCGAGCAGCGGAAGCGAACCGGTTTCACCTTTCGGCGGGACGTGCAGTTGGTACTCGGGCGGGAACTCGCCGCGCCCGGCCGGCATTCGCACCGCGATCCGGTGCCCGGTCGGCTCCTTGTACACGCCGACCGCGAGGAAGTCGGCGCGCTTCACGCAGTCGATGGTACCGCCGACCACGAGCGTTTGGAGGAAGTCCTGGCGGGTCGCGTCGAAGAAGTCTTTCGACGCTTTCGATTTCTTCACGGACGCGAGGTCAAGCCACAGCCACGCGAGCGGGTCTTTCGGAAGCAGTTTGAACGCGTCTCGCCGGGCCTTGTGGATGTTCGCTTCACCGGCGGGTGGTGGCGCGGCCGCGAGCGCCACACTGGCCTTCAGCACCGTCTCGTTGTTCGACAGCAGCACGGTCGCGCCGACACGCGCGAGGTGAGCGTCGCCGATCTTCGTCGCGGGGTGACCGGTGATGTCGGACCACTTCAACTTTTCTTTGCTGCCACCGCGGGCGAGTTCGTCCTCGATCACGCTCGCGACGAGGTCGAGTGCCTTCTTCACCTGCGCCTCATCCTTGCCTCGCAGAACGAGAATGACGGGCGCGGGATCGTCCGCGAACTGGAGGCCGAGCGCGACACCGTCACCCGCGAGTTGGCCGAGGAGATCGGGCCACTTCGCGCCGAGTTTCTTCTCGAACGTGGCGAGCAGTTGGAACGCGCGCTTGGCGGTCGCGGAATCGTAAACCGTGCGGTACTGCGAGAGCTTCTGGGCCGTCTGAAATGCTTCGAGGCCCGTGATGGCTTCGACGAGCTTTTTTGGGCTGTCGGAAACGATGACGACTTGCGCCGAAGGGGGTATGCAGTCGAGTGGGTCCGCGGCGCGCGCCGAATTCGCAACGAACGCGAGTACGAACACCGGCAGGGCGCGGCGGAACATACACATCTCCGGTGGGTCTCCGCCCGAAGGTACTTCCCGAAGGGCGAGTGGGTTTCAGAAAACCGGTCTTTCAAAGTCGCCGAGCGTGCGATTGCGTCGGGCGCGACGGGGGTTGTACTCTAGTGGTGTGTTTGTTCTCGCGCCACGAGTGCCGTGCTATGCTCTCTCTCGCCGGTCGGCCGTCGCGCAACTGCTCGGGTTGGTCGCGTCGCGAGTTCCTTCGCGCCGGCGGGTTGGCCGTCGGCGGCTTGAGTTTGCCCACCCTGCTTGAGGCGAGCGGGGGGCGTAAGCCCCCTGATGCTTCAACAAGTAAGAGTGGCAAAGCGCGCGCGAAGTCGTGTCTGCTGATCTTCATGGACGGTGGACCGAGTCACCTCGAAATGTGGGACTTGAAGCCCGACGCGCCGGCCGAAGTAAAAGGCGAGTTCAAGCCGATCCGGTCGAGCGTGCCGAGTCTCACCGTGGGCGAACTGCTGCCACTCACGTCGCGCGAAATGCATCACTTCGCGCAGGTGCGGTCGGTGCATCATGGCGTGAACGACCACAACGCGGGCGCGTTCTACATGCTGACCGGGCGCCACCCGGCCGACGGCTCGAAGCTCATTCAGGCCGACTCCGCGAGTACGTTCCCGCCGTTCGGCGCGGTGATGGCGAAACTGCGACCCGTCGAACGCGCGATCCCGCCTTACGTGCTGCTGCCCGAATACCAGTGGAACAACGGTGTGGACATCGGTGGGCAGAAAGGCGGCTTCCTCGGCGCGAAGTGCGATCCGTTCGTGAGCGGTGATCCGAGCTTGCCGGACTTCGGCGTGCCGGGTCTCGATCTCCTCCCGGATGTGCCGCTCGACCGCCTCAGCCAGCGCGACGATCTCCGCAACGCGCTCGACGCGGCCATCGCGAAGCGCGGTGATTCCGCCGCGGCGCAACGCCTCAACGTCTTCCAGCGGCAAGCGGTGGAAGTGGTCACCTCTCCCGATGCGCGGCGCGCGTTCGACTTGACGCGCGAGCCTCAAAAGCTCCGCGAGCGCTACGGCACCGACCCCGGCAGCGACCGCAGCATCGAGGCGCGGAAGTTCGGCGGGCTACCGCACATCGGGCAAACGTTCCTGATGGCGCGCCGGCTGCTCGAAGCCGGTGTGCGCCTCGTAACTGTGATGACCGGTCGGCGCATTGATCAGGCGTGGGACACGCACCGCGACCACTTCGGGCTGATGAAGAAGTCGCTGTGTCCGCCATTCGACCAAGCTCTCTCGGCGCTCATCTCCGATATGCACCTTCGCGGACTGCTTGAAGAAACGTTGGTGGTAGTGATGGGTGAGTTCGGGCGCACGCCGAAGATCGGTTACGTGACGAGCGGCGCGGGCGCCGCGAAGGGCAACGGCCGCGACCACTGGCCGTACTGCTACACGGTGTTGTTCGCCGGTGCGGGAATGCCCGGTGGCGCGGTGTACGGCTCATCGGACCGCACGGCGGCGTATCCGCGCGAGAACCCGGTCGGCCCGGAGGACATCGCCGCGACGATCTACGAAGCGCTCGGCATCGACCCCGCGACGGAGCTTCACGACACGCAGAACAAGCCGTACACGCTCTGCACCGGCCGACCCATCCGCGCGCTGCTGGGTTAGAATGATGTCACGGAGGAATGCGAATGCCAATGCACGACTGGACGCGGGTGCCGGACGGAATTTACCACGACTTCCACGACGGGTGGCTCTACGCGATTCGCGGCGCTCTCAATAGCGGGTTGCTGCCGAAGGGGTATTACGCGCTCGCGGAACACACGACCCCGCCCTACGTTCCCGACGTGCTGACGCTCACACAGCCCGCGGACGAGCAGGCGTCGAACGGTGCAGGACTGACGAACGGCGAAGGGAGCGTCGCGACCCTGGCCCCACCGGTGACGCGCGTCGCGGGCACAGAGGAAGGCAAGAATCGCAAATCAGTTGGCCGGCGGCGGGTCGCGGTTCGCCACGTCCAGAACCGGCAATTGGTCGCGGTCATCGAGATCGTGGCGCCGAGCAACTAGGCGCCGAAGGCAGAGTTCGCGGACTTGCGCGACCGAAGCCGCGTTCCTGCACGCGGTCCAGACGGACCCGGCCGACGCCACCGCGAAGCTCGTTTCCGTTCTCCCCTCTGTGACACGCCACTAGAATTGAAGCTGTTCCTCTCGCACGCGCTTCGCGCTTCCCTCCGGGGCGCGGCTAAACGAGATTGGGGAGCCGTTCATGGCCGAGCCGTACAAGATCGTCATCGGGCTGGAAGTTCACGTCCAACTCCTCACCAAAACCAAGCTGTTCTGCGGGTGCTTTAACAAGTTCGGGGCGAAGCCCAACACACAGACGTGCCCCGTGTGTCTTGGGCTCCCCGGTTCGCTGCCCGTCATGAACGAACTCGCGTTCAAACTTGCAACGCGTGCCGCGCTCGCGCTCAACTGCCAGATCGCGGGGTTCACCAAGTGGGACCGCAAGCAGTACTACTACCCGGACCTGCCCAAGAACTATCAGATCTCGCAATACGACCTGCCGTTCAGCCACGACGGGTGGCTCGAAATCAACATCGCGAAGGACACCAAGAAGGACTACGTCGCGAAGAAAGTCGGCATCATCCGCGCGCACCTCGAAGAAGACGCGGGGAAGAACCTCCACGACGAAAGCGGCAAAGGCGCCGACACGATGGTTGACCTCAACCGCACCGGGACGCCGCTGCTCGAAATCGTGTCGCACCCCGACATGACCTCGCCTTCGGAAGCGATCGCGTACCTCGAAGAGATTCGGCTGATGCTCCGCGAGATCGGCGTTTCCGACTGCGAGATGCAGGAAGGTTCGCTCCGGTGCGACGCGAACGTGAACATCCACGTTCCCGTGATCGGAACGGAGCGCGTGGACACCGGCAAGGACTACCACGCGACCCCGCTCGTCGAGATCAAGAACCTGAACAGCTTCCGCGCCGTCGGTAAGGCCATCGAGTACGAAGCGAAGCGGCACTACGCCGAGTACCAAAAGGACACGCAGGGCACGTTTCGCTTCGGGCGGATGTTGAAGACGACCGCCGGCTGGGACGACGCACGCGGGGTGACCGTCGTGCAGCGTCACAAGGAAGACGCCGCCGACTACCGGTACTTCCCGGAACCGGACCTCGTTCCCGTAGTGGTCAGCGAAGCAGAAATCGCGGAGGCGCGCGCCGCGATGGGCGAACTGCCGCAGGCGCAGCGCAAGCGGCTCGTCGATCAGTACGGGTTGACTGCCTACGACGCCCAGGTGCTGACCGCGAAGGGCCGCGCGACGGTCGCGTACTTCGAGGCGGTGGCCGCGGCGCTCGGCGACGGCAAAGCCACGTCGAATCGGATGAGCGACTTGATCTATCCCGCACTGACGGAGCGCAAGGAAGAAATCGCGGCGTTCCCGTTCGACGCGGCGAAGTTCGCGGGCTTCATCCGCACCGGCCCGACCAACTCGCAGGCCCGCCGCGACGTGTTCAAGATCATGCTCGATGAGGGCCTGAGTCTCGACGCGGCCCGCGAGAAGGCCGGCATTCGGGAGGTGGACGAAGCCACGCTCCGCGCGGCGGTGGTCGCGGCGCTCGCGGCCAACCCGAAACTGACGGAAGACAGTCGCAACCCGAAGAAACCGAATGCGAAGATGGGATTCATCGGTGTCGTGCGGAAGACGTACCCCGACGCGCCGACCGACCTTGTCCGGCGCCTCATCGACGAAGAGCTGGCGCGGGTGTGAAACGAGTGAGGGCGAGCCATGTGGC
>CAMDQN010000138.1 GCA_945905925.1 Singulisphaera sp. GP187
CTAACGGCTGGCCGCCCTTCAGAGGTCAGTCGGGGTCCGTTCACGCCGAGCGAGTGTCATTCCGGCTCTCACCCCTCGCCAGTGTTCGACATCCCACGACCCAATCGCGGCAGCCGCAGGCTGAGTCCGATTCGATCCGAATTCACAACCCGCGCCGGAATACACTCACTCGGTCACCGAGCCAAGGTCATCCGACCGTCCCGCGTCACACACCAACGGGGTAACACTCCTGCGGTCACAACCGGGAACCTAAAGCAACCGGGGCGCTGGATAAATCCAGCGCCCCGGTTCTTTTGTTGAACGCGCCGTTGCTCCGGCCGCGAACCGGACTATCTTGCGCACCACCCGCCCGCGGAGCGCCGACGGAATGACCAAGCCACTCAACGAGGACGGCACGCCCAAATCGATTCCACGCGTCGAACCGGCACCGACCGCAACGCCCGCGACCACCGCGCCGACCGAAGACGAAATTCGCACACGCGAGCGGGCGATGGAATTCGCACAGTTACTTCTCAAACTCACGCCCAAAGTGGTCGTCACGCCGGTTCTCGTCACCATTAACCTCAGCGTCTTTCTCCTGATGCTCGTGTCCGGGGTTCACTACTTCAATCCGACCGTGCTGGACCTGCTGACGTGGGGCGCGGACCACGGACCGAACGTCCTCAACGGCGAGTTGTGGCGTCCCCTCACCGCCACGTTCGTACACGTCGGCATACTCCACATCGCGATGAATATGTACATCCTCGCGTCGGTCGGGCCGCTGGTGGAGCGACTCGTCGGCAACGTCGGGTTCGCGGTGCTGTACCTGGCCGCGGGTTTGGGCGGGAGTTTGGTGAGCCTGTGCTACGATCCCCTGATCGTGAGCGCCGGCGCGTCGGGCGCCGTCTTCGGGGTGTACGGCGCCCTGATCGCGGTACTCCGGCAGAAGTCCGGTGCGATACCGCAAGAGGTACTCACCCGCATCCGCAAGAGCGGGTTGGCGTTCGTCGGGTACAATCTCCTACTCGGTTTCATGATTCCGCAAATCGACAACGCGGCACACATCGGCGGGCTAGCGGTCGGGTTCCTGTGCGGGTTGGTGCTGAACCTACCGCTCGCGCCGGAGTCGCTCGCGAAGCGCGCGGGCCGCAACGCCCTCGCAGCGATGCTGGGCGCGGTACTCGTCCTCGTGGGCGTCAGTGCGGTGAACGTTCTCCACGCGGACCTCGGCAACGCGATGACCGAACTGGACCGGGCCGCCGAGATCGAAGGGCGCGTACGGGAGGTCTACACCACCGCACGGACCAAATGGGGGCAGTCCGAATCGTCGGCCGCGGGCTTTGCCGACGTGATCGAGTGCGACGTTCTTCCCGAATGGCGCGCCAGCGCCGACCGGCTCGCCACGTTCCACAACGTCCCGTCAACCGTCCACGTTCACCTCACCGCAGTGCTGAAGTACATGCGCCTGCGCCAGGAAGCGTGGGAACTCGAGGCGCAGGCGGCGCGCGAAGACGACGATCGCAAGATGCGCCGGGCGGAAGAAACGCACATCCGCGCGCGGGAAGCGTCGGAGAAACTGGCCCCGCCAGGCAAGTGAGCGAGACCCCTCTGACTGACGACAAGGAACTGCGGACCCGCGTGGAGTCCATGCGCCGGCTGCGCGGCTATCAGACGTGAAACGTTGTGGCGTTCGGCCCTCCGGCGCGGTAGCGTTCACACTTCCTCCCGCCCGCGAGACACCACATGCTCACACTTCTTCTCCTTGCCGCACCGGTGCTACCCGCGGCCGACCCGCCCAAACGCGACTGGGAAACGGTCGAACTCATCGGCACCGCGTCTGAGTGGTGGTACAGCCGCAACTGGCGGTCGTACTACTGGCGCGAAGACTTCACCTTCCTCCTAAAGGAAGCCGGCACCGGCAAAACGTGGCGCATCATCTCGCGCGAGCCGACGCCCAACTACGACTACCGCATGGGCACCACCTACACCGGATTTGAGGTAGACTGGAAGAAACCGCAGCGCGTGAAGGTCGTCGGCGTGAAGGCGATCGACCGCATCCCGGCAGACTTCTACGAGTTAAAACTCGACGACGCGAACCTCGCGACCGCGCTCGTGCTGTCCGTCGAAATCGGTCCGAAAACGTGGAAGGACTACTACGTCAACAACTGGTTCCACAAGTGGGGCGACAAGGCCGACAAGACGATTCACGCGATCTACGCAGACAAGAAATCACCCTACGACATCTACGGCTTCGTAAACGGTCAAGCGGCCCCGTTCGACAACAAATCGCAGGCGGTCATCGATTCGCACAAGGGTTCGTACACGACCTTCCACGGCATCGTGAAGACCGCGAAGGGCACCGACTTCGGCTACGAGATCGAGCTAATCGACTTGATCGGCAAGAACCCGAAAACCGGCGGGCACGTCGTCCTCTTCGGTGACGCGAAGACGATCCCGCGCCTCGACAACAAGAACCCGCCACCGAAGAAGTAAGCGTAGGTCACTCGCTCCGCGAGTGACTATTTCTGATGTCGTCGCTTCAAAAAGAAGAAATGACGACTCGCACAGCGAGTCGCCTACTCTTGAGACCTCCCGTGCGCACTCTTCTTGCTCTCTTGCTCCTGCCTTCGGTCGTACACGCGGCGCCGTCAGTGTTCACCGACGTGTCGAAGGACACTGGGCTGCGGGTCGCGGAGAAGACCGGCGTCGGCGGAACCAACCCGCACGCGGTCGCGGTCGCTGACTTCGACAACGACGGACTGCCCGATGTCATCATCCTGACGTTCGGCAAGCCGCACGTGTACTACTACCGCAACCTCGGCAACCTGAAGTTCGCGGACGTGACGAAAAACTCCGGGCTGGAGACCTTCGAGGGCGAAGGCACCGGCATCGCGGTGGCCGACTTCGACCGCGACGGACACCTTGACGTGTACTGCACGTCTCTGCGCAAGGGCGCCAGCAGGCTCTACCGCAACACCGGGAAGGGCACGTTTGAAGACGTAAGCGAAAAGGCCGGCGTGCTGGTGAAAGGCGCGGCGCGCTCGGTGGCGTGGTCCGACATCGACGACGACGGGCGACCCGACCTCTACGTGACGCGACCCGACGGCGCGAACCTGCTGTTCCGCAACAACAAGGGTGGCACGTTCACGGACATCGCGAAGGAGGCCGGCGTGCAACTGGCCGACCGGCATTCACTCGGTTGCGCGTTCGGCGACATCGACGGCGACGGCAAAGACGACCTCTTCGTGACCAACTACGACTCGCAAGTCAGCACGCTGTTCAAGAACCTCGGCAACGGGAAATTTAAGGAGAACACGAAAGACGCGGGCCTCGACCGGCGCGCGTCGGCAGTTGGGTGCGTGTTCGCTGATGTGTTCAACCGCGGCCGACTCGACCTCTACGTCTCGACGGACTCGTGGCTCAGCGGCGCGAACTATACCGAAGAGCAACTCCTGAAGATGAAGAAAACCGTGGAGCCGAACCTGCTCTACCTCAACGACGGGAAGGGCAAGTTTAGTCCGCTCGCGGAACCGCTGTTCGCGCACAAGTCGCTCGGGCACGACATCGCGATCGAAGACTTCGACCACGACGGCTGGCCCGATATTTACGTTGGCATCGACGCCGAGAGCGGGAACAAGTGGGCGACGAGCAAAGGCGGCAACCCGCTCTGGACGCGGCCCGACGGCAAGGCGTGGAAGGAGGTGAGCAAAGAATGGGGCGCGAAGATCGAAGCGAACTGCGTGTGCGTCCCGGCCGCGGACTTCGACAACGACGGCGATTTGGATCTGCTGCTAATCAACTTCTACACGCAACCGGTGCTTCTGCGTAACGAAACGAACGACAAGAACTGGCTCCGCGTGCGCGCGACCGGGTCTGCGAGCAGCCTGGACGGGATCGGCGCGAAGGTGTCCGTGTTCTCTGTGGAAGAAGGGAAGAAGCGGCTCGTGGGCTTCCGGCAGATCAGTTCCGGGGCGGGCTACTGCCGGTGTTCGCCGCTCGAAGCGCACCTCGGATTGGGAAAGACCCCTGCGGCCGGCTATCGCGTCGAGGTAACGTTCCCCGCGACCGGGAAGGTAATCGCGAAGGACAACGTCAAACCCGGCCAGCGGTTGACGGTGAGCGAAGAGTGAGAAGCGGGCTGTGAGCACTCATTCCGTTTGAGTTTTCCCACACTCCCCGCTACATTTTGAATCAGCGAACCCGCCGCACTGGTACTACTCTCCAACCGGTCTAACTCGCCCGCTCACTCGCCGCCCTTCGGAGACCTCGATGGCGTTGCGTCCTGTACTCTTCGCACTCGCTGGCCTGGTGATTCTCGCCGGTCTCGCCCTCGGGGGATTCTACTTCGCCGTCGTTAAGGAGAAGGACCAGCCGAAGCCCGTGATCGCCGCAACCGCTCCGGCGGTCGCGATTGCGCCGCCACCGCGCGTTGTGATCGCGCACGACGAGCCTAAGGACATAACACCGATCTCGAACCCGCTCCCACCCACCGACGACACGTACAAGGCGAAGGTACTCCCGTTCCTCCAGAAATACTGCGTGGACTGTCACAAAGGCGACAAGCCCAAAGGCGGTCTCGCGCTCGACGGTTACGTCAGTGAGGCGCACGCCCGAAAGGACCGCAAGAACTGGGGCGCGATGCAACACGTCATCGCGAGCGGCGAAATGCCGCCGGCCGAGGCGAAGAAGGCACCGAAGCCGACCAAAGAAGAGAAAGAGTTCATCATCAACTGGATTGAGAACTCGCTCACCAAAGTGGATTGCTCACCCGATAAGCCCAAAGACCCGGGTCGCGTCACGATCCGGCGGCTCAATCGCGCCGAGTACAACAACACCATCCGCGACCTCTGCGCCGTGGACTTCAAGCCCGCCGAAGAATTCCCGTCCGACGATGTCGGCTACGGCTTCGACAATATCGGCGATGTCCTCTCCTTCCAGCCAATCCTGTTGGAGAAGTACCTCGCCGCCGCAGACAAGATTCTGGATACGGCCGTCAATGTCCCGGCGCTGGCGAAACTCGACAAGCAGACGTTCCGTCCGCAGCAGATCAACGCTATTCCGCGCAGCGCGAAGACCAAGATGGACGTTAACGGGCGGCAGGTCGATCGGATCGCGTTCAATTCCGAAGGGTCCGCGTCCCTGCCGCAAAACTACAACTTCACGGCCGAAGGCGAATACATCGTTCGGTTCCGTGGGTGGGGCACCAAGATCGGCGGCGAGTTCCCGAAGGTCGTCATCCGCGTGGACGGCAAAGACGTGAAGACGTTGACCGTCGAAGCCGAACAGACCAAGCCGCAAACCTACGAGGCCCGTGCCAAGTTCTCCGCTGGCGATAAACGCGTCGCGGTTGCGTTCACCAACGCCTTCGAGGACAAAGAAACCAAGAAGTTCCGCGAGTTCGGGCTGGAAACGATCGAGGTCGAAGGGCCGTACAACCCGGTCGCGCCACCGGACTCTGTGTCGGTGAAGTTACTCTTGATCTCGCGCCCGAGCGCGACCGTCACCGCGAGCGCTGCCGCCGAGAAGGTACTGACGAACTTCGCCACCCGCGCCTACCGCCGACCCGCGAAACCGGACGAAGTCGCGCGCCTCGTGAAACTGTTCGACCTCGCGACCAAGCAGGGCGAATCGTTCCACAACGCGCTCAAGCTCCCGATGAAAGCCGTTCTCGTGTCGCCGCACTTCCTCTACCGCATCGAGGAAGACCCGAAAAACCCCGACGACGTGCGCACGATCAGCGAGCACGAACTCGCGACGCGGCTCTCGTACTTCCTGTGGTCGAGCATGCCGGATGACGAACTGTTCGCGCTCGCTACGAAAGGCGAGTTGCGCAAACCCGGCGTGCTGGAATCGCAGGTAAAGCGGATGCTGAAAGACCCGAAGTCGAAGACGCTGTCCGAGAACTTCGCGGGTCAGTGGCTTCAGCTACGAAACCTGAAGACGCTCACACCCGATAAGGGGTACTACCCGGGTTGGGACAACGCGCTCCGCGACGCGATGGTTCGTGAAGCCGAAATGTTCTTCGAGTACGTCGTGCAGAACGACCGGCCCATCCTCGACTTCCTCGACGCGGACTACACGTTCGTGAACGGCCGGTTAGCGGAACACTACGGTATTCCCGACGTGAAGAGCAGCGAGTTCCGCAAAGTGAAGTTGCCGGATACGCGGCGCGGCGGCATTATCACGATGGCGAGCACGCTCACCGTGACCTCGAACCCGACCCGCACCAGCCCGGTGAAGCGCGGGAAGTGGATTCTGGAGAACGTGCTCGGGACTCCGCCCCCGCCGCCGGCCCCGGACGTGCCCGAACTGCCGCCGACCGGCGAACTGAAAGGCACACTGCGTCAGCAGATGGAGCAACACAGGGCCGACCCGAAGTGTGCCGTCTGCCACAACAAACTCGACCCGCTCGGCTTCGGGTTGGAGAACTTCGACGGCATCGGTGGCTGGCGGTCGCAGGACAACAAGAAAGACATCGACTCCACGGGCGAACTCCCCGGTGGGCTGAAGTTCAGCGGTCCCGGCGAACTGCGCAAGGTGTTGCTCGGCAAGGCCGACCAGTTCCGCGGATGTTTTGCGGAAAAATTGCTTACCTTCGGACTGGGACGGGGTTTAGAATATTACGATAAGTGTGCTGTGGACGACATCACGAAGGCGTCGAAGGCTGACGGCGACAAGTTCTCGGCACTGGTTCTGGCGGTCGTGAAGTCCGACCCGTTCCAGAAGCGCAAGGGCAAACGAAGCGAGTAACCCGGCGAACCCCGTCCGCAAGGGCGCGGGCGCGCGATACGAACACCAACAACCGATACCGATTCACGGCCTGCAGACCCACCGCCAAACCACCCCCGCCCTTGCGGACGGGGTTCGCCTCACGGAGCACGTTGTACATGAAGAAGTCGATTTCCCGCCGGACCGCGTTGATGGGCCTGGGCACCACCATCGCCCTGCCCTTCCTCGAATCGCTCGCCGTGGCCGCACCCGCCGCGGCTGTCGCCGGCGGCGCGCCGAAACGACTCGCGTTCTTCTACGTGCCCAACGGCGTAAATATGACCGCCTGGACACCGTCCGCGAGCGGCGCACTGAAGGAACTCACCGGCACGCTCGAACCGCTGAACGCGCACAAAGAATATGTCAACGTGATGGCCGGGCTGACGTGTGACAAGGCCCGTGCCAACGGCGATGGCCCCGGCGACCACGCCCGCGCGATGTCATCGTTCCTCACAGGCCGGCAGGCGCGCAAGACGCACGGTGCCGACATTCGCGTCGGCATGTCCGCGGACCAACACGTCGCGACCACGATCGGCGACAAGACCCGGTTCCCGTCGCTTGAACTCGGCATCGAACGCGGGCAGATGGCCGGGAACTGCGACAGCGGTTACTCGTGCGCGTACAGCTCCAACCTGTCGTGGCGCGGCGAATCGACACCAAACGCGAAGGAATGCGACCCGAAGGCCGTGTTCGATCGGTTGTTCAACGGCACCGACCCGAAGGAACTCGCCGAAGCCCGCGCCAAGCGCGAGCTTTACAACAAGAGCATCCTCGACTTCGTGATGGAAGACGCGAAGGGGCTGAACGCCACGCTTGGCGCAGGCGACCAGAAGAAACTCGACGAGTACCTGACAAGCGTCCGCGAGGTCGAGCAGCAGATTCAGAAAGCAAAGGCCGCGAACAAGGCGGTCGCGCCGAAGCCCAACATGCCCGCGCCGACCGGTATTCCGGGAGTCGTACAGGACCACATGCGGTTGATGGCCGACCTGATGGTGCTCGCGTTCCAGACGGACCTCACTCGCGTCGCCACTCTGCCGTTCGCGAACGAGGGCAGTAACAAGCCGTACAAGATGATCGACGTGCCGGAAGGGCACCACGACCTCTCGCACCACGGCAACGACGCGAAGAAGCTCGAGAAGATCGCAAAGATCAACAAGTTCCACATGGAACAGTTCGCGTACCTCGTCGGCAAGATGAAGGCTGTGAAGGAGCCGAACGGCACCTGTCTGCTCGACAACGTGATGCTCGTGTACGGCAGCGCCAACGGCGACGGGAACCGTCACAACCACGACGACCTGCCGATCCTGCTGGTCGGCAAAGGCGGCGGCACGATCGAATCTGGCCGGCACATCACGTTCCCGAAGCGCGCCGATACGCCGATCACGAACCTGTACCTGGCGCTCTTCGAGCGGATGGGCGCCCCGGCCAAGTCCTTCGGCGACAGCACCGGTGTGCTGAAGATCTGACGCCCGCCCCGAGAACTCGCGACACGCCACCGGATGTTCCGGTGGCGTTGTCATTTCTGGGCCGTCGCCAGTCGCTCACTCTCGCGACGCGTGGGTTTCGAGCGGTTTCTGCTTGCGTCTGCTCCTCCGCGCGTGAAACTAAACACGTTCGGTTCGCATCCGCCTTTCATCGCTATCGAGGCTCTCGCATGCATCCCGTTTCTCCGCACTTGCGGCGGCAGCGGCGCGCCGCGTTCACGCTCATTGAATTGCTGGTGGTGATCGCGATCATCGCTATCCTGATCGGTCTGTTACTCCCCGCGGTGCAGAAGGTGCGTGAGGCCGCGGCCCGAATGAAATGCCAGAACAACCTCAAGCAACTCGGTATCGGGCTGCACAGCTACCACGACGCCTACGGCACGTTCCCTGCGGGCGTCAGTCCCGGTGGGGCGACCGGCATCGGCTGGACCTCGTTCATTCTCCCGCACATCGAGCAGGCGGCGATCGGGCAGATCATGAACCCAGCCGTTGGCGGATACGTGACCGGCGTCAACCGCACCGCCGGTGGCAACCGGATCGCGATGTACCTGTGCCCGAGCTACGATCAGGAACGGTCGAACAGCACCATCGACAACATGCCGGACGGGACGACGTTCGCGTTTACCACGCACTACTACGGGAACGCCGGACCGAAGGGGACGAACCTGACCACCGGCACCGCGTACACGCTCAACGACCCGACGGCCAGTCAAGGGGGATTGGCGGCCGATGGCGTCTTGCCGTTCCACGCCGCCGCATCCGCCACGAACCCGACGACGCCAACCGGGGTAAGGATCACCGGTATCACCGACGGGACGAGCGGCACGCTCATGCTGTTCGAAGAGTCGTGGAAGGGGCTGGAAACCGGGGGATCGCTCCGCTCATGGGTCCGGGGTTGCAGCTGGAGTGGCGACTGCACGGCGATGAAGAACGTGACCAACGCCATGAACACCGTCAGGTACAACGGCGGCGGCAACTACAACGACATTAGCATGGGCAGCAACCACACTGGCGGGTGCAACGTGGCGACGGCCGACGGCAGCGTCCGGTTCCTGAGTTCCAGCCTCGATCTGAATCGGGTGCTGCTCCCGCTCGCCAGTCGCGCGGGCGGTGAAGTGATTGCGAACTACTGACCCACACCACGAACCGGAGGGCAACATGCGAGTTCAGGTCATTGCATTCGCGGTGCTCGCGGGTTGTCTCGCCCTCGGGTGCGGGAAGGACGCGGAGCCGACGCGGAACCGGGTGTCCGGCAAGGCCACCTTCGACGGCAAACCGATACCGTTCGGCGACGTGTTATTCACACCGGACGCGACGAAGAAGAACTCCGGCGCTCAGGGCATCGCGAACATCCGCGACGGTAGGTTCGACACCGCGGCGCCGGGCGGGAAGGGTTACGGCGGTGGTCCCGCGGTCATTCGCGTCACCGGGTTCGACCGTGAGGGCGGAAAGTTGCTCTGCGAGCAAGAGTTCCAGGTCGAGTTGCCACCTGGCGATGCGACACACGACATCGACGTACCGAAGGGCAAGGCGAAACCACCCGGCGGCGACATCTGAGGCACCCAACGCGGCCGGCAACTCACCCGGCCACCTGCGGTTCGCCCGCTGTGGCTTCTTGAACTCGATGAGTTCCGTCCTGGTCGTGATGGTCGATTTCGCCGACGTTGTGGTCGTTTCAATCTTCACAAAGCTGCCCAGGATGTCCTCAGCCATCCACGTCTTCAATTCGCTTTTCGCGCCGTCGATTGCCGTCCGTGATTTGTACCAGTTCGTCTTGAACTCGGTGCCGCTGACTTTCAATGTCTCGGTTCCTTCCTCGTAAGTGCCCTTCGGCTTGTTGTTGATGAAGTCGTCTTCCGCCTGCGTAAAATGCCGCGAGCCACTCGTTCACCCAGGACACCCATGACTAGCACCCGGCCCAAGACTCTCAAAGCACTCCGTGATGCGGGCTGGCAATCAAAGTCCGTCAAGCACGAACTCCGCGACAACTACCTCAAAGCCCTTCAGGGTGGCGAACACTTGTTCCCCGGCATCGTCGGCTACGACGACACGGTCATTCCCGAGATCAGCATCGCGGTGCTGGCGACCCACGACATGCTGTTCCTCGGCGAGAAGGGACAGGCGAAGAGCCGCCTTATGCGGTCGCTCGTGCGTTTCCTCGACGAATACATTCCATACCTCGACATCCCGGGTTCGCCGATCCACGAAGACCCCTTCAACCCGATCACGCGTGCTGCGAAGGAGTACTTCGCGAACACGTCGGAGGAGCAAGTTCGCATCGCGTGGTGGCACCGCAAGGAGCGGTACGCGGAACGCCTCGCGCCGGGCACCAAGTTCGCGGACGTGATCGGCGAGATCGACCCGGCGAAGCTCGCGATGGGCACGAGCATGTCGGCCGAGGATGCGCTGCACTTCGGCCTGATCCCGCGAATGCACCGCGGCATCTTCGCGATGAACGAAATCCCGGAGCTGGACGAACTCATTCAGGTTGGCTTGTTCAACATCCTCGAAGAGCGCGACGTGCAGATTCGCGGGTATCCGATCCAGTTCGACCTCGATGTGCTGATTTTGTTTTCTGCGAACCCGGCGACGTTCAACCGGTCCGGGAAAGTGATCCCGCAACTGAAGGACCGCATCGGCTCGATCATCCAGACGCACTACCCACGCGAGCGGGCGCTCGGCATCGAGATCATGGAGCAAGAAGCGAAACCGGACGCGGCGAGTGGTGTGTTCGTGCCGTACTTCATGAAGGAGATCATCGAGCAAATCAGTGTGAGCGCGCGGAAGTCGAAGTACGTGGACCAGTCGAGCGGCGTGAGCGCCAGGTTCAGCATCGCGAACTACCGCACGATGGTCGCGAGCGCGCGTCACCGCGGCGTGCGCCTGAACGAATCGCCCGCCGTGCCGCGAATCAGCGACCTGGGCCACTTACCCACATCGTCGCTCGGCAAGCTCGAACTCGACCTGATGGGTTCGCACCAGATGGGCGAGAAGCAGGTGATCGAAGCGATCATCGCGGACGCAATCCGCATCGTGTTCGAGGAATACGTGGACAAGCACGGACTGGAGGAAATCTCCGACGTGTTCTCGAAGGGCGTAAAGATCGAGGTCGGCGACATGCTCCCGAGCGCGGAGTACGCGAAGCGGCTGAAGCGCGTGCCGAAGGCGTGGGAAAAGGCGTTCGAGGTGAACGCGGGGGACAGCGACGCGGTGCGAGCGAGTTGCGCAGAGTTCGTGTTAGCGGGGCTGTATGCTAGTGACAGAATCAGCCGCGCCACCCGCCACGGCCGCATGACCTACGAGACGTGAGGTGAATCGTGGAAGCCGTCATCCCCTACGAGCAGCGGCTGAAAGCGAACCCGCGCTGGGCGCTTCTGGAGGGCAGTATGTACTTCGAGAAGGGAAGTAAGGTTCATGATTCGTTGCTGCGAATCACGGGACGACTCGACGCGTTGGGTGTTCCCTACGCGCTGGTCGGCGGGATGGCGATGTTCCTTCATGGATACCAGAGGTTCACCGATGATGTCGATATCCTCGTGACGAAAGCCAGTTTGGAACTCATACACGAGAAACTCGAAGGGCTCGGCTACATCCCACCGTTCATCGGGAGCAAGCACCTGCGCGACGCCGAGAACGGAGTGAAGATTGAATTCCTCGTCACCGGTGGTTACCCTGGCGACGGGTTGGAAAAGCCGGTATCGTTCCCCGACCCGTCCGCGGTGTTCATCGTCATCGACGGCATCAAGGTGTTGAATCTTCCCACGCTCGTGCAACTCAAGCTCGCGTCCGGAACCGCACCAGGGCGTCGCAAGGATTTGGGCGACGTCCAAGAACTAATTCGGAAACTGGTGCTCGGTGAAGAGTTCGCGGAGCAACTCGATCCGTCGGTGCGCCGGTCGTACCTCGAACTCTGGCGGGAACTCCAAGCACTACCTCCCAACGAGTAATGCAGTGGCCTGCAGCCCGCGAACGCCAAAGACCGATGCCCCGTACCCACCGGGTTGGGAACCGTTCCTGGCCGCGATCAACGCCGACCTCGACGACGATACCGTGCGACTCGCGTTCGCGGACTGGCTTCAGGAGAACGGCGACGAGGCGCGAGCCGCGTTCATTCGTGTCCAGGTCGCGTTGTACCGCACCGACGAGGACGCGTCGCCCGAACTACGAGCGCGAGAGCGGCAGTTGATCAACGACAACCGCGGACGGTGGACCCGAGGGCTCCCGCCCGAGTTGACTGAAAGCAGTTGGTCGTTCCGGCGCGGGTTCGTGTTCTCCGCCAGCGCAACCGCGCGACAGTGGCTTCGCCACGGCGCAGAGTTGCGCCGGCTCACACCACTCGAAAACCTCGGCCTGAGCCGCACTGTGGACTGCGAACAGGTGTTCGCGCAACCGTCGCTCGTCGGTCTTCGGCGGCTCTTTCTCGACGACCCCCGACCCACCTGTTTCGCCGCGCTCGCGGACGCGCCCGCGCTCGATTCGCTCACCGGCCTCGCCATCGGTGACTGCGCAAGTTCGTCTGGTGCGATTCGCGGCCCCGCTGCCGTTCTCGCGCGAAGCCCGCGGCTCGCGAACCTCGCCCGCGTGTGCTTGCGCTCGTCTCCCATCGGTGATTCGTTCGCGCACGGTCTCGCGACCAACTCCGCCGTGCGAAAGTTACTCGAAGCCGAGTTTCTCAAGACCGAGTTGAGCGCGCCGTGGTTCGAGCAGTTCGTGAACTCACCTGCCGCAGTCGGTCTGCGCGTCCTGAACCTGCAAGCCAACTACTTCGGCGACGACGGGTGCCGCCGGCTCGTCAACTCGCCGCTGATGGAACTCGACGAACTGAACCTGCGGTACACCAACCTCACTGCGGAATCGGCACGACTGCTCGCCGCATGGCCGGGGCTGAAGTCGGTCCGCACGCTCCGGCTCAGCGGGAACGAGTTCGGCCCGGACGGCGCTCGCGTGCTGCTCACCAGCGAACACCTCGCGAACCTCACGGCGCTCGAACTCCCGACCCTTCGCATTCACAAGCCGGACCGCGAGCGGCTCGCGGCTCTGCCCGAGTACCAGCGAATCCCGCGAGTGACGTTCGCCTAAGTTGGCTCCGATTGGTACAGCGAGCGGCTACAATGCAGCGTCGCCACTGCTTCGAGGAACGCGATGGAACCCCAGGAAACGCAGACGCCGGGCGGGATCGTTCACACGTACCAGCGGTACGACCCGGTGAACTTCCCGAGTCCTACCGCGCCGCCGCCCGACATGGTTTCGCCGCTCATGGAGCACATGCTCTCGTGGGGCGATACCGATGAGTTCACCGAGGAACAACTCGCCAACGCCATCCGCCTCGACGCGTCGCAGATCGTGGGCCTCGGACCGAGCATCAACGCGATCAAGCAAATGCTCCTCGAACGCAAGCGCAAGATACTGGAGACCTACGAGACGAAAGCCGTTGTGAAGGCCGCGGAGAAGGCGTTTCGCGTCGCCGCGCAGAAAGTCACGCCGCCCAAGAAACTCGCGGCCGAGTTCCGCAAGGCAGTAAAGGAAGAACAGATCGCGGACCTCGAAGCGCTGTACTTTCGCGTCGGCGATGACACCGACGACTTCGCGCGCGAAATCGTTCTCGTCTCCGGGTTGCTCGGCGAGAAGTACCAGGTTGACGAGTTGGCCGCGAAGTACGACTTCACCGGCCGGCAGAAGATGACCGTACCCCAAGCACTCGACATCAAGGACGAACTCGAAACAATCGACAAGTTGCTCAAGCAGCTCGAAGAGGCGAAGAAAACCGCGCAACTCGCGATCATCGACATGGAGGAGCTTCAGAAGTTCGCCGAACCGGGCGACATGGAGAAGCTCGCGGCGCTTCAACAACAGGTCGAAGACTACATCAAGGAACAGGCCGAGAAGCAAGGGCTGGAATCGGACGGGAACGGCAAGTACCGGCTCACCCCTAAGGCGCTGCGGCTGTTTCAGTCGAAAGTGCTGACGCAAATCTTCAGTGACATGCAAGCGTCGCGCACGGGGCGGCACCCCGACGCGATCACCGGCGAAGGGGCCGTGGAGTCGCCGAAAACGAAGCAGTACGAGTTCGGCGATTCCGTCTCGCAGATGGACATTCCGAGCAGCATGGTTAACGCCTTGTTGCGCGCCGGTCCGGGACTGCCCGTTCGGATGAGGCCGGACGACATCCTCATTCATCACACGCGCGTGAACCCGAAGGCGGCCACTTGTGTGCTGCTCGACATGAGTGGTTCCATGCGCTACGACGGCCAGTACGTGAACGTAAAGCGCATGGGCCTCGCGCTCGACGGACTCATCCGCAGCGAATACCCGGGCGACTTCCTTCAGTTCATCGAGATGTACACGTTCGCCAAACCGCGACACCTGTCCGAGATCGCGGGGCTGATGCCAAAGCCGGTGACGATCTTCAACCCGGTCGTGCGGTTGAAGGCCGACATGAGCAACCCGAACGTGAGCGAGTTTGCGGTTCCGCATCACTTCACGAACATCCAGCACGCCCTCCAGACCGGGCGCCGGTTCTTGTCGAACCAGGACACCCCGAACCGCCAAATCGTGCTCATCACCGACGGCTTGCCGACGGCGCACTTCGAGGGTAGCACGGTGTTCATGCTGTACCCGCCGGACCCGCGAACCGAAGACGCGACCAT
>CAMDQN010000139.1 GCA_945905925.1 Singulisphaera sp. GP187
CCCAGGGTTCGGCGAGCGCAGAGAGCCCCCCCGGGCTAACATCTGACGCCCTCACCAAAGGCTAAAAACATCGCTGCGGATCGAGAACTTGCGTACTCTTTGCCTTTGACAGCGCACGCAACCGGGGTCGATTACTCACACCCATTCGCACTCACCGCATGGACTACCTGACCATCGCCCTAGTCCTGATCGCCCTCGGCGCGGCGATCCTCGTGGCCGAAATCTTCGTGCCGACCGGCGGAATCCTTGTAGTATTCGCGCTGGTTTTCTTCGCGCTCGCGGTCGGTGTCATCATGTACTATGGCACGATCATTGAAGCGGTTGTCGCGGTGGGTGGACTGGCGGTCGCGCTCCCCGCGGCCGGGTTCGTCGCGGTCGCGGCGTGGCGCCGGCTGTCGCTGGACAACGCGTTGGACAACGTCCCGACCGAGGCGCAGACCGCCGCGACTGCCGAAACCGACGCGCTGAAAGGGCGCACCGGCAAGACGGTTTCGCCGATGCGGCCGTCCGGGTCGGTCGACTTCGACGGCAAGCGCGTGGACGCGATGACCGAGGGCACGATGCTCGACGCCGGCGTGTGGGTGCGTTGCGTGGAGGTGCGCCGCGGGCAGGTGATCGTCCGCGCGATGGAGTCCGTGCCCGACGTGTCGGACCTCGAGCGTGCTGCACCGGCCCAGCGCCCCACGGAACCGAAACCCGCGGTCCCGGCGAGCGAAGAACCTAAACCGAATCGCCCTCGCGATGACATCGACGACTTCGACATCGGTCTCGATAAGACGTAACTCAGATTCGTTTTGCCGCGACCCGGAAGGGAGCGCGACGGCGACACCGCAAGACACGAAGTACGACACCCAACACCAAAGGACCGATACCCGTGACACTTTCGACGACGCTTTCCACTGCGCTCGCTCTGTTTGCCCAGGGAGGGAAGGACGCGCCCAGGATTGAACCGATCGGCCCCACTAGCATCATCATCATCGTGGTAGCGCTGGTCGCGGCCCTTATCTTCATCGTGTTCCTGTTCCTGTTCTTCAGCTTCATCAGACTCTGGATTCAGGCGCTGTTAACAAAGGCCGAAATAGGCATCGGGAGCCTGATCGGGATGAAACTGCGGAACGTCGACTATGCGATGATCGTCCGGCAGAAGATCGCGCTCGTGCAGGCCGGTGTTCGCGTCACCACCGGTGATCTGGAAAGCCATTTCCTGTCTCGCGGCAACGTGCCGAAGACCGCGACCGCAGTCATCGCGGCACACAAGGCCGGTCTCGACTTGCCGTGGCGCACCGCGGCGGCTATCGACCTCGCCGGCCGCGACATCCTCGAAGCCGTCCGTACGAGCGTGAATCCTAAAGTCATCGACTGCCCGGACCCGGCGAAAGGAAAGCAGTTCCTCGACGCCGTTTGCCGCAACGGTATTCAGTTGCTCGCGAAGGCCCGCGTGACGGTGCGTACGAAGCTCGAACGACTCGTTGGTGGTGCGACCGAAGAAACCATCATCGCCCGCGTCGGCGAGGGCATCGTGAAGGCCATCGGTTCGTCGCACGACCACAAGGAAGTGCTCGCGAACCCCGGCATGATTTCGCAGACGGTGCTGCACAACGCACTCGACGCGCAGACCGCGTTCGAGATCGTGTCCATCGACATCGCGCATATCGAAGTCGGCGAGAACATCGGTGCGAAACTGCAAGCGGATCAGGCCGCTGCGGACCTTCGCGTCGCGCAGGCCGAAGCCGAAAAGCGGCGCGCTGCGGCCGTCGCCCGCGAGCAGGAAATGCGGGCGCTCGTCGAAGAGAACCGGGCGAAGGTGGTCGAGGCGGAAGCCCAGGTGCCGCAGGCGATTGCCGACGCGTTCAGCAAGGGGCATCTCGGGGTGATGGACTTTTACAACATGAAAAACGTACAGTCCGACACGTTGATGCGGAACAACATCGCCACCATGACGGGCGGCGCCGAAGGGCAGAGCGGCTCGGGGCGTTAGCAGGAATCAGGAAGTAAGCGACTGAAGGACACCACAAGCCCAACGACTGCGGTCGCTGGGCGAACGCCGTCCTCGCTTGTTCCCAATTTCACCTACGAAGGCGAGTCGTGAATAACCCGATCTGGATCATCCTCGGGCTAGTCGTCATCTCCACGGTGGTCGGGGCGATCGCGAAATTGCTGACCAACCTGCAAGAGACGAACAACAACCGCCAACTGGAGCGGGAGCGGTACGATCGCGCGGAGCGCGACCGGGCTTCGCGCGCCCAGCGAGAGGACGAGCGCGCCGAACGGCCCACGCGGCCAGCCCGTCCGGCGACCACGACCCCGGAGAACACCAACGCCGGGGCGGTGCGCTCGGCCACTTCGGACATGGACCGTTTC
This sequence comes from Singulisphaera sp. GP187, assembly GCA_945905925.1. GTDB lineage: Bacteria > Planctomycetota > Planctomycetia > Gemmatales > Gemmataceae > Gemmata. Next base: position 2,362 of record CAMDQN010000139.1, read on the forward strand.
CTTGCCGAGATCGACCGCCTGCGGCGCAAGGCGTCCGCGAATCCTGATCCGTCCGCGGCGACACCCGGTTCGTCGGTCCCGACCGCGCAAGTGGTTCAACCGATCAAGCCGCCCGCGGAACGGGAGCGACCGCGCTCCCGCGCGAGTGCGGAGTTGGCCGAGACCGCCGCGAACGCGGACCGCGCCGCCGCGAACGCCGCCGCCGGGTTCAGCAACATGCCGCAGGCGCCGACGCGGGCCGCCCCGGTCGCTGGTCAGATCGAAGAGCTTCCGGTGGCGCAGGTGTTGCGCCCGAGTTCGTCCACCGGCGCCCCCGCGACGAAGGTGACGAAGTTCTTCAACCGGCCGCGTCCGGCCTCGAAGACCAACTTCGGGAAGAACCTGACCGCGCTTCTCGGTTCCGGACAGGGCGTCGCGATGGCGGTGGTGTTACAAGAGATCCTCGGCCCGCCGAAGGCGAAGAAAAACGCCTCTGCCGAGAAGCAGTAACGCGAAACGCGGAGTGAAAGCAGAATCGCGGCCGGGCGAAAACCCAACCACTTCCGTTGACGGTTGTGGTGGACCTTCGCCGAGCAGCCTTGACCTACCCCACAAGTCACTCCGGGAGCGGCTTGCCCTTCGTTTCGGGTGCGAACGCGATCAGCACCAACCCCACCACGTACACGCACGCGACGATCGCGCACGCACGCGAGTAGTCCTTGTCGAAGTACGCGAGCAGGTTCACCATTTGCAGGTTCCCCGCGGCGGCGATGATGCGCCCGAAGTTGAATCCGAACCCCTGCCCGGTCGCGCGCACCGCGGTCGGGAACAGTTCCGGTAGGTACAGCGGCAGCCAGCCGTAAAACGACGCCGAAATCATTCCGAGTACGCCCGCGAACACCACGAACACCCAGTCGAACGGCGGCTTCCCACCTTCGTAGAACCGGCCCTGCTGGTAGAACGCGACCATCGCAATCATCGACAGCACGCAGAGCGCCGCGTAGATCGGTCGTCGGCCGAGCGGGGCGCACAACAGCGCGCCGACCAAGCACCCGACTGCGGCCCCGATCGACGACGACATCTGGAGCCATGCGCGCGCGTCCGGGGACTTCCCGCCGGGCAGGTCGCCGACCCACTGATACATCCACATCAACCCGGCCCAGGTGCCGAGTAGTGGAACGCCGCTCAAGCCCGCGGCGAGGAGCATTCGCCTGAGAGTCAGCGAACGCGCTTCGGGGGAAAGCCCGCTTCGCGAGAGATACCCGCGTGCCGGGTAGAGGTAACCGAGAATCACTGCCACCAGCCCGACCAGCGAACCGGCAAGGCGGACCACGAGCGGCAGGTCGTTCACGGCCCACAGCACGATCACCCCACCCGCGGCGGAGGTGCCGACCAGTACGCCGAGCAAGTCGCGCTCGGACCAGAACGCGGCCCGACCCGCGTTCTTCTCCTGCGTCCACTTCTCCGATTCCGGCACGAACAACCTGATGATCATCGTCAACATCGCCGGTAGCGCGCCGACGAGCATCAGTAAGCGCCAGTTGTTGTTCGCGGTAAGTGCTGCGGCCCAATCGGTGGGCATTCCGATCGTCGTGAGCCAGCCTTGAATCTCCGCGGGCGCGGTGCGGTTCGGGCTGAGGCCGAACGCGATTCCGGCACAGATCAGGTATCCGAGATTCCCGAAGGCGCCGATCAAGCCTGCCATCAGCGCCCGTGACGCGCCGGGCCACAACTCCATGACGAGCGCGACGCCTAGCGCCCACTCGCCGCCCATACCGAGCGCGCCGAGGAACCTTAAAACCGCGAGTTGCTCCGGCGACTGCGACGCGGCCGATAGCCCGCTACACACGGAGTAGAGCAGGATGCTCACGGTCATGGCGCGGACGCGGCCGATCTTGTCACCGAGCCAGCCGAACAGCACGCCGCCGGTCGCCGCGCCGACGAGGAAACACGCCAGTACGATCCCGAACCATTTATCGACCTCCGCTTTGGTCTTCGCAGGATCGGACGGGTCGCGGAGCCATTCGCCGAGCGCGTCCTTGCCGACGAGCGGGAACAGGCCCATCTCCATTCCGTCGAACATCCAGCCCAGTAGCGCGGCGAGGAGCGCGAGGTTACGACCGCGAGACGTGACGGCGGGGAGACTCATTTCGTGCGATCCAGCAGAGGAGGATGTGGTGAAGCATCGTGTAACAACCGCAGTTCGGCAACAGAGAACCTTGCAATCTGGGTCGCGTTGCCTCATCCTCAACGGTTAACGCATTCACGGAGTTCCACCCATGCGACTGTTTCTCTCACTCGGCGCGCTCCTCGTGTGCGCGACGTTCGCTTCCGCCGACGGGCTGTCACCGGAAGAAGCGGTTAAGAAGTTCAAACTCCCGGACGGCTTCAGCGCGCGAACGGTCGCGTCGGAACCGATGATTCGGCAGCCCGTGAGCATGAGCTTCGACGCGCGCGGTCGCATGTGGGTGCTGCAATACCTGCAATACCCGAACTACGCGGGGCTGAAGGCCGTGAAGCAAGACCAGTACCTGCGCACCGTCTGGGACAAGGTGCCCGAAGCACCGCCCAAAGGGCCGAAGGGGCTGGACCGCCTCACCATCTGTTACGACCCCGACGAGAACGGAGTGTTCCGCAAGTCGAAGGACTTCGTGACGGGGTTGAACATCGCAAGCGGGTTCTGCCTCGGCAACCGCGGCGTGTACGTCGTGCAACCGCCGTATCTACTCTTCTACGCCGACAACGACGAAGACGACATTCCTGATAGCGACCCCGAAGTATTGCTCTCGGGCTTCGGCATGGACGACACGCACTCGCTCGCGAACTCGCTCCAGTGGGGACCGGACGGCTGGCTCTACGGCGCCGCGGGCAGCACCAGCACATGCAAGATCAAGAACCCAGCGGGTAAGAAGGACGACCCCGCGATCGAGTTCCAACAAGGGCTCTGGCGCTACCACCCGAAGACGAAGCGGTTCGAGCTTTTCAGCGAAGGCGGCGGCAACACTTACGGCCTCGACTTCGACCGGAACGGGCAGGCCATCGCGGGGACGAACTGGGGCGGGTTCGCGTGCCTGCACCAGATGCAGGGCGCGTACTACGTGAAGGGGTTCAGCAAGCACGGCCCGCTGCACAACCCGTACACTTACGGCTATTTCGAGCACATCCCGTACACGGGCTTCAAGGGCGGGCACGTCACCTGCGGCGGCGTGCTCTACGACGCGGACGTGTACCCCGAGCAGTATCGCGGGCAGTACATCGCCGCGAATCTCCTCTCCAACGCGATCAACTGGCACAAACTCGAAGCGAATAAATCATCGTTCAAGGCGAGTCACGGCGGCGAACTGATGACGACTGCGGACACGCACTTCCGCCCGGTCGATTGTCTGCTCGGGCCGGACGGGTGCATCTACGTGGTGGACTTCTACGACCGGCGCGCCGCGCACCTCGACCCAGTCGATAACTGGGACAAAACGAACGGCCGTATCTACCGCATCGAGTACAAGGGGGCGTCGAAGCAAGAACCCTTCGACCTGCGGAAGAAGACCAGCGCGGAACTCGCGGAGTTGCTCAAGCACCCGAATAAGTGGTGGCGCACCGAGGCGCGCCGACTCATCACCGAACGCAACGACGTGAGCGTTCACCCGAAGTTGCGAAAGTGGCTACTCACCGAGAACGGACAACTCGCGCTCGAATCGCTGTGGACGCTCGCGTCGTCCGGCGGGTGGATGGAGCGGGACTTCGAGAACGTCGGGGAACACGCCAACGAGTACGTCCGAGCCTGGATGATCCGGCTCATCGGCGACGAGGAGAAGGTATCCGAGCAATCGCAGACCGCGTTCGTGGGCATCGCCGCGAGCGAGAAGAGTTACGCGGTCGTCTCGCAACTCGCGTGTTCCGCGCGACGATTCAATCCGAGGCAGGAGTACGACATCGTCTCGGCGCTAATGGATAACGCGCTCGTGGCCGACGATCCGCAATTGCCGCTGCTCGTGTGGTGGGCGTTGGAAGACTGCAACCGCCGCGACGTGACCGACACGATCCGGTTCCCCTACCCTGCCCCGCCCCTTGAGAAGTTGCAAGACTTCTTCAACGAGCGCGTCGCGCGCCGGCTCATGTCCGGCAACATCCCACGCGGCCGCGAGCGCATCGGCACGCTGTTCGAGTTGACCACGAGCGCGAAGGCCGACGTTGCCCCGGTGCTTCGCGGCATTTCCACCGCGCTCCAGGCTCACCCGGCGGACGAGGTGCTCCCGGCGCTTCGCTTCCCGCTCGCCGAACTGCGGAAGCAGAAGCCCAACGACCTGCTCGTACTCGAAGTGCTCGCGCGCATGAAGGATGTGCCGGCACGCGCCGCGCTGCGTGACATCGTGGCCGACGAGAAGACCGCTGAAGCCACGCGAATGAAGGCGATTGACCTGTTGCGCCAGGTGCGCGACCCGCGTTCGGAAGACTTGTTCCTCGAACAACTCGCGAGCGCGAAGACGGACACCGTCCGCGCCGCGCTGGTCGGCGGTCTCGAAGCGTTCGACGATCCATCGGTTGGCGAGAAGATCCTCGCGCGCTATCCGACTTTCTCCGCCGCAGTGAAGAAGAAGACCGTGCAACTCATGTTCTCGCGACCGACGTGGGCGCTGATGCTGCTGAAGCAAATCGACGCCGGCAAGTTCCCGAAGGCCGACGTGACCGTTGACAACGCGCGCACCGCGACGACTCTCGGTGACAAGGACGTGACCGCGCTCGTCGAGAAGCATTACGGCAAGCTCGCGCCCGCTACGGCCGGTGAGAAGCAAGCCCGCATCACGTGGCTCAACGTCGCGCTCGGCCGCGCCAAACCAGGTGACCCCGCGAACGGCAAGATGCTGTTCACGAAACACTGCGCCGTGTGTCACCAACTCCACGGCGAAGGCGGCAAGGTCGGCGCGGACCTCACCACTGCGGACCGCAAGAACCGCGGCTACCTGCTCGCGCAGATCGTGGACCCAAGCGGCTACATCCGGCCAGAATTCGTGGTTCACAGCGTACTGACGAAGGACGACCGCAAGCTGTCCGGGATCGTGACGGAGACCGGCGAATCCATCGTTCTCACCAACGTCGTGAACGATCAGGTGGTGAAGACGACGATCGCGAAGGCCGACATCGCGGACCTGAAGCCATCACCGGTGTCGCTGATGCCTGAGAAGTTACTCGACACGCTCACGGAACCGCAGATCTCGGACCTATTCGCGTACATGGCGAGTGATGCGAAGCAACCTACCCCCCTGGCCCCCCTCCCTAAAGGGAAGGGGGAGAAAGAAGCCAAGAAGCTCAAGGTCGCGCTGGTCTCCGGGTCGTTTGAGTACAAATCGGACGACTCGCTCATCGCGTTTCAGAAGCACCTTGAAGCGAACTACGCGGTCGAGTGTGTGCGCATCTTCGCGAAGGCGGAGAAGGAGACCGCGCTCGTGGGGTTGGAGAGTCTGGAGAAATGCGATGTTGTCGTGTTCTTCACGCGACGGCTTCAGATCGAGGGCGATTCGTTAGAACTGGTGAAGAAGTACGTCAAATCGGGGAAGCCGATCGTCGGCATCCGCACCGCGAGCCACGGATTCCAGAAGTGGCTTGAGATGGACAAGGACGTGCTCGGCGGCGACTATAAAGGACACTTCGGCGCCGGCGTGGCCGAGGTGAAGTTGATTGAGAAGGTCAAAGATCACGCAATCCTGAAGGACGTGAAACCGTTCAAAACGAACGGCAGTTTGTACAAGAACCCGAACGTCGCGGGGGATGTCACCGTTGTGCTTCAAGGGTACATGGGCAAGGAGACGGAACCGGTCGCGTGGACGCGCGAGAAGGACAAGCAGCGGGTGTTCTACACCTCTCTGGGGCACCCCGACGACTTCATGGACGAGAACTTCATCCGGCTGTTGGTCAACGGTCTGGCCTGGGCAACGAAGACCGAGTTGAAGAAGTAGCACGCGATCGTGTTTGCGGTTTCGCGGGGATCAAACTCGCGAAGCCGTAAGCGGCCAAGATCGCAGAACATCACCCTCGGAGCAGCCCTTTGATTCGCTTTCACCTTCTCGCAACTGGCGTGTTCCTCGCGCTCGCCGCGCCCGTGAGCGCGGCACCTACCGACGTAGCGGAGGTGTTCCCGCCCGGCACGCTCGTGTACGCCGAGTTGCACAACCCGGCCGAACTCGGGCCGCAATTCGCGGCGGTGTTCAAGGGCACACCGCTCGAAGACAGCATCCCGTTCATCCACGGGAAGAAGGACGGCGCCAAGACCCTCGCCGAACTCAAGGCGAAGCACGAACTTGCACAACTCGCGCTGCTCGCGTCGCCAGAAGTGCTCGCGGAGTTCCGTAAGTTGGGGGGGCTCGCGGTCGGGCTGGTGAGCTTCAAGGAGAGCGGCGAGCCTGAGATCGTGCTCGCGGTACTCACCGGTGACAGTGCCGCGGCCGGGCTCGCCGCACGCGCGTTCGTCACGATGAGTCCGACGCTCCGCAAGGTCGGCGAGGTGTCGAAGATACCGGTGTTCCAGCACCGCGCGCCGGCCATCGCTTACGATCCGAACGGTCAACCGAAGTTGAGCGACGAGAAGCCAAAGGAAGGGCCGTGGGAACCGACGTTCGCGTTCATGCCGGGGTTGTTCGTCGCGGGCACCAGTAAGGCCGCGCTCGCCACGGTCATCAAGCGGTTCCTCGGCGAAGAAAAGGATAGCTTGCGCGCGACTGATGGCTTCAAAGCCGCCGCGACCGAGTACCGCAAGGCGGGGCTGTTCTACTACGCGAATGCACCGGAGTTCTTCGCGAAGCTCGACGCCACTGCCCCACTACGCCGCCACGCGATAGACTTCGACCCGTTCGCTTGGCTCAAACTGACTGCGAACCAGAAGGCACTCAAGTCGCTCGCCGGGTGCGCGCAGTTCCGCGACAACGGGTTGTCACTCACGGTTGGCGCGAAGTTCGACCCTGCGCACAAAAGCCCACTGCTGGACGCGTTCGCCGGACCCGCAGTGAAGGTCGAAACGCTACACCACGCACGCAAGCCAGCGACGTTCACCACCACCGTGAGCCTTCCCGAGAAGGATCGCGCCGCGGCAGTTCTCAACTTGCTCGACGCACTCGCGAAGGGGAACGGTGAACTCGGTCGGTTGCCGAGCGACGTCGTGAAAGACCTTGATTCAAAGTACAAGATGTCGGTGAAAGACGACGTGGTCGCGAAGGTTCGCGCAGTCACGATGATCGTGCCCACGAAGCAAGACCTCCCGAAAGGCGCGACGCCAATCCCAATGTTCGTGCTCCACGCGGAGAATGCGGCCACCGCCGTGGCGATCGAAGAGTTCGTGCCGAAGTTGATCGCGGAGATCGCGGGCGAGAAGGAACCGGCGAAGCCTTCCACCGAAACGGTCGAGGGCGTGAAAGTGTTCTCGCTCGCGGGGACTGGGCTACCGTGGAAAGCTGCGATTCACTACACACGCAAGGACGCGGTCCTAGTCGTGGGACTGGACCGCAAACTTGTCGCTGCAGCCGTCACACCCGACGCGGCCAACTCTGTTACTGGCGGTGACAAGGGGCTGTCACTGCCGGGAACGCCGGCGCTGATCGGCACGGTGAACATCGGCGAACTGATCACTTCGGCTGACACGAAGGTCGTAATCGAGGGCCCGGTGCGCCCGGTCGAACCGCTGCGCCCGAACCCCGGCCTCCCAGCCCTACCCGCAAACTCGCAGCAAGCGGAGAAGGCGCGCATCGCGTTCCTGACCGCGTTCGGTGAACTGCCGTCGGCCGTGGTCACGGTGCGCCGTACCAGCAACGAACTGCGATTCGAGGTATTCCAACCGAAGGTGCAACACGGCGGGCTGACCCCGGTCATCACCGCGGGCGTGGACTGGTTCGACAAGCTGATGAACCTGCGCGACCCGAACCGCCCGGACCAGGGCTTCGGTGTTCCCCAGCGGTTCCCGCGCTGACTCTTGTAGGGCCAGTAGATCCGATCCTCGTCGGTGCGCAAGTGGTGGAGGCGACTCGTAACCGAATCGCAACCACGGGCGACGACTTCAAACGGGCGTTTTCCGGCACGCAGGTCGGGCACGTGCAGCAAACCATCCGCATCTTTCCGACGACGAGGTGAATGTGAACCTCGCCCCCGATTTCCTGCCCCTCGGCGCCGGCCCGATGAAACGGTGACACTCGTCCCGGTAAGCTCGATAAGAGGCACAGCGAGAAGCCGCTTTTTCCCGAGCAGGCGACGGAGAGGTTGGACGAAGGCGATTCGGATTCGGAGTGCAAAATGGTGTAAATCGAAGCGGAATCGTGTAAATAGGACAACGCCTCGGCGCTCACCCGAATAGCGTCCGAGTACTCTCCAACCGAAAGAAACAACGAGGGGTTTCATGTTCAAGTTGTGGATGGCCGTTCTGCTCACCGCTCTCGCGTACTCCAGCTCGGCGACTGCGCAGCCGGTGCGCAAGTACGACGACAAGGGCGCCCCGCCGTTCAAGATGCTGAAAGAAGGCGAGAACCCACCGCTCGACGCCCATGACAATTTCGTCGTCGGGCCGAAGTACGTGCCCGCGCCGGAGCGCAACAAGGTCGAGGGCGTTCCCGAAGGAAAAGTGGCGCAGTTCGAGATCGACTCGAAGGACACCAAGCTGTTCAACCCTGGTATCGCCCGCAAGGTGTTCGGGAAGGTCGACCCGAACAACCCGAAGACGCTGATCGTTGAGACGCACACCATCGACTACAAGCGCAAGGTCGGCGTCTACATTCCCGCGCAGTACAAGGAAGGCACCGAGGCCCCGTTCATGGTGGTCCACGACGGCCCCGGCCAAGCCGGCGGCTACAAGACGATCCTCGACAACCTGATCCACCAGAAGCGGATTCCGCCGATCATCCTCATTTCCATCGCCAACGGGGGCGGCGACGCCCAGGGGCACGAGCGCGGCAAGGAGTACGACAACATGAACGGCGACTACGCCACGTACATCGAAAACGAAGTGCTGCCGCGAGTGGAGAAGAACTACAAGGTGAAACTGACTAAAGACCCCGACGGCCGCGCGGCGATGGGCAACAGTTCCGGCGGTTCGGCGGCGCTCATCATGGCCTGGTTCCGCACCGACCTGTATCACCGCATCCTGACCACGTCGGGCACGTTCGTAAACCAAGCGTGGCCGTTCGACGAGAAGTATCCTGACGGTGCTTGGGGTTTCCACGAGACGCTCATTCCCAAGAGCCCCAAGAAGCCCATCCGGTTGTTCATCTCCGTTGGCGACAAGGATTTACTCAACCCCAACGTGATGCGCGACGGCATGCACGACTGGGTGGAGTCCAATCACCGCATGGCCAAGGTTCTGAAAGACAAGGGTTACGAGTACCAGTACCTATTCTGCCTCGGTGCCGGCCACAGCATCGGCAACGCTCAGCAGCAGTTCCTCCCGCACGCCATCGAGTGGGTGTGGAAGGGGTACGCGCCGAAGAAGGACAAGTAGTCGGCTGAACTGATGTGAACACAGCGACCGTTGCTGGAACGAACCCGACAGCGAGGAAGCGTCATCCCGCCTGTCATCGCTCGGCGGCAGTTCTTCTGCCGCCCCGCCGGGTCAGCTGAATCGCGTCGTGCGCGGGATCGAACACGTCAGCCATTGCGATTCGGTCATCGGTCGCCCTTCCTTCGCCCAGCACGACCGATCCGGCGCCGGGTGCAAGACCGCACCGCGCCGGCACGCGTCGGCCAATCCGGCAGTGTATCCGCGCACGCGATTGACAGTTCGGCCGCGAACACCGAGATTGTCTCGAACTCCCCTCACACTATCCCGGTGTCGTCATGGACCGCCGCACGTTCCTCGCTGCATCACTCACCGTTCCGCTCGCGGGCACCGCACGAGCGGACGCGCAACTCACTCGGTTGCTGTACGTCGTGTGCCCCGGTGTGCGCGACTACCTGGAGTTCGGCGGGGCCGGCATCCTGGTATTCGACATCGCTGCCGGCCACAAGTTCGTGAAGCGAATCTCCACCGACGCGAGCAAGCCCGTCAAGCCGCGGAACGTCAAGGGCGTGGTCGCCAGCGCGGCGACGAAGAAACTCCACTTCACCACGCCGGAGTCGCTGTACTGCGTCGATTTGGTGAGCGAGAAGACGCACTGGGCCAAGGAGTTGCCACAAGGGTGCGACCGACTCTCGGCCACGCCCGACGGCAAGACGCTGTTCGTGCCGTCGTTCGAGAAGGACATCTGGAACGTCGTGGACGCTGCCAGCGGCAAAGTGACCGCCGACATCGAAACCAAGAGCGGAGCGCACAACACGGTCTGCAGTCTCGACGGGGCGAAGGTCTACCTCGCGGGGCTGAAATCACCGTTGCTGTTCGTCGCGGACACGAAAACGAACAAGGTGATCGACAAGGTCGGGGCGTTCGCGGCTTCGATCCGGCCGTTCACAGTGAACGGCGCGCAGACGCTGTGCTTCGTGAACGTGAACGAGTTACTCGGGTTCGAGGTCGGCGACCTGAAAACCGGTAAGAAACTCCACCGCGTCGAGGTGCCGGACGCCAAGAAAGGGGCGGTGAAGCGGCACGGGTGCCCAAGCCACGGCATCGGCCTGACCCCGGACGAGAAGGAGGTGTGGGTCGTTGATGCGTTCAACGAGCGGGTCCACGTTTTCGACGCGACAGCAATGCCGCCGAAGTATACCGCGAGCGTGAAACTCCGCGAACAACCGGGGTGGGTGACGTTCAGCCTCGATGGGAAGTACGCGTACCCGTCCACCGGCGAGGTGATCGACACCGCGACGAAGAAAATCGTGGCGACGCTTTCTGACGAGAAGGGCGGGCAGGTTCACAGCGAGAAGATGGTCGAGATCCACTTCAGGGACGGTGTGCCGGTCGCCACGGGGGACCAGTTCGGCCTCGGCCGGAAGAAGTGACCCGGTCTGGGTGGGCGGCGAGCGGGTCGTCGGCCTGCCGCTGCGGGAGGGCGGTGGCTCTCGCCAGTATTGGACCGATCAACAGTTGCGATGACCTCCTTGCTGGCACTGTCGGAACAGCTAGCATGATGCCACCGTCCTCCCGAGCCAAACGCTTCTCAATCCGAGCCGGTCATGAAGATCTCCGTCGTCCTGATCTCCTGCGTACTTGCCGCCGCTCACGCCTCCGCGGCCGACCCGGTCGTCTTCGTCACCGCGTTCGCGCCCGGTGACAAGGGTGGCATACACGCCTACGAGTTCGATACCGCCGCGGGCAAACTCAAGCCCCTTCACCGCACGACCGGGGCCGAGAACCCATTCTTCCTCGCGCTGTCCCCGGACAAGAAGTTCCTGTATTCGATTCACGCCAAACAGTTCGGCGGGAAGGAGAACGAGCACGTCGCGGCCTACGAAGTCGTCGGGCGCACCGGCGAGTTGAAATTGCTCAACCGCCAGTCCGCAGAAGGAACCGCAGCGTGTTACCTCGACATCGACAAGACGGGCAAGACCGTGCTCGTGGCGAACTACAGTTCGGGGAGCGTGGCCGCGCTACCTGTCAAGGCCGATGGTTCGCTCGGGGAGAAGGTGTCGTTCTTCCAGCACAAAGGGTCGAGCGTGGACCCGAAACGGCAGAAGGAGCCGCACGCTCACTGCATTGTCGTCAGCCCGGACAACAAGTACGTCTTCGCCGCCGATTTGGGAATGGACCAGATTCTCTGCTACAAACTCGACCCGGCCACCGCGAAGTTGACACCGAACAAGACGCCATTCGCCAAGTCGCCCGCGGGCGCCGGACCGCGGCACCTCACGTTCCACCCGAACGGCAAGCGCGTCTACGTCATCAACGAACTGCTGAACTCCGTCACCGTGTTCGACTACGACGCCACCGCGGGCACGCTCACAGAGAAGCAGACGCTATCGACGCTTCCGAGCGACTTCAAAGGCACCAGCTACTGCGCCGATCTCAAGATCACGCCGGATGGGAAGTTCCTGTACGGGACTAACCGTGGGCACGACAGCATCGCGGTATACAGCATCGGCGCGGATGGAAAGTTGACGCTGGTGGTCATCGAGCCGAGTCTCGGGAAGGGACCGCAGAACCTGGCGATCACAGCGAACGGGGAGTGGCTCCTCTGCGCGAACCTGCCGGGGAAGAACGTCGCGGTGTTCGCGATCGACGCCAAGACGGGGCGGTTGAAGTCGGCCGGCGAGCCGATCAGCCACCCGAGCCCGTCGTGCATCATGCTCCTCCCGTAACGCGGGCGACCGAATAGAGCACTTTCAGTTAATGCGCAGCGTCTGGACCGAGCCGCGACCGTCAGGGAGCGAACGTTCACACGCTCCCTGATGGTCGTGGCTCCGCTACGATTTTTCTGAAAGCGCCTAGTGCAGCGTCAGGTTTTAATTTTAGGGTAGAGCGACTTCAGTTTGGTCCGCGCGTCGCCGATGCGAAATTGCCAATCGACGCCGCGTTGTTTGTCGTTGGTGTACTCGTGCCAGGCGGCCGTCTGTTCCCTCAACTCCTCGAT
>CAMDQN010000140.1 GCA_945905925.1 Singulisphaera sp. GP187
GCTTGGTTCTTGTCTCCTCACTCCTCACTCCTCACTCCTTACTTTTGAAGTGAAGTAGGGACACGACAATGAACTGGCGCTCCATCTGCCTCGCCTCCGGTATCGCGGCACTCATCGGCGGCGTGGTCGCGTTCTCCTACGGTGGCACGGAGTTGTCGTGGCTCGGGTGGACGCTCACGCTCTTCGGCGCCGCGGCCAGCATCCTCGGCCTCGTGCCGGACCAACTGCTCACCATCTTCAAAATCCCGGAACTGCGCAAGAAGATCTTCATCACGCTGATCTTCCTCGCGGTCTACCGTATCGGCTACTACGTCCCGCTCCCGATGATCGACCAGGCCAAGATGGCCGAGAAGATGGCGCAGGCCCAACGCGGCGCGCTCGGTCAGGTACTCGGGTTCGTCTCGCTGTTCTCCGGCGGCAACCTGTCGAACGCGTGCATCTTCTCGCTCGGCATCATGCCGTACATCTCCGCGTCGATCATCATCCAACTGCTTTCCAGCGGTGTGGTGCCGTCGCTGGAGAAGTTGAAGAAAGAGGGCGAGGCCGGGCGGAAGAAAATCAACGAACTCACGCGATATCTCACGGTCCCGATCTGCATTATCCAGGCGATCATGGTCGTGCAGGCGGTGATGAAACCCGAAGACGCGGGGGGGGCGATGGGCCTTGCGCCGGCCGGGTACGACACCGGTTTCGAGCTCTGGTGGTTCGGGTTCACGGCCGTCATCACGATGACCGCAGGGACCGTGTTCCTGATGTGGCTCGGCGAGCAGATCGACGAGTACGGCATCGGTAACGGCATCTCGCTCATCATCATGGCCGGCATCGTGGCCCGCATCCCGGACGCGACCAACTCGCTGTTGATCGACAGCACAACGGGCAAGATCAAGGACTCGGTGTTCACCCTCGGTGGCGCGACCGGTGACATCAGCTTCGAGAAGTTGATTGTGCTGGCGTTCCTGTTCGTGACGGTCGTGGTTGGCGTGATCGCGATGACGAAGGCGCAGCGGCGCATACCAACACAGAGCGCGAAGCACGTTCGCGGGCGCCGCGTGTACGGTGGGACGCGTCAGCACCTCCCGATGAAGGTGAACGCGGCCGGCGTCATGCCCGTTATCTTCGCGAGTACGCTGTTGATTCTGCCGTGGTTCCTGTTCAACACGATCTACACGTTGTCCGATGGGTCGCTCGGCTGGGCCGGGACGCTGTCGAACATGTTCCAGAACCACCGCGGCTGGCTCTACAACTTCATGTACGTGATCATGATTTACGTCTTCACGTACTTCTGGGTGGCGATCACCTTCAACCCGAAGGAGATCGCGGACAACTTGAAGGATCACGGGAGCTTCATCCCCGGTTACCGGCCGGGCAAGAAGACCGCCGACTACCTCGAACGCGTGTTGATGCGGGTCACGTTCGTGGGTGCCGCGTTCCTCGCGGTCATCGCGATCATCCCGAACGTCATCTCCAGTGAGTTGGAGATCCCGCCGGCGGTCGCGAGCTTCTACGGCGGCACCGGCTTGCTGATCGTCATCAGCGTGGCGCTTGACCTCGTGCAGAAGATCAACAGCCACCTCGTCATGCGGAACTACCCGAGCCTCACCGACGAAACTTAAAAGAAGGGGAGAGGGGTGAAGGGGAGAAAAGACCAAAGCATGCGGCTCTGTCTTTTCTCTCCTTCTCCCTTTCTCCCTTTCTCCCTTTCTCCCCTTCTCTTCCGAAGCCCCTTCTCTTTTTCCGGCGGCCGGTGACAATACGGGTGTTGTGAAGGATTGGTGTGCCTGTCTCCCCAACCCCGCACCCGGTACCGCCGGTGCTCTCGCAAGGTGACGGTTCATGCGACTGGTGCTCGTCGGACCTCCGGGCTGCGGCAAGGGAACACAGGCTGAGCGGCTCGTTCAGCAGTTCGGTCTCGCGACCATCGGCACCGGCGCCATGTTCCGCGACGCGATCGCGCGCGACACGGACATGGGACGGAAAGTGAAGCCGCTGATGGACCGCGGGTTGCTCGTCGATGACTCGACCGTGAACGACGTGGTGGCCGAACTGTTCCGTAGTCCGGCGCGCCCGGAACGGTTCGTGATGGACGGCTACCCACGAACCTATTCTCAGGCGATCGCGTTCGACGCGCTGCTCCGCCAACAGTGCCTGGTGCTGAACGCGGTCGTCAACCTGACCATTGACGACGAAGTGGTCGTGCGGCGCATCAGTGGTCGTCGGTGCTGCTCGAACCCGGAGTGCGGTGTGTGCTTCCACGCCGCGGCGCGCCCGCCGAAGGTGCCGGGCAAGTGCGATGTGTGCGGCTCGCCCCTGATCGTTCGCGACGACGACCTGGAGGAGACGATCCGCCGCCGGCTCACCGGGTTTCACCAGAACACGGACGCGCTGCTCGACTACTACCGAAGGCAGAACCTCGTCCGCGACATCACCGCGACCGATCCGCCGGACATGGTCTTCGCGAACATCCTGACGGCGCTCGGTGATTAACGGAGGGTCGTCATGTTGGTTCTCACGCTCGCGCTGCTCGCGCCCGGCGCCGACCCGGTGAAGCCAGAGTTCACCTACAGCGATTTCTCGCGACCCGTCGACAAGATCGCGGCGAGCGTCGAAAAGAACCGCGTCGTGTTCGCGGTGACGAGCACGCGTGGAATCGGCGGCGCAACGATCAACCTCAAAGAAGGAATGTGGCCGAAGGAAGTCGTAATTCTGCTGACTTACGAGAACGGCGAGGGCTTCAAGAATCTGGAGAACTTCCGACTCGCGACGGACCGCATTTCGGCGACCGGGTCGATCAAGTCGTCCGGGAAAGTGATGTTCACGTTCCTGAACGGGAAAGGCGAACGCGAACCGCTCGAACCCGGCGATTCCGGTGGAACGCTTGACATCAAGATTGTGCAGACGGGCAAGGGGATCGAATTGCGACTGCCGCCGGACATGATCGTCGGCTCGAAGTTCGTGACGCTCAGTTGGATCGACGCGTTCCGGCGCTGAACCACAGGCTGATACCGACAAGAAGGGAGGCTGCGATGATACGCGACGGCATACGTCCGACACACGCCTCCCGTAACTCAGCGGCAGAGTTTCGGCCTTATAAGCCGACCGTCGCGGGTTCGATTCCCGCCGGGAGGACTCGGCGCGTTGGCCGCGCCGGGGTTGCTCGCTAAACTCAACACATGCTCCGACCCAACACCAATCGCTCACCGGAACTGAAGTCGGCCCGCGAGATCGCGCTCATGCGCGAAGCGGGCAAACTCGTCGCGCGCGCACTCAAGATCTGCCGCGACCTCGCGAAACCGGGCGTGAAGACGATCGACATCGACCAGGCGGTCGAAGCGTTCTACGCGAAGCACATGGCGATCCCGCTGTTCAAGGGCTACCCGGGCAAGACGCCGTTCCCCGCGGTGACGTGCCTCAGCGTGAACGAGCAAGTGGTTCACGGCATCCCCGGTCAGCGCGTGTTGAAGGAAGGCGATCTGTTGAAGGTCGATACCGCGTGCAAGCTCAACGGCTGGTGCGCGGACCGCGCGATCACGATTCCCATTGGGGTCGTGTCGCCGGAGAAAGCCCGGTTGCTGAAGGTGGGTGAGGAGACGCTCCAAATTGCAATCGACTTGTTGCCGAAGCGAAAGTGGTGGAGCCAGGTCGCGAGCGAAATGCAGAAGCACGTCGAACAGGCAGGGTTCAGCGTGGTCACGTCTTACGTCGGTCACGGCATCGGGCGGAGCATGCACGAGAACCCGCAGGTGCCGAACTACGTCGACCGCGAAACGCGCAAAGCCGACTTCAAACTCGAACCGGGCTTAACGCTCGCTGTCGAACCCATGGTGAACATGCGGCGGGCGGAAGTGGACACGCTCGGCGACCTGTGGACCGTGGTGACGCGGGACCGGCTTGCGAGCGTCCATGTCGAGCACACACTGGCGCTCACGTCGAGCGGCGTGTTCATCATCACCGCCGACGAAGGCGCGTTCGACGACGAACCGAAGCCCGACGCGCTGCCCGCGGCGCAATAATTCGCTCCCTCTCTTCGCCGCAAGCGGCGAAGGCAAGAATCTGGCGTTCGCCACTTGTCGGTTCTGCGGGCCCCGCTAGATTGAAGGTTTACCGGACGTGTACGGTTTTTCCGGACTTTTGGGTGCCCCATGAAGGTGCGAGCCAGCGTGCGACGGATCTGCGATAAGTGCAAACTCATCAAGCGGAAGGGCGTCGTGCGCGTGATCTGCGAAGACCCGCGGCACAAGCAACGGCAAGGCTAATTCATCGTTTCGTGTTTCACGTTCCAGGTTTCACGTTAGAGATGACCGAGAACGTCGGCCACCAAGCGAAAGAAACATCGAAGAACATTACACGAGAAACGTGAGCGAGAGACATGCCCCGTATTCAAGGCGTTGACATTCCACCGGACAAGCCGACCCACATCTCGCTGCGGTACATCCGCGGGATCGGGCCGACGACTTCGTTGGAAGTGTGCGAGAAGCTCAAGATCGACCCGCAGCGGCGGGCCAAAGAGCTTTCCGACAAGGAAATCGCCGAGATCGCCGTTCTCCTCGACAAGGAATACCTTGTCGAAGGGCCGCTCCGCCGCGTCGAAGGCTCGAACATCGCGCGGCTCAAGGAAATCAAGTGCTATCGTGGCGAACGGCACCGTAAGAACCTGCCGGTTCGCGGTCAGCGATCCAAGACGAACGCCCGTACCCGCAAAGGCATCCGCAAGACGGTTGCCGGCAAGAAGGGCGTCAAGGATATGCGGTAGGTTTTAGTGTTTGGTGTTTCGTGTTTAGATGAAAAGCAGCCTCGGGTTGTCTGGCGCGAAACACCACTGTCGGATTTACCAAACACCAAACACCAAACACGACGAACATGGCAAAGAGCAAGAAGAAGAAGGTCCGTCGCAACGTCAGTCGCGGCGTTGCCCACGTGCAGAGCACGTTCAACAACACGATCATCACCATCACCGACACGAACGGCGATACGCTGTGTCACTCGTCGGGCGGTGCGGTCGGGTTCAAGGGCAGCCGCAAGAGTACGCCGTTCGCGGCGCAGCGGGCCGCCGAAGAGTGCGCCTCCAAGGCGTCAAAGTTCGGCGTCAAAGAAGTCGAAGTGCGAGTCAAGGGGCCGGGCGCCGGACGCGAGTCCGCTGTTACCGCGCTTCAAGCCTCTGGGCTGAACGTCAAGGCGATCGAAGACGTCACGCCGCTTCCGCACAACGGTTGCCGCCCGCCCAAGAAGCGGCGCGTCTAAGTGCGACCACACCGGGCCGCTTTGCGGTCCGGTTCCGCGGGTCAGGTGTCTGGAGTCAGGATTCTGCGGCTTTCTGCTGCGGACTCCTGACTTCGGCGTTGTTGTAGCCCTTCCCCGTTACGACTCTGGGGTTCGCCGGGGAGACACTTCAACGGACACCGACTTTCGCGTTTCGGCCGACGAACGTTTCGTCGCCAACTGACCCCTGTTCCTTGTGTCCCTCCACACCATGGCGCGTAACACAGACCCCGTTTGCAAGATGTGCCGACGGGAACAGATGAAACTGTTCCTCAAGGGCGACCGGTGCTTCAGTCCGAAGTGCCCCATCGACCGCGAGAAGCCGCCGCCCGGCATGCACGGGCTTCGTCGCAGCAAGACCTCCGAGTACGGCATCCGCCTCCGCGAGAAGCAGAAGCTCAAGCGGTTCTATGGCGTGCTCGAAGCGCAGTTCCGCCGCTACTACCAACTCGCGACGCGCGCCACCGGGAACACCGGCGAGCAGTTGCTCTCGATTCTGGAGCGCCGGCTCGATAACGTCGTCCACCGGCTCGGGTTCGCCATCAACCGCAACTCCGGCCGCCAGATGGTCGCCCACGGGCACATCCTGGTGAACGGCGTGAAGTGCGACATCCCCAGCATGTTGGTCAAGCCGGGCGACCTCATCAAGGTAAAGATGCGCGACGGTAGTCTGAAGATGGCACGCGACACGCTCGCGAAGGGCGCGGTCCGCATCCCGGACTTCCTCGAACTGACCGGCAGTCAGGACTCGCCCGAAGGCCGCATGACCCGCATGCCCAGCCGCCAGGACACCGACGAGCGCATCACGGATATCCGCGAGCAGCTCATCATCGAAATCGCCACGCGGTAGTGGCGAACCCCGTCCGCAAGGGCGGGGGGTGACGGCTCGCTTGACAAACACCCCGCCCTTGCGGGCGGGGTTCGCCGAGACTTCCGGTCGCGACCGCCGGTGTTGTTTCGCTAAATAGCCGTCTGGTTCGTCCCAACCCGGGTCGCGGGTGCGGGGCGGAAAACCGACGGCGGGAGGATTGAACATGCGCGTTCGTTGGCGCGGATTAGAGTTGCCGAGCCGGGTGCAAGCCGACCGCTCGACACTCACCGACATCTACGGGAAATTCCACGCCGAACCCTTCGAGAAGGGCTTCGGCATGACCATCGGTAACAGCATCCGCCGCATCCTGCTCTCCAGTCTTGAAGGTAGCGCAATCACGCGCGTCAAGATTCAGGGCGTGATGCACGAGATTTCGACCATCACTGGCGTGGTCGAGGACGTCACGGACATCATCCTGAACATCAAGAGCCTCGTGGTGAAGAACCTGTCGGATCAGCCGAAGACGATCCGCATTCAGAAGCACGAGGCCGGGTCGGTTCGCGGTGTTGACGTTCAGCACGACGAGTCGATTCAGATCATCAACCCCGAACACCACATCGCGACGCTCACCAGCGACGTGCCGTTCGTGATGGAGATGACCGTCGAGAACGGTCGTGGCTACCGTACCGCCGAAGACAACGCCGGCAAAGAACGCGAAGTCGGTGTGATCCCCGTCGATTCGAGCTTCTCGCCGGTTGTGCGTGTGAAGTACGACATCGAGGAGACCCGCGTCGGTCAGAAGACGAACTACGACCGGCTCGTGATGGAGATCTGGACCAACGGCACGCTCGCCCCGCAAATGGCGATCGTCGAGGCCGCGAAGATCCTCCGCAAGCACCTGAACCCGTTCGTGCAGTACACGGAGCCGGGGCCGGAGGTGCCGCTGGACGAAGTTTCGATCGAGATCAGCGGCAACACGTCGGTCGCGGACGCGCAGAACGCGGAGTTGGACCGCAAGTTGAATATGAGCCTCGCCGAACTCGATCTGTCGGTGCGGGCGACGAACTGCTTGGAAACCGAAGGTATTCAGACCGTTCGCGATCTGGTGATTCGGTCGTCGGAGGAGTTGCTCGAAGTGCGCAACTTCGGGGAAACGACGCTTCGCGAAGTGAAGTCCAAACTCGAAGAACGCGGCTTGACGCTCGGGATGCGGATCCCGCCGCGCCGCGGCTAACGCCGCACAGGGGCAAGGGGCGAGGGGACGGGGGCGAGAAACGGCCCGTTCCCGCGCCTGGCGTACCCTCACTACCCGTGGCACGGAGTGAGGTTCTTACTGCCTTCGCTTGCCCCTAACCCCTAACCCCTTGCCCCTGAGAGAATCATGCGCCACCGTAAGCGCGGTCGTCACCTGAACCGCAACGCGAGTCACCGGCGGAGTCTGTTCCGCAACCTGACGCGCGCGCTCATCACGCACGAGAAGATCGTCACCACGCTGCCGAAGGCGAAGGAAATGCGGTCCTTCGCTGAGAAACTCATCACGCTCGCGAAGAAGGCGAACGCGGTGACTGTCGCGGCCGCCGGAAAGGGCGACGCCGAAGAGAAGAAGGCGCGGACCGCGGCGCTGCACTATCGCCGTCAGGCGATGGCGCTGCTCGGCCCGACGCACGGCACCGGCATCTGGGACAAGAAGGACGAGACCACCGGCGACACGGTGCTGAAGAAGTTGTTCCGCGAGATCGGGCCGCGGTACGCCGACCGTCCGGGCGGTTACACGCGCGTCCTGAAGCAGCACTACCGGCGCCTCGGCGACGGCGGCGCCACGGCCGTAATCGAACTCATGAAGGCCGGCGAGAAGAAGGTTCAACTGAAGGCCAAGCAAACTCCCGCGGCACCGGCCCCAGTCGCTCCGGCGCCGGTCGTTCCAGCACCGGCGGCCCCCGAGACCCCGGCCGCGACCTGAGTTGTTCGCTCCGTGGTCACACTGAACCCCGCGACGAAGTCGCGGGGTTCGTTCGTTTGTGTGTGGTAGAATTTCGGGATGAGCGACGAGGACGCACTTCGAGCGGCGATCGCGGCGCACCCCGACGAGGACACGCCGCGACTCGCCTACGCCGACTGGCTCGACGAACACGCGGACGATGCGCCCGACCCGGAATTGTCACGCGTGCGCGCCGAGTTCATTCGCGTACAGGTCGAGCGGCACCGGTGCCCATACTGGCTGGCCGATCAACTCGCTCGGTATCGGGAACTCTCTCAGTGCGAGCGCGTAATTCAGGACCGCTACACGGCGGCCATTCTCGGTATCGCGGCCGGCACCAGCGAAGTGTGGTTCAGCCGCGGATTCCCGTGTCTCCGCATGTCCGCCGGGACGTTTCTCGCGCACGCCCAGCGGTTCGAGCAACTCCGCCCACCGGTGCTGACCGTGACCGATGTGAGGGAGCAGTGGTACGATCTCATCACGCATCCGCACCTCCCGCTTATCACGAACCTGACCATGAATTCGCGGTCGGGGCAACCTGGTCCGTGGGCGGTCGATGCCGCGGTTCTCGGGCGCCTGGGCGAACTCGGCCGACACAACCGCCTTCGCGGACTGGATCTTCGAGCGTGCCATGTGGGTGATACCGGTCTGGTTCACCTCGCGGAACACGCCGACGTATGGCGCCTGGAAGAATTGGACCTGTCTCACAACGACATTCAGTACAGCGGTCTGATGGAAGTGCTTCTCACGTCGATTCCCGACACGCTCCGGCGGGTGAACCTGTGCGGGAACCCGATCACCGATTTGGGCGCAAAGGCACTGGCCAAACGGTGGCCGGCAAACGAGCCGCTAAAGTGGCTGCGGCTCGAAGGCACCCAAATCAGCCCGGCCGGACGAGCGTTGCTCCGTGCCCGCTTCGGTGAGAAGGTCGAGTTCGCCCCCGACGTCTGACCTCGCGTGCGGGTCGCGGTACAATTCGGTAGACGCAAGGGTTTCAACCCTTGATTACTGTTCGCGGAGCGCGAAAAGCCATATGCCATAAGCAGTATCGCTCGCTCCACTGACGCCGCACAAATACGCGATGACTCACCCGGCCGGCACCCTCGGCAGCCCGCCCGCGCTCGGACACTGGACTCCGAACGGCGCGCCCCCGTCCGATACGTCCGACGCCCTCCGAAACGCAATCGGCGACCTTCGCTCGCCAGTCGTGATTGTGCGCACCGACGACGCCTTCGCGGTTGCGCACGGCGGCTCCGTTGCGCTCAACACAACGGGGGGCTTACGCCCCCCGCTCGCCAAAGATGTTGTTGCGTACCTTCCGCCGCTGCCGCCGGAACAACTCGGCGACCCGACCTTCCTCCACGAACACGCGGTCAAGTACCCGTACATGACCGGGGCGATGGCCAACGGCATCGCGTCCGTCGAGATCGTCGAGGCGATGAGCAAGTCCGGGATGCTCGGCAGCTTCGGCGCCGCCGGGCTTTCGCTCGACCGCATCGGCGCCGCCATCGACCGCTTGAAGCTCAATCTTGGCGACGCCCCGTACTGCGTGAACCTGATTCACAGCCCGGGCGAACCGGCTCACGAGATGGCGACCGCGGAGTTGTTTCTCAAGAAGGGTGTGACGCTCGTCGAAGCGAGTGCGTACCTCGACCTCACGCCCGCGATCGTGCGCTACCGCGCTGCCGGGTTCCGCGGCGGTGTCGCCGGATTCGCGATCCCGACGAACCGCGTCATCGCGAAGGTGTCGCGCGTCGAAGTCGCGACCAAGTTCCTTTCGCCGCCGCCGGAGAAGATGCTTCGCGCGCTCGTGGCTGCGGGACACGTCACGGAACTTCAGGCGGTGCTCGCGGCTAAGTTCCCGGTCGCGGACGATGTCACCGTCGAAGCCGATTCCGGCGGGCACACCGACAACCGACCCGCGATCACGCTCCTTCCCACCATCCTCGCGCTGCGTGACCGGTTGCAGGCGCAGTTCCGCTTCGAGACGCCAACGCGCGTCGGATTGGCCGGCGGAATCGCGACGCCCGCAAGCGTGGCCGGCGCGTTCGCGATGGGCGCGGCCTACGTCGTCACCGGTAGCGTGAATCAGGCGTGCGTCGAATCCGGCAGTTCGGACGGCGTGCGGAAGATGCTCGCGGAAGCGGGCCAAGCCGATGTGATCATGGCCCCGGCCGCGGACATGTTCGAGATGGGCGTGAAGGTGCAGGTACTCAAGCGCGGCACCATGTTCGCGATGCGGGCGCAGAAGCTGTTCGACCTGTACCGCGCTTACACCAGTTGGGAAGCGATCCCGGAAGCGGAGCGCGTCCAGGTTGAGAAGACCCATTTCCGCACGACGTTCGAGGAAATCTGGAACTTGACTCGCGAGTTCTGGGGCAGGCGCGAACCGGCACAGTTGTGGAAAGCGGAGTCCGACCCGCGACACCGGATGGCGCTGGTGTTCCGCTGGTATCTGGGGTTGTCGAGCCGCTGGGCGAACGCGGGCGAAGCGGGCCGACAAGTGGACTATCAGGTGTGGTGTGGACCCGCGATGGGCGCGTTCAACGAGTGGGCGAAAGGCTCGCATCTGGAAGTTCCCCAGAACCGCACGGTAGTCGGGGTCGCTCTGAATCTGCTCTACGGTGCGTGCGTCGTAACGCGGCGCGCGGCCCTTCGGCAGCAAGGCGTGAGCC
Organism: Singulisphaera sp. GP187; assembly: GCA_945905925.1. Lineage (GTDB taxonomy): Bacteria > Planctomycetota > Planctomycetia > Gemmatales > Gemmataceae > Gemmata. Next base: position 10,721 of record CAMDQN010000140.1, read on the forward strand.
TTCCCGATGCGTGCTTCCCGCTCGCGCCGCTCGCAACGGACGAGGTCGCCGACCGGCTTCGCGCTTAACGTCCGAAGACAGAGACACGATGACACTTATTGCCGACGTACAACCCGAAACGTCCAACGCGCAACGTGACACACGATTCGAGCCGCTCGCGATCGTCGGTCTGGGGTGCCTGTTCCCGAAGGCGGCTGGGCCGGGGTTCTTCTGGGCCAACGTGAAGCACGGCGTTGATGGCATCACCGAGGTGCCGCCGACACACTGGAACCCGGACGACTACTTCGACGCGGACCCCAAAGCCCCAGATATGACCTATGCGCGCCGCGGCGGGTTCCTCTCCGCGGTCGATTTCAACCCGCTCGAATTCGGCATCGCGCCGCGCGACATCGAAGCCACCGACACCACGCAACTCCTGGGACTGGTCGCGGCGAAGCAGGCGCTCGTAGATGCAAGAATCCGCTTCGCGGACCAGAAGAACCCCTCCCCAACCCCTCCCCTAAGAAGGGAGGGGCTTCAGACTCCTGCTCCCCCTCCCTTCTTAGGGGAGGGGGTTGGGGGGAGAGGTTCCGAAGTCTCCCGCGATCGCGTCTCGGTCATCCTTGGCGTGACCGGCACACTCGAACTCGTCATTCCGCTCGGCGCGAGATTGGGCCATCCCAAGTGGAAGCGCGCGATGCGCGACGCCGGCATCCCGCAGGAGCTTGCGGACGACGCCGCGGGCCGCATCGCGGAAAGCTACGTCCCGTGGCAGGAGAACAGCTTCCCCGGGTTGCTCGGGAACGTGGTCGCGGGGCGCATCGCGAACAAACTCGACCTCGGCGGCACCAACTGCGTCGTCGATGCCGCGTGCGCCAGCTCACTGAGCGCCGTTCACCTCGCCGCGCTCGAATTGCAAGCCGGGCGGTGCGATGTCGCCGTCACCGGCGGGTGCGACACGTTCAACGACATCTTCATGTACATGTGCTTCAGCAAGACGCCCGCGCTATCGCCCACCGGTGACGCGAAGCCGTTCGCGGAAGCCGGTGACGGCACCATTCTCGGCGAAGGGCTGGGAATGGTGGTACTGAAGCGTCTCGCGGACGCCGAGCGCGACGGCGATACGATCTATGCCGTGCTGAAAGGCGTTGGTTCTTCGAGCGACGGCAAGGGCAACGCGATCTACGCGCCGAGCGCCGCCGGTCAGAAGAAGGCGCTGCTCGCGGCGTACACGCTTGCGGGCGTTTCGCCTGACACGATCGAGTTAGTGGAAGCGCACGGCACCGGGACGAAGGTCGGCGACACGGTCGAAATCACGGCCCTCACAGACGTCTACACCAACACCCCAAACACGTTTAGTCGCGACCCGAAGGGGAGCGCGAACCAAGGCGCGAAGGGCAAACCCTGGTGCGCGATCGGCTCCGTGAAGTCGCAGATCGGGCACACGAAAGCGGCAGCAGGTGCGGCGTCGCTCATCAAGGCGGCGCTGGCGGTGTACTTCAAGGTGCTGCCGCCGACGCTCAAGGTAACACGCCCGGTGGAACCGCTGCTCGCGCCCGACACACCGTTCTACGTGAACACGGAAATGCGCCCGTGGCTCCCGCGCGCCGAACACCCGCGGCGCGCGGCGCTGTCCGCCTTCGGTTTTGGCGGGAGCAATTTCCACGCGGTCCTCGAAGAGTACCGGCCCGAGAAGACCACGCCGGACTGGGACGGCGCAACCGAAATCGTCGCGCTCGGCGCGAACACGCCACAGGAACTCGTGGCCGAACTCGCGAAGTTACCAACAGACTGGAACGCTTTCGCCCGCGCGGCGGAAGTCTCACGCGCGTCGTTTAGTGCGTCGGCTGCGTGTCGATTGAGCTTCGCGGTCCACCGCACGCTCACCGACCTGCCGAAGTTGGTCACGAACGCGAAGGCGAGACTCGGCGCGGAACCGGACGCGTTAAGTTGGCACACGCCGGACGGCGCTCACTACGGGCGAGGACCGGTCGCAGGCTCGCTCGCGGTGCTGTTTCCTGGGCAGGGGTCGCAGTCCGTCGGGATGCTCCGCGACCTCGCGTGCCTGTTCCCTGAATCGCTCGATACACTCGCAACGGCAAACGAAGCGGTCGCGGCGCAGTCGCACGAGGACACCGACTCGCGCCGGTTGAGCGATTACATCTACCCACCGACCACATTCGACGCGGAACGCAAGAAAGACAACGACCGCGACCTGCGCGCAACCCGCAACGCGCAGCCGGCCCTCGGCGCGGTGAGCTTCGGAGCGTGGCGCGCCCTGAGTTCCCGTTTCGGCGTGAGCGCCGACGCATTCGCGGGACACAGTTACGGCGAACTCGTCGCGCTCGCCGCGGCCGGGCGCCTCGAAGTACGCGACCTGTTCGCGATGTCACGCGTTCGCGGCCAACTGATGGCGGACCAGCGTACCGGTGACCCCGGCGCGATGCTCGCGGTTCTCGCGTCGTTACCCGAAATCGAAGCGGTTATTGAGCGCGAGAAACTGGAAGTTGTGGTCGCGAACAAAAACGCGCCCAAGCAAAACGTGCTTTCCGGGCCAACGGCCGAGATCGAGCGTGCTGCCAAGCCGCTGTCCGACGCCGGCCTGAAGGCGCTGCGGTTACCGGTCGCGGCGGCGTTCCACTCGGCGCTCGTGTCCGACGCCGCCGGGCCGTTCCGCGCGGCGCTCGATCACGTTCCACTCGCGGCCGGTTCGCTTCCGGTGTACGCGAACACGACGGCTGCGACGTACCCCGACGACGAGGACACCGCGAAGGACTTGCTCGCGAACCAACTCGCGCAGCCGGTCGCGTTCGTGGAGCTCGTTCGTGCGATGACCGACGCGGGCGTTCGCACGTTCCTCGAAGTCGGACCGGGGTCCGTGCTGACTCGCTTGGTCGAAGCGATTCTCGCGGATGCTCCGGTCGCGGGGGCCACTGCCTTTGCGCTCGATGCGTCTGGGGGAAAGCGGTCCGGTGTGTTAGATTTGGGGAGTGTGCTGGCCCGCCTCGCCGCCGGCGGATACCCGGTCGCGCTCGCGGAGTGGGAAAAGGGGAGTCGGTGTCGCCCGCCCGCGGCGCCGAGCGGGAAGCCCGGTCTCACCGTGAGCGTGTGCGGCGCGAACTCGGTGACGCCGCGCTCTCAGCGCCCGGCCCGCGCCCCGCAACATTTGTCCCCCGCGAATGGCAACGGTAAGCCGCACGCGAACGCACTCGCGCTCCCGACACGGTCCAAGGGTTACCCGATGTCTGACGCCAACGCTCCCGGCCCGGTCGAACCGAACTCGCTTGGGCAGGCGCTGCTCATGACGCAGCAGAGCCTCGCCGCGATCCAGCGGATGCAGGAGCAAACCGCCGCGCTCCACAAGCAGTTCCTTGAAGGGCAGGAAGCGGCGCAGCGCACATTACAAACGCTCGTCGATCAACAGCAGACCTTGTTGCTGTCCGGCCTCAGCGCCGGCGCGGCGATTCCCGCGGCTGCGCCCGCCCGCGCGCCAGTGATTCCGCCGGTCGCTCCGACGCTGCCCGCGACGACCATCCTCCCCGCGTCCGCGCTCCCGGTCGAGGCGTTCGCACCGATCCCGCCGCGTGCCTCGGCGCCGGTTCCGCTTCCACGTACCGCATCGCAGCCGAAGGCAGCGGTTTCGCCGCCCGCGCCTGTTGCGGCAAGTGCGCCGACCTCGAGCCGCGACAAGATCGCGGTGACGCTGCTGTCGGTGGTGAGCGAGAAGACGGGTTACCCAGCGGACAGTTTGGACCTGTCGATGTCTCTGGACGGCGACCTGGGCGTGGACTCGATCAAGCGTGTGGAGATTCTGTCGGCGCTTCAGGAGCGGCTCCCCGG
>CAMDQN010000141.1 GCA_945905925.1 Singulisphaera sp. GP187
CAACGCACGCGAACACGAGAGTGAGGTACAGCAGTCGCCGGCGCGGCGCGTGCCCTGGCGTGCTCGGCTGCGCGAATGGGGCGGTTGGTTGGCTGCTGGAGGGTATCACGCCGGCCGCACGCATAGCCGCTTCGGCAGCGTCTTGCTCATGCATTGCCGAAGTCGCCGCTGGGGACCGCAATCGGGTACGCAACGAACAACTGGGCGGCGTTGAACCGTTACCTGGAAGCGGGCTTCCTGGCGATGGACAACAACCTGAGCGAGCGAACGCTTCGTGCGATCGCACTGGGACGAAACAACTGGGGCGTGATCGGGAGCGAAGTGGGCGGGCAGACGGCGGCGGTGCTGTACTCGGTGGTGGGGACGTGCAAGCACCTGGGGATCGACCCGTTCGCGTACCTGCGTGATGCGTTGCCGGGGCTGTTCGCGTTGGGCGAGAAGCCGACGACCGAGCAGTTGTTGGATTGGCTCCCGGATCGCTGGTTGTTGAATCGAACGCGGAACACGTCAATCGCAGCAGCGACGGCTGGGTAAACACGCACCAAACAACACGCCTCACGCCTGCTGATCCAACCCGATCTGCAGCCTCGAACCGTTTCCACAAGGGCTATTCCACACATTTTCGACAACGTGATTCGGCGGGCAGGTACGGTGGATCACTTCGTGAAGGTGAGCCGGAGTTACTGGCCGGGTCTGTTCGGGTGCTACGACACGGCCGAGTTGCCGCGAACGAACAACGACCTGGAGCAGGCGTTCGGGAGCCACCGGTATCACGAGCGTCGGGCGACGGGTCGCAAGGTCGCGTGCCCGGCGTTGGTGCTGCGAGGTGCGGCCAAGTTGGTGGCCGGTCTGGCGACGAGGCATCGTGAGGTGACGACCGGGGAACTGACCGGCGCGGATCGGGCGGCGTGGAAGCAATTGCGGTCCGAGTTGGAGGAGAGACGGCAACGCCGGGTCGAGCGGAGGCAGTTCCGACGCGACCAGGACAAATACCTCAAAGCCCTCGAAAATAAGCTTAACCAGTCACGTTTGCCGATCTAGTTTTTTTAAGCGTGGTGTGGGCTTCGAGGAGTTCGGCGACGACCTCGTTCTTGCGAACGAGTTTGGCTTCGAGCTGTTCGATCTTCTTGTCCTTGGCATCGGCCTGGGCTTTGGGCTTGCTGTTGGCCTCGAAGGCGGCGGCCCCGTTCTCGAAGAAGATCTTGATCCAGTGGTAGAAGGTGTTGACGTGGATCTTGTGCTCGTCGCACAGATCCGAGACGGGCACCTTCTCGACCAGGTGCTTCTTGAGAATGACGACTTTCTCCGCGGCCGTGAACACACGTGACTTGGACATGGATACCTCCCGTGGGGATTACAATACGCCCCAACCGGGTTCTTCCATTTCCGACTGAACCATAACACTTCCGTGCGGCGTCCGGTCGCAGCCGCCGTGGCGAAGCACCGGCGGTACTGGCCCGAGAACCCCGCCGCTCGGATCCAACAACTGAGGGTACGGCGTCCGTGAGCCAAAACGACCCCGAGGAACTTCGCGGAAAGTACAGGCCAAAAAGACAAGGGGAACTATTTGGCGAATCGGGAGCGAAAGTGACAGGAGACGAAGCGCGTAGAGTGCGCTTCGCCGCCTGTCACTTTCGCTCCCGTCTCGCCGGGCACTACTTGCCCCAGTCCTCAGCGGGCGCGCCGCCAGTAGGCGTACTCGGCTTCTCGCTTTCCAAGTGAACCTGCTTGTAACCGCCGCTCATCATGAAGTACAGGATCAGGAGCAGGAACCCGACCGCGAGCACCGCGGGCACGATCGCGGTGTAGAGCAACGCCTGTTTTGCACCGTACAGTCGCGCCTCACTGAGCTTAGGCTTGTCGTCCTTGTAGTTCCGCTGGCCCTCCTTGTCCCACCACTCCTTCAACTTGTTCAGGCTCTCCTTCAGCTCTGGGCCGACCGGCTTGCTCTCCGATTCGAGTTTCGCGATCGTTTCCAGATCGGATTCAAGCGTGGTCTTCTTGCCTTCCTTGCGTTTGCCTGCGTCGTCGATGACGCCACCCCAGTCGTCGAACACTTTCAACTTCGCGTTATCCAGACCCGCGACCGGCGGTAGCGCGTCGGGGGCGATGTTCGAGAACACCGGGAACCCGGACGCCTTCGGCGCCTTGTAGCGGTCGTAGGTTCCTGGCGCGATCTCCTTCGTCTTCTGCACCGCGAAGTAGTCCTGCTTGTACCCGATACCGGGGCCGCCGAGGATCCCGGCCGACACCATCCCGATGCCGCCGCTCAGACCGAGCGCGAGCGCGCCGCCCTTCGGGAATCGTTCGGAAATCGTGCCAAGCAGCGTCGGCCAGTAGAACGTTTTGCCGAGGCCGTAGATCGTGACCGCGAACATCCACGGCCACGTCTGATTGGTGAAGTCTTGACCCAACATGAACAGCCCCGCAGTGCCAAGCAAGGCGCTGACGAACAGCAGGCCGATGGGGTTGATGCGCTCCACAATAGGCCCCGCGAAGAATCTCAAAGTGAACATGAGCGCGTTTGTCCAGATGAACGCGATCAGTGCCTTTGTCTCATCCGCGAGGACTCGCTCGGTGATATTCCCGATCCAACTGTCTGTGCCGAGTTCCACGTACCCGACGAGTGCGTGCATCAGGAAGAGGAACAGCAGGATGGGCGACAGGATCGTGAGCATCGTCGTGCCGATCGACACGCCGGATGTCTTCGCTTCCGAGTGTGGGAATGGCCGGTTGAACATCATCATGCCGTAGAGCAATACCGGCACGAGGAACACGCCGAGTTTGATCTCCCAGCGGATGTCCGGCGCCGCCGCCTTGAAACCCAGCACGATGAGCGCACCGAGGATCAGGCCAAGCGGCCAGCCGGCGTGCAGGATGTTCAGCCAGTGGGTTTTGTTCTTGGAGAACAGCGTCGCCGTGAGCGGGTTGATGACCGCCTCGCAGGTGCCGTTGCCGAGCGCGAATAACCACATCCCGATGTAGAGGCACCAGTACGCGCCTTCTTTGCCGTACGCGGCGTAGACGGGCGTCGCGGCGAAGGTGACGATCGCGCTTGAGGCGTGCAGCGCGAACGCGACCATCATCAACTTGCCGTAGCCGAATTGGTCGGCACAGAAGCTGAAGAAGATGATCGCGATGCCGAACCCGACCAGCCCGCCGCCCGTGATCGAACCGAGTTCGCTTTGCGTGAACCCGAACTGGTTGCCCCAGTCTTTCAAAATAAACCCGCGAACCGAGAACCCGATGCCGGCCGCGATCAGCGTGAAGAAGCTGGCCCAGAAGAGTATCTTCTCGTTTTTGCCGGGTGAATTACTGGGAGAGGACGCGCTGCTCACTTAGCGTCTCCATGTGTGAGGTTTGTGCGACCACGGCCGAGCCGTGTCGGGCGAGTTTATCAACCGCCGCAACGGTAAGCCAGTGAAAAGGATGGGTTCGGCGCAGTCACTTCGGCAGGAGTTCCACGCAGACCAGTTCGTGCGGTTCTGCCTTCTGCCACGCTTCGCCGCCATCGGTCTTCGCGAATAGGAACCGGTCCGCGACCGCCGGGTGACCCCACACGCGACCGTTCAGCGCCTTCGTGCGTGACTGCTCCTCGTAGCCCTTGGGCGACAGCTTCGCGAGAACCAGTTCGCCCTTCGCGTTGAGTGCCAGCACGCGGTCGGTGTCGTTGATCCACACGATGCTCGCGTGCGGGTTGCGGCCAGCGGGCGTGAGTTGGTTCTCGTCGTCCCAGAGCTTCTTGCCGGTCGCTAGCTCGATGCCCGTTAGCCCGAAGCCGCGGTCCATTGTGTAGATGTGCTTGTCGCGGTAGAGCGGCTGAGCCATCAGCCCGCGAAGGGTCTTCGCTTCGGTCCAGATCACCTTCGCGTCCGTCGGCTTCTCGCCGAGTTCGATTGCTTTCGAGCCTTCCCAGTACCCGGTGACGAACACGATGCCGTCGTAGAACACCGGCGGCGTGATCGAGACGCCGTAGGTCACTACATACGGCACGCTCCATAGCGGCTTGCCGGTTGTAGCCTCGATGCCGTGAACGTTCTTCGGCGTCCAGATCACGACTTGTTTGCCCGACTTCGGGTGAATCACCACCGGAGTGCAGTAGCCGGGCGGGTCGTTGAGCGCTCGCCAAATTTCCCTTCCCGTCTTGCGGTCGAGCGCGATTACGCACCCGCCGTCCTTCGCGCCGAGGTGGACGATGAGGTTGTCGCCATCGATCACGGGCGAGCCGGCGAAACCCCACTCTGGCACCTTCGCGCCGAACTTCTCGACCGTGTCGTGTTGCCAGACGGTGTCGCCTGATTTCGCGTCGAAGCAGAACAGGTGCCCGACCGCGCCGAGCGCGTACACCTTGCCGTCGTGTACAGTTGGCGATGTGCGCGGTCCGTTCGCGTAGCCGCCGAGGTTGCCGTAGCGCACCGGGTACCTGTGCGACCACAGCGGCTTGCCGGTCGCGGCGTCGAAGCACAACACTCGCTCGGTCCCATCGGGCTTCCCCGCCTCGACCTTCTTAGCTGTTGGCGATTCTAGATCGAGTGTGTAGAGACGTCCGTCCGCGACCGTGATGCCCGCGTAGCCGCTGCCGACGGGTTGTTTCCACACCGTCTTGAGGCCGGTCTCGGGCCACTTGGGGGGGATTTTCGGTGCGTTCCAGGTGCCGTCGCCGCGCGGCCCGCGCCACTTCGGCCAGTCCTCCGCGACCGAAGGCGAAACAACGAACGCACACATGAGAAGAGTGAAGATGGCGCGGCTCATCCCTTGACAGTCTCCCCGGTTCCGTGGTTGGCCCCGCTCTTGTTCGCAGCCTCGATGAACGCGACGATCTCGACCGTCTCCGCGATGTCCAGCGGCGACTTGCCCGTCTTGAACATCTCGACGATCTTCTTCAGGAGTTCGCGGTAGATGAACTTCGTGCCGATGGTGACCGGCTGAATGCCTTTCTCCGCGAAGCCGATGAAGCCGTAGCCACTCGCACCTTTGCGGATACCGCGGACCGTGGCCATGCGGCCGTCGGCCCAGTGCCCAGTGACGGTGTCGGTGTCCTTGTCGTGCGTGCAGGTGACGCGCTTGCACCCCGGACCCATGAGCGTGTACAGCACCTCGATCGGGTGAATGCCGTAGTGGAACAGACCCGCGTTCCGCTCCGGGATAGGCGACGCCGAAGCCGGTCCGTACACGACGCACCCAACCAGTTTGCCCTTCTTCGCGTCCGCGGCGTAATCCACTACTTCCGGCGAGTATCGCAACGACGACGACGAGAACAGCGGCAGCTTTTTCTTCGCGGCCAGTTCTGCGAGCTTCTTCGCGTCGTCTAGCGAGCAGGCGTAAGGCTTATCGACGAAACACGGAATACCGGCTTCGAGGAACGGCTTCGCACGCTCGTAGTGAACGGTGCCGTCGACCGCTTCGATCAACATCCCGTCCACCTTGCCGATCATGTCGGCCGGCTTATCGACGAGCGGCACGCCGAATTCTTTCATCTGCTTCGTGAAGCCCTCGACGCGTTCCGGCGACAACTTCGATTCGCCGGCACAACCAATGACGATCTTCGCCCCTTCGACGAACTGTTCCTGATCCTTGCCGATTTGGTTGAGGCGCTTGGTGAACTCGACACAGTGCGACGTGTCGAAGTCGAGGATGCCGAGTTTGATCATGGGAGGGCCTCATTGGGTTTCGCCGCTCGCGGCTTCGCGAGTTACTCGCGCCTGAGCGCGGGGATCACCGGAACCCGCAGGATACCCGCTGTTGCGGCGGAAGCCACACTGAACCCGACAACAAGCACCAACCCGAGCAGAATCGCAAGCCGCAGCCACGGAATCGCGGCTCCGCTAGCGACGTGCGGCGCAACGGACGCAAGCGCCGCCAACACGCCGCTCCCGAGGCCAACGAGAAGAAGCAGTCCGTTTTCCACCAGCACGAGGAGCTGGAGCGCTCGCGTGCGGTAGCCGACGGCGCGGAGCAGCGCGAGTTCGCCTAACCGTTCCCACACGCCGCGAAGCACCACCACAGCCAAGCCCAACACGCCGAGCATTAAGCCGAAGCCGCCGAGCAACTGGAACGTGGAGAGGTACGCCCCGATCACCGCCTGGAACGACGCGACCCGATCACGCGCCGGCGTGACCGCGAACCCGTTCGCGCGAAAGCCCACTTCGAGCGCGCGAGCGACACCTTGTTCCTTTCCCGGCGGCGTGTGAATCAGGAACGCGCGGTAGCCGCTCTGCTTCGGGAAGGCGCGCGCGAACTCCGCTTCACCCGTAATCACTTCACTCTGAAACGGGCTGTCCACGATCGTGCCGACAATACGGAAAGTCACCATCTCGCCGTCGTCGCCTGGCATCATGAACTCGTCGCCGACCGCCTTCTTGAGCATCCATTGCGCGGTGTTGTTTTCGCAGAACACCGGCACCGCGTTGTTCGCGGCCGGCTTCGTGAGCAGAAGCCACGGATTCGCGTTCTCTTCCGCAGTCTTCGCCTCGGTCATGTAGAACTTGAAGCCACCGCGCGCGACGAGCGAATCCGGTACGCCGAGCACACGCGGGCGCGCGGCCTGGAACAGGTTCATGCAGCTCGCGTCGTCGCCGCCGCGCAAGCGCAGTGGGAATACTTCCTCCAACCCCACATCAAGCTCGGTATTCGCCGCCCGTGACTGCGGAGTTGCCGGCGGTTCAGGATCGCCGGGAATCTTCGGGATGGGCACACCCGAGTACGCGGACCGGAGTTGGCGCTCCAGGTCCGCGCGACCAAGCCCTGTGTCGAACGATTGGTACAGCGGCTCGGTTTCCGCGATCAGATTGAAACCGCCGCTGCCGCCGGTTTTCTCCGCGAACTCCTGGTCCGGTTGTCGGCGGAAGCTCTCCACCGCGACGAGGAGAAACGCCGCCATCGCGAGGAGTGCCGCTGTGAACAGACTGCGAGTCGGGTTGCGTGCCGCGTTGCGCGCCCCGAGTTGCGCGAGCGCGGACGCACCGCGCCCGTTCACGATGGCGTGCCTCGTGCGGCGCATCCATATTGCGGCAGACGCGAGCGCCGCGGTGAGGAGCAACCCGCCGCCGCCGAAGAACGTCATCGCGCGGAAGTCCGGGTTGCTCACGGTTCCGCCCGCCGCAATGAGTCCGATTCCCACCACGAGCGAACTGATCGCGAGAACTTTCGTGACCCGTGACGGCCCTTTGATCGCGTGACGCGCGATTGCCGTCTCGCCGCGCAGTAGCGCCGGCGGTGTGACCTTCACTAACCCGCGAACGCTGAACCACAGTGCGCCGAATGCCATGAACATCGTGGCGCCGAACCCGATCGCGAAGCTGGCTGGCGAAGCGTGTGGCTTGAAGTACGCCTTCACGCCTTCATCCGGCCACAGATCGAGCAGCACCGCGAGGAGCAATCGGTTGTACGCTACTCCAGCAGCGAGGCCGATTGCCGCACCGACGCACGCGACGAGAAGCCCTTCCGCGAGGAGCAACCGGCGTACCTGCTTCACCGCGAACCCGATCGCGAGCAGCAAACCCACTTCTTTCGCGCGACGGTCGAGCGAGAGTCTGAAAAGCAAGCCCACGAGCATCAACGCCGCCACGATGAGGAACATGCTGAACCCGAGGAATAACCCGCCGAAATCGGTGCCGCCTCTGCTCGCAGTGAGGAGCCGAGAGCGAATCGGGTCGAAGACTAGGCCGCTTGCCTTAGGGTCGAGGCGTTTCAAGATCGCTGCCTGCATGCGCTCGTTGAGCTTCTCAAGTGTTTCGCCCTTCGACGGTGCGACGCGAACGGACGTATCCGAACCGTAGCGGCTGCCGAATAACTTCCTCGCGGTCGGGAGGTTCACGTAGGCCATCGGTGTGGACTTGTTCCGCGAGTAGAAGTCGCCGCGCGGGTGCGGTGGTGGTCCCTTTGGAACACGTGTGCGAATCTTCTCGCCCGGCAGTACCGGCGGGCGGTCCCAGTCGTAGAGGTCGGCGTCATCGCTGGTCACACCGCGAATCTCCGGCGTGAGGTTCTTGTCGCGTGTCGCGCCGCCGAGGGGCACGTAGCCGCGGAGCGTGAGTTCCGCCTCCTTGAGTTTGCCTTCGCCTTCCACTTCGGGATCGAAGTACGCGATTCGCAACTTTGAGCCGGTGGCAAGTCCTTTGAGTTCGGATCCTTGCCAGTCGAGGAGAATCACTTCATCGTCCGCGAGTACCGCCGCGCCTTTCGGAAGGAACGGACCGAGTGGTTCGGCCGCGTTCGCGTTCAGCCCAGCGACGATGGGGTAGGGGATTTCCTTCTTGCCGAAGTTGAGCGTGTCGGCGACGTAGACCACCGTGGGTTCGGCACTCACGCCGAGGTCGCTCGCGGCGGTTTCGATGTCTTTCACTGTCGCAGGTGGGAGAATCAGTTCGGTCGATTCGACACTGAGGTACTTTCGCGTGTCGATCTCGCGGAACTTTAGCCCGAAATCTTCCGCGTGCAGTCGGCCGCGAAGTGCGGTGTTGAGGTCGTCGTTGGACGCGCCGCTCGCGAGGAGTACGGTCGCGACCGGTGCGTCGCCGCGGGTCGCCATCCGCGACAGCGTGCGAATCGGAACGAACACATTCATCGGCGCGGCCGGGTTCGGCGTCAGGTTGAAGTCATTCTCGCGAGCGTCGGCCGAAAGCACGGCCTCTACGACGAACTGCTCGGTGCCGGTCGTGTCGTTGGTCGCGCGTTTCGCGAGCGAAGACGATCGCGGCATGTCCGAGAATTGCTCGACACTCAGCGTCACCCGGTCGCCGGATTTCGCACCGAGTTTCTCGGCAACGCGGCGCGAAAGCACAATCGGCGGGAACACGTTCGCGGTCTTGCTTCTGCGCCGATCGCCATTCCAATCCACACCCGATACGCCTGCCGGCGCGAAGGTGTCGTTCACGCCCAGAACGGTGATTTTGCCGAGATACGGCGCGGTTGCAGGGTCGCCGCTTGCCTGAACCGAGCCGGGCAACAGCAGCACGGGTGCGACCATTCCGGGCATCTTGTCCGCGATTTCCGCGCGGATCGGTCGCGGGAAGAACGCCACCGAATCGACGTCGCCGAGTTGCCGCTCGACACGTCCGCGCAGGCTCCCGCGAAGCGAGTCGCCGACTAACAGCGCACCGGTGAACACGGCCGACCCGACCGCGACCCCGAGCATCACCGCGAGGTTGCCGCGTGCGTGATACGCGAGGTTCCGCAGCACGAGTTTGGGGAGCATGAGCATCGGAATGCGATCTGTGGGAGTCAGGCGGGTTGAAGCGTGCCGTCGTTCATCTCGAAGCGCCGCGGGAACAACTTCGCGAGGTCCGCGCTGTGTGTCACGACAACGAGAACGGTTCGCTCCTGCTTGTGCAGTTCGAGCAGCATCGCGCCGACCGATTGCGCGTTGGTGCGGTCGAGATTGCCGGTTGGTTCGTCCGCGAGAAGCAGCGTGGGCTTCAGCACGAGCGCGCGGGCGACTGCCACACGCTGCCGTTCGCCACCGGAGAGTTCCGCCGGGCGGTGATCGAGGCGCCCCGCGAGGCCAACGCGGTCGAGCAGTTGCCGCGCGTAGGCTTCCGTTTCCGCTGGGTTAGTGGTCTTGCTCACGAGCGTCGGGATCAGCACGTTTTCGAGAACCGAACACTGCGGCAGCAAGTGGTGCTCCTGAAACACGAACCCGATGCGCGCGTTGCGGAACTGCGCGAGTTGTGCTTCGGGCAGGCCAAACGGGTCGGTGCCATCGAGCGCGACCTTACCGCTTGTGGGCCGGTCGAGCGTGCCGAGGATATGGAGCAGCGTGCTTTTGCCCGACCCAGACGGTCCCATCACCGCGACCGCGTCGCCGCGATCGGCTGTGAGGCAGGCGTTGCGCAGCACCGATAGCGGTTCCGTACCGCGCGTTGGGTATTCTTTCGAGACGTTATCGACGACGAGTGACATAGGGGTGTCATTAGGCTTGCGATAAGCGGGCGGGACGCCCGCGGTCCCAGGATCATTCCAACGTAAGCGCCGCGAGCGCGAGCGTTCCGAGACCGTAGAAGGTGTACTCGACGTCGGTGCCTTCGTCCCACAGACCGCCGCGGAACCCGCCGATGGGGCGCTCGCACTCCTCCGCGTAGCGCTGTACCGCGTCCCAGTCGAGTTTGTCCGCGCAACCGAGTTGGTCGAGCGTCCAGCCGCCGGTGAACGTCGAGAGCAGGTCTGCGGCCGGGATACGGTCGTTGGCGCGCAGCCCACCTTCAAACGGTGATGGGAGCGCCGCGAGAAAATTCGCGGTGCCGGTCTTCACGGTGTCGTCCAACTCGCCGAGGATCTGGAGTACCCCCACGCCTGCGGCGGTCGGGTTTGTGCCCGAGCGCTTCATCGCCGAGATTTCGACGTAGCCGCCATCTTCCCGGCGCCGCGACTTCACGAATGCTGCGAGTTTCTCCGAGTGCGGGTTGGGCTTATCGAGAAGTTGCAAACACAGCGTCACAAGGAAGCTCGTGTAGGTGCTGCCGTAGAGTGCGCCCGGCGTCTTACCGTAGCCGCCATCGGGTGAGCGGAACGTTTCCAGCGTCGAAGCAACGCGATCGCGCCAGTCCGACGGCGCGTCCGCTAGCACGTCTGGCCCGCCGCCGATCGGCACGAGATAGCAACTCACGACGAGCGAGAAGAAGTCCACCACACCCGCGGAACCGGTTAGCATGGTGCGGATAAAGTTCGCGGCCTTAGTACACACGTCCTCATTGAGCGATTGAAGCACCGCGAGTGAGCGGAGCGCGAACCCAGTGTAGTAGAGATCGGAACCGCCCTCGCGCCCGGAGAACCCGCCGTCAGCGTTCTGCGACTCGAGCAGGTACGTGATGTTCCGTTCGCGCTGTTCCGCGGGCAACCGCTCGATGCCTTCGAGCAACCGCGTCGTGAGTCGCGTGAGGTACGGCTCGGCTTCGGTCACAGCGGTCCTTCCAGTTTCGCGCGCAAGTCGTGTGGTATCTCCAGCGATTCGAGTTGGTCCGGTCCGGTCGTGCGGCAGAACACCGATGTCATGCGTCCCACCGCGACCGATTCACCGCGCTGATTGGTGAAGTCGAAGCGGTAGCTCGCGGACTTCTTCCCGAGCTTCTCCAACACCACCTCGATGGTTAACACGTCCGAGAACTTGGCCGGCTTTTTGTAGTCACAGGTCGCGGAGACGCGCGGGAATCCCCACTTCACATTCCCTTCGAGCCAACTGACCGAAAGCCCGCGAGCGCGCAGAAAGTCGCTCTCCGCAACCTCCATGAAGCGAAAGAAATTTGCGAAGTGCATGATGCCGGCCATGTCCGTATCACCGAACTCGACCCTTCGCGTAATGCTGAATTGGCTCATACGGTGGCCGGTGTAGGAGTGCGAACGAACTGGTTCAGGAGTGCGACCGTTTGGCTCGCCATTACCTCAGCGGTGAATCGCTTGCGCACCGCGGCTTCCCCGGCGAACCCGGCACGCTCGCGGAACGCGGTGTCGGTGAGCATCATCCTGAATCCATCCGCGAGTTCGTCAATGGAGTCCGGCGCGACGAGTAACCCGCCACCGGTACTCTCCACCAACTCCGGGAACGTGCCGTGCGCCGGCAGCAAGACCGGTACACCGTTCGCCCACGCTTCGAGGACGTACAGCCCTTTTGGTTCGCGGTACACTGTTGGCACGCACAACACGTCGATCGCTCGCATGAAGCGAACTTTGTCGTCGTGCGTTGGCGATTCGACGTACTCGAAGTCCGCGATGAGGCCCGCGACCGTGAGTCGCTTCACCTGCTCATCGAAATAGACGCGGTTGTTTTCGCCCATCCAACCGCTTGCTTTGAGCTTTGCGACCGGCGCGCCCGGCGTCCGGCGCATCGTGATGAATGCTTCGACGACACGATGGAAGCCTTTCTCCGGGCAGATGCGGGCGAAGTAGCCGACAGTCAGGGGTCGGTCGCCGCGCGGTTCCGCGGGTCCGCCGTGGCCCGCGAGGTTGATCCCAGGGAGTACCACATGAATGCTCTCGCGTGGCAGGCCCATGTAGCCCGCCATGTGATCGGCGTAGTAGGCGCTCGTGCTGATGTATGCGTCCACGGCGCGGCCGTTGGCGCGGATCAACTCGAAGCACCTCGCTCGCTCTGCTGCGGACAGTTCGTCCAGAAAGATGTCGTCGCCTTGCAGCGTCACAAAGATCGGAACGCCGAGCGCCTGCTTCACCGCCGGGATCACGCCCGACAGCAGCGCGTTCGTGAACAGCACCACGTCTGGCCGCTCGTCCTGCAGGTACTCGACTAACTTCGCGACTTCCTTCGCTTGGTTGCCGTGCGTTCCCTGCAACATGGAGATCGTGAGTGCGCCTTGCTCGCTGTACTTCGTGCGCACTGCGAACCGCGACACCCACTTCAGCAGCCAGCGGAAGTTAACCAGGCGGTCGAGGAACCGCGGGGTGTGGCGGAACAGCCAAAACTTCTGTTCGAGGTAGATGTTCACGCCGCCGAAGAACACTTTTTGTTGAGATGCGTCCGGTTCGTCCACCTTGATCGGCATGTACGCGGGGATGAGGATCGCATCGTGACCCAGACGGCGCAGTGCGGTCACGAGGGTGTTGTCCCTCATGCAACTGCCGCAGTACATGCCCGCGGCGCCGGCGGTGATGAAGGCGATTCGCATGACCCGCTCGCGAAGTATCCGTCCGCTCGTTGTCTTACGGCGGATACCGGATCGCGGCGAACGGCTTTCAGGACGGGCGCCGCGCTACTTCAGTTCCTTCTTCCAACTCTCGTACTCCTTGAATACTTGCGCGCGCGAGCAGCGTTCGCGGTAGATGAGTCGGGCGCGCAACTCGTACTCCGTGTTCACCTCGTACTTATGCAGCACGTATTGGAAGTCCCAGGCGGGGTTCGTTGTCTGCGCGACAGTGTTCATCCCGCCGCCGCTCGGCGAATGCGTGAGCCGCAAACCGGCGGTGCGGTCGAACATCACGATCAGGATGTGTTTGCGGATCAGCCCGTAGAAGAGTGGCAACTCGTACTTCAGCGGTGAGAGGCTCCTGTAAAGAGCGTCGCGGTGACCCTTGTCGAAGCTCATCTCGAACTTGTCGTCTTGGTGAACGACAGTGCTCACCGAGTTGTGCGCCGGTGTGCAGTGCTGGAGCCAGAGGTTTTTGCCACGCAGGTACATACTCTTGTCCTCCGGCGAGTTGATGTAACTCGCCCAGAACAGGCCGAGGTAGCCGAGTTTGAAGACGTGTTGCGTCGCCTTGAACCGGAAATGGAAGTCTATCGCGTCCGGTTCGCGGAGCGTGAACCGTGTCGTACTTTCCAACTTGAAGGTCGGGGTTGCCTCTTGCCGCAACTCCGCGACGGTGTCTGACACCTTCTTGAAGGTCATCTTCGCGTTGCGTGGCTCGAAGAAGATCTCCGACTTGCCGGGTAGATCGCCCGTCTTGCCGTCAAAGATGTGCTCGAAATTCATTCCCGCGACGATGGGAACGAACGCATTCACGGCGTCGGACTTGTGCGTGAGTGACCAGATGCCGTTGTACCCGGCACGGTGTTCGCCCTTCGCGTCATTGTCACCGATGATCGCGGTGATGTCGCCGAGGGTGAAGGTGTCACTTGGCATCGTGCGCTCCGTTCTGGGACGGGTCAATTGGCGGTTTACTTCTTCAGCGCGTCTTTCAACTCGGGAATCGGACCAGGGAGTTGCTTCGCGACCAACTCCGCTACGGCCGTTGCGCCCTTCTTTGAGAAGTGCGTGCGGTCCGCCTCTGCCGGGCTGAAGTCGGCGCTGCCCTTGTCGCCGAGTTTGCCGTAAAGGTCGAACGATAGTTGGTGCAGATCGATGACCGGGACGCCCTTGTCCTTGGCGACATTCTTGGTCGCGTCCGCGAACGGTGTGAGACTCGTGGCCGGTTTGCCGTCCTTGTCGAACGTGCGCCTGGCGACCGGCGTCACCAGGATGGGTTTGATCCCGGCCTTTCGCGCCTCCTCGACGTAGCGAATGAGGTAGTCGCGATAGCCCTCATCCGGCGCGAGCGTCTTGTCTTTTTGGTCGTTGTGGCCGAACTGAATGAACACATAATCCGGCTTCGCGTCGAGTACCTTCTCCCACCGCTTTTCGGCGATGAAGCTCTTCGTACTGCGCCCGGATGCGGCGTGATTGAGTATTTCGACGCGGTCGGTAAAGAACGCGCCGAACACCTGCCCCCACCCGTGCAGGTCGGGCCGGTCCTTCGGCGGGTTCAGGTACGATGCCATGGTCGAATCGCCGACCATCGCAATCCGGATCTTCTTCGCTTCGGCCCGGCCCAACGTCGGCAGAGCCAGAACGAGCAGGGCAGCTAGACAGACGCGCATAAAAAATCCTCCCAAGAACCCCTCCCCTAGGCTGATCGGAAGTTCGAGTTGACAGTGTTTTTGGTTCATCCCCGTTCTGGAATCAGTTCGCCGGGGGAACGGAACTTTTCGCTGGAAAAGCAGCGGAATTCACGAGCCGTGTGAACCAAAAACGGGATCGAACTCGAACCAAT
>CAMDQN010000142.1 GCA_945905925.1 Singulisphaera sp. GP187
GGTCCGACGGAATCGATGTGCAAGGCGACGACACAACGAATCAAGGGTCGTGGGAGGCGTTGGGACGGTGAGAATGCGGAGAGCATCATGTCACTCGAAGCACTGGAACAAAGCGGGGCCTGGGATGGCTATTGGAAGTCACTGCTCGCCAACGTCGCTTAACCTCCCAGAAGATTTGCCACACCCTCCGCCCTCCGCCCCGAGTCAATGGCGCGAAACAACACCGTGGCGTCTGGTATTCGGTCGTGGTATAACGGGTTCACCCACCCCGAATCGCCCGCTCTCCAATCCCCACCTTCCCAGCACAACCTCACTTGCTGGTCGGAGAACTCACATGAAGCGAGCTGTTGAGTCACTCCTCCTGCTGTTCGTTGTCGGAACCACACTGACCGCGGCCGACTGGCCTGCGTGGCGCGGTCCGACGGGTCAGGGGCACTCCGAGGAGAAGAACGTTCCGCTCAAGTGGGGCGGCAAGGCTCAGGAGAACGTGAAATGGAAAGTGCCGCTCACGAACCCGGGTAACTCGACTCCGATCATCTCCGGCGACAACATCTTTCTCACCCAGGCGAACAAGGACGGGAGCGAACGCAGTCTGATCTGCTTCGCACGCACCGACGGCAAGGTGCGTTGGCAGAAAGACGTGACCTACTCCGAGAAGGAGAAGAACTGGGGCGGCATCTCGTATACCAACGCGTCAGCCGTGACCGATGGCGAGCGCGTCGTGGTTAGCTTCGGTTCGGCCGGGATGTACTGCTACGACCTCGAGGGCAAGGAACTGTGGAAGCGAACCGATCTCGGCAAGTGGGAGCACGAGTTCGGGAGCGGAGCGTCGCCGGTGTTGCATGGCGATCTCGTGATCCTCTGGTGCGGGCCGAACAAGAACCCGAAGGATCGCAACTTCCTGCTCGCGGCCGACAAGAAGACCGGTAAGACGGTCTGGGAGCACGACGAGAAAGACGGTTCGTGGGGCACGCCGATCATCACGCAGGTTGATGGCAAGGATCAGATCATTCTCGGGATGGGTCCGCACCTGAAGGGCTTCGAGCCGAAGACCGGTAAGGAGCTGTGGGTGTGCAAGGGACTGACGAGTTACGTGTACACATCACCCCTGTACGCGAAGGACGTGGTCGTGGGCATGTCCGGTTACGGTGGCGACGCGATCGCGGTGAAACTGGGCGGCGCCGGCGACATCACGAAGGATCGGCTCTGGCTCCACAAGAAGCCCGCGAGTCAGCGCGTCGGCACTGGCGTCATCGTCGGCGAGCACTGCTACATGATCGACGAGAACGCCGTGGCGCACTGCTATGAGCTGACCACGGGCACGGACCTGTGGAAGGACGAAGCGAAGCTCAAAGGAACGACATGGGGTTCGATGGTGCATGCCGACGGGCGCCTCTACTTGCTGATGCGCAACGGTGACACGCTCGTTCTCGCCGCGAACCCGAAGTTTGAACTCCTCGCGACCAACTCGCTGGGCGCGGGCGAGAACACCAACTCTTCGGTCGCGATCTCGAACGGTCAGGTTTTCATTCGGACCTTCAAGAGCCTTTGGTGTATCAAGACGAATCGCTGACGCTCCGGACGTGGTTCGACGGTGGGTCGCGCAGGGTCTTTCAAAGGAGTAGGCACACTCCGTGTGCTGGTGTTGCGCACCTCAACACCGCCTCGCGATTTCGACAGGCCGAGCCACGGCACACGGAGCGTGCCTACTACTTTGAAACCCGAAATCGGTTGGTGCCCGCGGACGCGCCGGGTACACTTGCGCCACCTCTCCAGCCACCACCAACGGGATATCATGTCCACCGTCAAGCACCCGCTCGAACCCCTCACGGGCGAGGAGGTTCGTCTCGCGGTTTCCATTCTCCGGGACGCTGGGCGGGTTAACCCCACCACGCGGTTCGTCTCGGTCAGCCTCGCCGAACCATCCAAGGCGCTCGTCCACGATTCCAACCCGACGCTCGCACGGCAAGCGTTTGTTGTCCTTTTCGACAACGCCACGAACGCGTGTCACGAAGCGACACTTTCGCTCACCGCGCGCGAGGTGTTGCACTGGAAGCACGTCCCCGGCGCGCAGCCGACGATGACGATCGACGAGCAGGTCGAGTGCGAGCAAGCGGTTCTCGCAAGCCCCGAGTTCAAAGCCGCGCTCAAGAAGCAGTACGGTGTGGAAGACACGTCGCTCGTGATGGTCGATATCTGGAGCGCCGGGAATTACGGCGCACCCGAAGAGAGTGCTCGCCGGCTCGCCCGACCGCTGTGTTTCCTGCGCACCGACCCGACCGACAACGGTTACGCTCGACCCATCGAGGGCATCCGGCCCGTTGTTGACCTTAACGCAATGAAAGTGATTCGGGTCGAGGAGTACGGGCACTGGCCACTTCCGCCGCTGCCGGGCAACTACGCGGCGGATCGCGTGCCGAACCTGCGCACTGACATCAAACCGCTCGAAATCACACAACCGGAAGGACCAAGTTTCCAGGTCGATGGCTTCCAAGTGAGGTGGCAGAACTGGAGCTTCGTGATTGGGTTCAACGCGCGCGAAGGCTTGACACTTCATCACCTCCGCTACACCGACGGCGGCAAGGAGCGTTCCGTCCTTCACCGCGCGTCGCTCACGGAAATGGTCGTGCCGTATGGCGATCCCTCAGCCACGCAGTACCGCAAGAACGCGTTCGACGTGGGCGAGTACGGGATGGGCATGTGCGCGAACAGCCTCACGCTCGGCTGCGACTGCGTCGGCCACATCCGCTACTTTGACGCTAACCTCGTGACGAGTCGCGGCGAACCGCTCACCATCGCGAACGCGATCTGTATGCACGAAGAAGACGCGGGCACGCTCTGGAAGCACACGGACCGCCGCTTACAGGAGAAACCCGAAGTGCGGCGGTCGCGACGCCTCGTGGTGTCGAGCGTGTCCACGGTCGAGAACTACGAGTATGGGTTCTTCTGGACACTCTACCAGGATGGCAACATCCAGTTGGAAGTGCGGCTCACCGGGATTCTTTCTCTGGGAACGGCGCAGCCGGGCGAGAAGCCGAAGTACGGCACAATGATCGCTCCGCAGCTCTACGCACCGGTGCATCAACACTTCTTCAACGTGAGACTCGACTTCGCGCTCGACGGGATCAATAACACTGTGCAGCGTGTGGACGTAATGCAAGAAGAACGCGGACCCGCGAACCCGCACGGTAACGCGTTCTCCGCGATCGCCACTTCGCTCACCACCGAGAAGCTCGCCCGCGACCACCTGAAACTCGAAACCGCTCGCACGTGGCGAGTCGTGAACCCGAACGTCCTCAACGCGGTAGGCGACCCGGTGGGCTACAAGTTCGTTCCGATGGACAACTCGCTCCCGATGGCAAGTTCCGATGCGTGGTGGCGGAAGCGCGCCGGATTCGTGAACTACCACGTCTGGGTGACGCCGTTCGACGCGAGCGAGAAGTACGCCGCGGGCGACTACCCGAACCAGAGCACCGGTGGCGACGGCCTCGTGAAGTGGATCGAACAGGACCGCCGAATCGAGAATACGGACGTGGTGTTTTGGTACACGTTCGGGCACACGCACGTTCCGCGCCCGGAGGACTACCCTGTGATGCCCGCCGCGACCATCGGGTTCTTGCTCAAGCCGAACGGCTTCTTCAGCATGAACCCGGCGAATGACCTCCCGCCGCCGAAGGCTGTCATGGCGAAGGGCGATTGCTGCCAGTGATCGCGCACATTCAGCCGGTGACGCGATCTGGGTTCGCGTACACGTTCATGCCCGACGCGCGCAGGAAGCCGATTAGCGTGATCCCGAATCGCTCGGCGAGTTCCACCGCGATCGACGACGGCGCACCCACGGCCGCGACGATGGGGATTCCCGCGGCGACCGCTTTCTGCACCAGTTCGTAACTGACCCGGCCCGACACGAGCAGCACACGGTCCGCGAGCGGCACGCGGCCCTCGTTTAGCGCCCAGCCGACGAGCTTGTCCAGCGCGTTGTGCCGGCCCACGTCTTCGCGCACCGCGACGAGGGTTCCTTCGATCGTGAACAACCCGGACGCGTGAACGCCGCCGGTGCGCGCGAACGTGGGCTGTGCGCCGCGCAGGCGCTCCGGCAACTCGGCCAAGACACCGCGCGACACCGTGAGTCCCGCTCGCGCCGGCGTGCCGCGCACTTCGACTGACGCGAGCGATTTCTTCCCACAGATGCCGCAACTCGAATTGCTGAAGAAGAGGCGGTCCACGTCGAACGCGCGGCGTGCGGTCATTAACTGCACGTCGAGGATGTTACCCTGATTCGCCGCACTCGCGTCTGTCGGGCGCTCGATCGAAATGACATCGTCCGCGTCGGTGATGACGCCCTCGCCGAACAGGAATCCGGTTACCAACTCCCGGTCGTTACCGGGCGTGCGCATCAGGACCGTGACCGGTTTGCCGCCGATGCGCACCTCCAAAGGCGCTTCCACCGCGACGGTGTCGTCGTGCTCGCTTCCGGTCTCTCCGGTTGGGAGCGCGAGAACGCGAACAGGTGTGAGCGCACTCGCGGTTCGTTGATTGTTTGCATCGGTCGAGCGCATAAAACATCCTCAACTCCTCGATTGTACACTCTGTGAATCAGGTGGGGCCGATGAAAGCCAGCAAGCGCGGTTCACGCTACCTCCGGCTCACCGAACCGATGGTTCGCGACAACGATCAACTCCGCCCCGCGAGTTGGGACGAAGCGCTCGACCGTGCCGCGAATGGCTTGAAACGCGTGATTGCGGAGCACGGGCCGTCGGCAGTCGGGCTATTCAGTTGCTCGAAGAGCACCAACGAGATGAACTTCGTCGCGCAGAAGTTCCTGCGCACCGCGGTCGGCAGTAACAACATCGACAGTTGCAATCGAACCTGACACGCCCCGAGTGTCGTCGGTCTGGCGACTACTTTTGGGATGGGCGGCGGGACCAATTCCTATCAGGAGATCGAGGAAACGGACGCCATCCTATTGTGGGGGTCGAACGCGCGCGAAACGCACCCGATCTTCTTCCACCACTTGTTGAAGGGCGTTCACAGCGGGGCGAAGCTCTACGCGAT
The DNA here is from genome assembly GCA_945905925.1 of Singulisphaera sp. GP187. Lineage (GTDB taxonomy): Bacteria > Planctomycetota > Planctomycetia > Gemmatales > Gemmataceae > Gemmata. The sequence continues at coordinate 5,056 of CAMDQN010000142.1, forward strand.
CGACCCGCGGCGTACGAGTTCGGCGCAGTGGGCGGATTCGTGGCTCGGGCTAGACATCGGTTCGGACATCGCGCTGGCGAACGCGGTCGGCCGCGAGATCATTGCCGCCGGGCTTCAACACAAGGAGTTCATCGGTCACGCGACGACCGGCTTTGAAGAGTATAAACGTGCTGTGGAACCGTACACGCTCGAATACGCGGAGCGCGAAACCGGTGTTCCCGCGAACGTGATACGTGAGATGGCGCACACCTACGCGAAAGCCAAGACCGGGATGATTTGCTGGACGCTTGGAATCACCGAGCACCACAACGCCGTTGACAACGTGTTGTCACTCGTTAACCTCGCGCTGTTAACGGGGAAGGTCGGGCGCTACGCGTGCGGGCTGAACCCGCTTCGCGGCCAAAACAACGTGCAGGGCGGCGGCGACATGGGCGCGCTCCCCGACCGGCTGCCCGGGTTCCAGCACGTCGAGGTCGATGAGTACCGCCAGAAATTCGAGAAGCACTGGGGCACGACGATCCCACCGAAGCGTGGCAAGAACCTCACGCAGATGTTCGAGGCCATGGCGACGAAAGAGTTGCGCGGGCTATACGTCATCGGCGAGAACCCGCTGCAATCCGAAGCCGATCAGCACCACGCGAAGCGCATGCTCGAAGGTCTCGACCTGATGATCGTGCAGGACATCTTCCTGACGCGAACCGCCGAACTCGCGCACGTGGTGCTTCCCGCGGCAGCGGCGTGGTGCGAGTCCGAAGGCACCGTGACCAACAGCGAGCGTCGCGTGCAGCGCGTCCGTAAGGCGATGGAACCGCCGAAGGGCGCACGCGATGACATCGGGATATTATTTGAACTCGCGAAGCGGATGGGCCGCGACTGGGGCGTGCCCAACGCGGAAACGATCTGGAACGAACTTCGCGTGCTGAGTCCGGTTCACGCGGGAATGAGTTACGCACGCCTCGAAGCCGCGAAGGGTCTTCAGTGGCCGTGCTACGACGAGGCACACCCCGGCGAGCTGTTCCTTCACAGCCGACTCTGGGAACAACCGCTGACCGGGCCGCGGGTCGCGTTCAACCCCGTCGAACACGACCCACCCGTCGAGAAGCTCACGCCGGAGTACCCGTTTCGCCTCACGACTGGGCGCAGGCTTTCCGACTACAACACCGGCGTGCAGACGGCGGGCTACGACTCGCCGCTGCGCCGTCGCGAGAGCCTCGACCTCTGCCCCGAGGACGCGGAGCGTCTCGGCGTGTGCGAGGGTGAAGTCGTTAGCGTGTCGTCGCGCCGGGGAACAGTGGATGTGGCGGTTCGCGTCGATGACAGCTTACGCCCGGGAATGACGTTCATGACGCTGCACTTTCAGGACGAGGTCGCGACGAACTTCCTGACGATCGACGCGACCGATCCGAAGTCCGGCACTGCGGAGTTCAAGGCCGCCGCGGTTCGCGTCGAGAGGCGAGGGTAACGGGACATGGACTTACACTTTCACGGACCCGACCCGACCCCGGAGGAACGCGCCGCGGTCGATTCCGTTCTCGGTCCGGCGGTGTCGGCGTGGGCCGGTGGCGTGCGCGACCTCAACACCGAAGGTCACAGCACGCGTCTCGGTGGGCACGAAGCGCGCTCGCGGCGTGACCTTCTCCTTCCGGCACTGCACGCGGCTCAGAACCGCTTCGGCTGGGTTCCGCCCGGTGCGATGAAATACATCTGTCGCCGTCTCTTCGTTCCGCCCGCCGAAGCGCACGGCGTCGCCACCTTCTACCACCTCTATTCGGTCACCCCGCGACCGCTGGCTGTTGTTCATGTGTGCGACGACATCGCGTGCCGCATCGTAGGCGGCGAAGCACTCTGCGAGCAACTGGAGGAATCGCACGGCCACGACATGAACGCCCCGTGGCGGCGCAGCCCGTGTCTGGGACAGTGCGAGCGTGCGCCCGCCGCGCTCGTGATTGCCGCAGGCGAAGTACTGCGAGCCGGGTCGTTCACGCTCCGAAACGCGGAAGGCGTTTCCGCAGCGCTCGCGAACCCCGCGGCACAGGAAGACGTAAGCCTCGATGCGCTCCGCCGTTCGACGCCGCAGTTCGGCACACCGGGGCTGCGCCTGATTCAGCGCATCGGGCGAGTCGATCCACAGAGCCTGGAAGCGTATCGCGCGACGCGCGGCTACGAGGCGCTTCGCAAGGCGGTCGCGCTCGGCGCGGAAGCCGTGATTCGCGAAGTCACCGTGTCGAAGCTGATGGGTCGCGGCGGCGCGGCGTTCCCGACCGGGCGGAAGTGGGACGCGGTCGCGAAGGCGCCCGTTCGCCCGCACTACCTTGTGTGCAACGCCGACGAGAGCGAACCGGGCACGTTCAAGGACCGGCTCGTGATGGAAGGCGACCCGTTTGCGCTGGTCGAAGGAATGACCATCGCGGGCTTCGCGACCGCGAGCGAGAAAGGGTATCTGTACATCCGCGGCGAGTACCCGCTCGCGGCGCAACGTATGCAATCGGCCATCGACACAGCACGCGCGGCCGGCTTACTCGGAAAGAACGTGATGGGCGTGAACTTCGCGTTCGACATCGAGATAAGGCGCGGAGCCGGGGCGTACATTTGCGGCGAAGAAACGGCGCTGTTCAACTCCATCGAGGGCAAACGCGGCGAACCGCGGAACAAGCCCCCGTTCCCGGTTCATGTCGGGTTGTTCGGTAAGCCGACCGCGATCAACAACGTCGAAACGCTCGTGAACGTCCCGCTCATCATCCGCGAAGGCGGGGAAGCGTTCGCCGGTATCGGCACGAGTGGTTCCACCGGGCCGAAGCTGTTCTGCGTGTCCGGTCACGTCGAGCGCTCGGGGTTGTACGAACTGCCGTTCGGCCCGACACTTCGCGACGTGATTTCACTCGCGGGCGGGGTTCGCGGCGGGAAACCCATTCGCGCGATCCTGCTCGGTGGCGCGGCCGGGGTGTTCGTCGGACCGGACAAACTCGACATGCCGCTGACGTTTGAAGGCACGCGCGCGGCCGGCGCGACACTCGGGTCCGGCGTGATCATGGTGTTCGACGAAAGCGTTGATCTCGCGGACATTTTGGGCCGCATCGCGGGGTTCTTCCGCGACGAGTCATGCGGGCAGTGCGTGCCGTGCCGAGTCGGCACCGTGCGCCAGGAAGAGTTGCTCCAGCGCCTTCGCGCCGGCGCGCCGATCGGTTCTTACGAAGCCGAGATTGCGCTCTTCAAAGAGATTGCCCAGGTGATGCGCGACGCGTCCATCTGTGGTCTCGGGCAGACCGCTGCGAACGCGATCGAGTCGGCGCTCATCACGCTGAACCCCGTGCCGCGCAATGGGAGCCGCTCGTGAGCGATGAATCGTACTGGTTCAAACCGCCGCCACGGGCGCGCGAACTGCCGATGGCTCCGGTTCGCGACGAGCCGCCGCCGGTCGAAATCACCATTGACGGACGCGTGCTCTTCGCCTCGTCCAACGCGACTATTCTCGAAGTGTGCCGCAGCATCGGGATCGACACCCCGACGCTGTGTTACCTCGAAAACCTCACGCCGGTGAACGTGTGCCGCGTGTGCGTGGTCGAACTCGCTGGTTCGCGCACGCTCGTGCCCGCGTGTTCGCGCCGCGTCGAAGCGGGCATGGTAATTCTGACCGATTCGCCGCGGGTGCGGCTGTCGCGGAGGATGGTACTGGAGTTCCTCGGCTCCTCGGTCGATCTCTCCACCGCACCGCAGGCGAAGGGCTATCTCGCACGCTACGAAGCGGCACCGACGCGATACGGTCCACCAGCGCCACCCGCGAACGCGCGCGACGCGCGCGAACCTGGACATCATCACGCCCCCGAAGGGAACACGTCCGAGACAGTCGCGCAGCCAACGAAGATCGATAACGACCTTTACGTTCGCGATTACTCGAAGTGCATCCTGTGCTTCAAGTGCGTGGAAGCGTGCGGCACGGACGCGCAGAACACGTTCGCGATCACCGTTGCGGGTCGCGGGTTCGACGCGCGCATCTCGACCGAACTGAACGTGCCGCTACCGGACTCCGCGTGCGTGTACTGTGGCAACTGCATCGGCGTGTGCCCGACCGGCGCGCTGATGTTCAAGAGCGAATACGATATGCGCAAAGCCGGCACCTGGAACGAACCAGCGCAGACGCAAACCGACACCATCTGCTCGTATTGCGGCGTCGGTTGCACGCTCACGCTTCACGTGCAGGACAACACTATCGTGAAAGTCACTTCGCCGATGGATGTGTCCGTGACGCAGGGGCACCTGTGCATCAAGGGGCGGTTCGGGTTCGAGCACGTTCAGAACCGTCACGACGAACCGAAGTAGCCCGGCATTACTTCCTTGCGTCGCGCGCGCGACGCGGCTATCACTGCTTCAGTCTCACACCGCGATCCGCACCGAAATTCCCATGAAGACCGCGGCCTGCCACACGCTCCGCAACACGCTCGCGTCCGACCGGCCCACATTCGGGCTGTGGGTCACGCTCGATTCGCCCGCTGTTACCGAGATGGCCGTCGCGCTCGGAATGGACTTTGTCGTCATCGACGCGGAACACGGGCACCTCGACTGGAAAGAGATCGCGGACCACATTCGCGCCGCCGTGCGGAGCGAAACCGTCGTGCTCGTACGACTCGCGGAGCTTAACGGCGGCCTCATCAAGCGCGCCCTCGATATTGGCGCCGATGGGATCGTGATTCCGTGGATGGAAACCGCGGAGCAACTCGCGCAGGCGGTGCGGTTCGCGAAGTATCCGCTCGACGGCGTCCGCGGGATCGGCGCGGAGCGCGCGACTGCGTGGGGACAATCACTGGCCGAACACGCCGCCGAAGCGAACGAACACGTCTTCGTGGTGCCGATTATCGAAACCGTGAAGGGTGGACAGAACCTCGCGGCGATGTGCGAAGTCGAAGGTGTCGATCTGTTCTGGTTCGGACCGGCGGATTACTCCGCGTCGGCGGGTCATCGTGGGCACTGGGAAGGCCCCGGTGTCGCCGACGAAATCCTCCGCATGAAGGACGCGCTCCGCGCCGCGGGGAAGCACTGTGGTGCGGTCGCGACAGGCGACGAGAACGTTCAACAGCGACTCGCGCAAGGGTTCCGCGTGATTGGGCTGGGCTTCGACACCGGGTTGATGCTCCGTTCACTGCGTGCGTCGCTCGCGGGGGTGGGTCGTGATCGCGTGATGTCGGCGGATTTGAAGTGTGGCCCGATCGCTCCGCGAGCGGATTCTTCTGCGCCAAAGGAGAAGACCGCTCGCGGACTACTCTCAGGACAGAAGCCGTTTCGCGTCGCGCTGACCGGCGACTTCTTCACCGCGGACGGCACCGCGAAGTACCGCGACATTGGTTTGGATCAGTTCAACGGAACCGCCATCCAGGTGGAACCGTTCGCGGAACACCGGACGGAGATCGGCGCGAACCAACTCGCCGGCACGAACGGAGTGATCGTGCTCACGCCGAGAGTCACGGCCGCAAGCTTGCTGAACACGCCCGATCTGCTCGCGGTCGGGCGGTTCGGTGTCGGTTATGACACCGTGGATGTGGGCGCTTGCACCGCGGCGGACGTGCTACTCTTCATCGCGACCGGCGCCGTCGATCGGCCCGTGGCCGAGGCGGCCGTCGGCTGGATGCTCGCGCTCACGCACCACGTCCGCACAAAGGATCGTCTGGTTCGCGAAGCGCGCTGGGACGACCGCAGCCAGTGCATGGGGAGCGAACTCCGGGACCGCACGCTCGGAGTGGTCGGCTTCGGCGGCATCGGTCGCGCGCTGGTGAAACTCCTCGCGGGTTTCGGCATGAACTCGCCGCTCGTGTTTGATCCGTTCCTCAGCCCCACGGATGCGGCCAAGCACGGCGCGCGGTTGGTCACGCTCGACGAGCTACTCGCGGAAGCCGATTTCGTTTCCGTTCATTGCCCGCTCACGGACAGCACGCGAAACCTGATCGGCGCGCGCGAACTCTCGCTGATGAGGCCTACCGCGTATCTCCTCAACACCGCGCGAGGCGGAATCGTGAACGAAGTCGCGCTCGAAGCCGCGCTGCGTGAGAATCGCATCGCCGGGGCCGCCCTCGATTGCTTCGACACCGAACCGCTCACGGTCCCGCCACCGTTCGCGTCGTTCGATAACGTGTTGCTCGCGCCGCACTGTATCGCGTGGACCGACGAACTCTTCCGCGACATCGGGCGCACCGTCTGCGATGGAATGCGCTCGCTCGCCGAGGGGCGCGTGCCGCGAGGCGTCGTGAACCGCGAAGTCCTCAACAGTCCAGGTTTCCAGGCGAAGTGGAAACGAGTAATCCACCACTAGCCCGCGGCGCAAGCAAGGGCGAAACAGCAAACCCTTGCTTGCGCCGCGGGCTGGAAAAATCCCAACGAGGCCTCTCCCATGCGACGCGCCCTGTTCGTTCTCCTGCTGCTCGCCGCACCCTCGCGCGCGGCTGATCCGATCGTGCCGCCCGACGCGAAACTGGAGAAGGTCTTTGATGGCGGTTTGGTTCTCACGGAGGGCGTCGCGGTCGCGCCCGACGGCATGGTGTATTTCAGCGACATTACGTTCACGCACGTCACGAAGGCCGCGAAACAACCAGTCGAAGCCGGGCACATCTGGAAGTACGACCCCAAGACCGGCAAGACCGTGGTCTTCCGCTCGCCGTCTGGCATGTCGAACGGACTGAAGTTCGACGCGAACGGTGACCTGCTCGCGGCCGAAGGCGCCGACTTCGGTGGGCGCCGGCTCACGCGCACCGACATGAAGACCGGCAAGACGTACATCGTCGCGGGGCTGTACGACAACAAGCCGTTCAACTCGCCCAACGACATCACCATCGACGAGAAGGGCCGCATCTACTTCAGCGACCCGCGATACCTCGGGCACGAGCCGATCGACCAGCCGGTGCAGGCCGTGTACCGCGTCGATCCCGACGGCACGGTGACCCGCATCATCACGGACGCGGGCAAGCCGAACGGCGTCGCGATCTCGCCCGACCAGAAGACGCTCTACGTGGTGAGCAACGACAACGGCACCACCGGCATTGGTCGGCTGAAGAGCGACGGCAACAAGACATTGGAACCCACGAAGAAAGGCGCGATGACACTCATGGCCTACGACCTCGCGGACGACGGCACCGCGAAGTTCCGCAAGACGCTGGTGGACTACGCCCCGGAGGACGGCCCAGACGGGTTAGTGTGCGACAAGAGCGGGAACCTGTACGTCGCGGTGCGTGACGAGAAGAAGCCCGGCATTTGCGTGTACTCGCCGGACGGGAAGGAGATTGGCTACATCAAGACGGAGGTTCCCACGAACGTCGGCTTCGCGCGCGGCGCCGACGCGAACGTGCTGTACATCACCGCGGGGAAAAGCCTGTATCGCATCAAACTGAACGCGCAGGGCTACCACCTCCCGCCGAAGAAGTGAGTGCGCGTCCGGTGTCGGGGGCTGAAGCAGCGGACACCGCGCAAGCAGTGGCTTCACTTCGGCCAGGCGTACTCGAACGCTTCCATCTCAGCCGCGTCGGGCACGCCGCGCCAGACCACAGCAGCCGTCGTGCCGATTGCGTCCACCCAATCCGGGTCGAGGTCGTCACGCGACCGACCCGGGAGTACGACCACGAACCGCTTCGCGCCGTTCGTGCGGCCCGGCTGGAGCGCGTAATACTTGTCGAGGTACGTCGGCCGTTCGAGTGCCGCAGCCGCGAGCGCGTCCAACAACCGCGGGGTCAAACTCTGTGTTAACGATTCACTCTTAACGTCGGAAGCATCCAAAACGATCTGGAGTGTCGCGAACGGTTCGTCGGCGAGAACCCGACGCACGCACGCAGCCACCCGCGCCGCGTGCCGGTCGAAGCACGCGGACGTGAACCAAACCGTGAACGCCTGTGCGGTGCCAACAGCCGGCGGGACAGGTTCGGCAGTCGCGTCCAGATCGACCCGCCAGACGCGTTCCAACCCGTCAGCCGAATCGAACTCCAACACCGGTGGCGGTGCGACGTCGAACTCAACCGCGAACAGCTCCTGCGCCTGATGCATCAACTCGAACAGATCGGTCCGCTTCAGAGTTGGTGTTTCGAGAAGGTAGTACGGCGGGCGCGGCTGGAAGCGGAGACCCAGTTCGTCGGCTTCGTGCCGGAACGCGGTGCCGGGGAGGATCGCGAGGTTGAACACCTGCACGTCGCTGTACAAGTCGCCGTCGCGCAGGTAGTGGAACGATTTCATCACGGACGCGGTCGTGTCGCCAGGTAGCCCGACGATCAGATCGACCTTCACCCGGATGCCCTCGTCGCGCATCGCCCGCACGCCGCGCTCGAACGCCTTCAAGTTGTTCTTGCGGTCCATGAGGCGCATCGCGTCAGGGTCGATCGACTGCAGCCCGACCTCGACCTCGGTGAAGTTGGCCGCGCGGAGCAGTGCGGCCGTTTCCGCTGTGACGCCCTCGGCCCGCAGTTCGCCGAAGTAGCTGAAACCGTGGCCCGGGTTCTCTTCGCCCAGGAGCCGAAGGAACTCGGCGAAGTCGCGCCGCTGGTTCAGGGTGGGGTCGAGGAGGAACACTTCTTTCGCGCCGCGGTCACGCCCGTGTCGGAGCGCGGCGCGTACTTGATCCGGGGCGAGGTAGTACTGCTTGTCGTAGCTCTTGGGGTAGTAGCAGAACTTGCATTTGAACACGCACCCGCGAGCGGTTTCCAGGAGCAGCATCTGCTCGTCGCCGGCGTCGAGGATTCCGGCGAGGTACGGGGAGCCGAGTTCGGTCAGGTCGGGTAGGGGCGTGCGGAACGCGGGCTTTCGCGCCGGGTCGTATCGCGGTCCCGCTAGCGGCGGCACGTACAACCCCGCGATGGATTCCAAGCCCGTCGCGCCCGTGAGGGGCAGCGAACGCCGCCCGGCTTTCGGTGCGTCGCGGAGGGCTTCGAGCAGCGCTGCGAACGTCTGCTCGCCTTCGCCGATGACGGCGAGGTCGTAGTCGAGGGTGTCGAGTACCCACGCGTTGTCGGGCGTGACTTCCGGCCCGCCGAGAACGACCCGCACGTGTGGCAACCGGCGCTTCAACTCGCGCGCGATCTGGAGCGTGCGCTCGATGTTCCACACATAGCAGGTGAACCCGACCAGCCACGGGTCGCGCGCGACGAGTTCGGCCACAATCGCGCGGTCGCCTAGTGCAGCGTCAGGTTTTAATTTTAGGGTAGAGCGACTTCAGTTTGGTCCGCGCGTCGCCGATGCGAAATTGCCAATCGACGCCGCGTTGTTTGTCGTTGGTGTACTCGTGCCAGGCGGCCGTCTGTTCCCTCAACTCCTCGAT